>JAFGIM010000043.1 GCA_016929605.1 Spirochaetales bacterium | reverse complement strand
CCAAATAAATGCGAGAGTCGGGGGTAAGGTTCCGGCCTTCCAGCGTAACGATAAAGTTCCCGTCTTCGATGTATAAGGTCTCCGGAGAAAACCCGGTAATCCGGGGGGATTCAACCTTGACGACTTTTAAATCTTGCCAGGGGCCGCTCGCTTCTTTTTTTCCCAGAAGGTTATAAACCGTAAGGCGCCAACGATATTCGCCGGCAAGAAGACTCACCGTCTGGGTATTCTCCAGGCTCACCGACCGGTATATTTCTAAGCCGGCGCTATCCTGTATTTCAACTTCGTAGTGAAGCGCGTGATCCTGGGCCTTCCAGGAAAGAACCTGCATAAAGCGTGCGTTTCCGTCTTCTTCAATTTCGAAGTAATTATCCTCGGCAATCGCAACTCCGGGAGGCAAGTCCTCTTGGGCAACAAGAGGAAACAGGGCAAGGCAGGTGCTTGCCACAATAAGGAATACTCGCTTAATTGCCATAGTATTCCTTCCTTCCCGCTGCGTCGGGGGCCGTCAATTTTGGTAAGTCAATCGTAAAGCGTTGGCGTGCAACAAGGCCATCGCGTTCAGTCTTCCCGCCACTGTTCTTGCGAAGGGCGCGCACCTCCCAAAAAAGGTTCCCACGATCCAATACAGTAAGGTCATCCAGAACAACAGAGGTCCCCGTAAGCTCAGAGCGCTCCAGCAAGGGCTTTTTGGACAAGCCCTGATACAATCTGAATTGATACTCTGTGGCGCCGCTTACCGGAAGCCAGGTGAACTCAAGAGACTTCATCCCCCGTAGCTCCGCAGGTCCAAAGACCGCGTCCTTGGCAGGGGTAACAAGGGTAGCGGCGGGCAAGGGAGGAACCGGAGTAACCATAAACGAAACAGGCGTAACCGGAGCAATATCCAGGCCTTCCCGCTTGGCGCGTACCGTCCAGGTATAGCGGCCCTCGCTCAAGCCGGTAAGGGTAAGGCGTCTCTCGCCCTTTTTCCACACGGCTCCATGGCTAAAGGGTTTCCCATTTTTAGTCAGGACAAGCTCAAGGGTATCGGGAGAAGTGCGGTTTCGCCACACAAAAGCAATGCCGTCTGTACGCATTCCAAGTTCGGAGAGTCTCTGCCCTGACGATGGGGAGACGAGCTCCACACGATGAAGTTTGCGCGCCATAAAATCCCGCTCGTGCCTAAGGCCAACAAGCCGGGTAGAGAGAGAGCCAGCAAGCCCAAAGGCTTGAATGGAGAGCCGATAGTGTCCTTCTGCCAATCGTGAAAACGGAACAGAAATTGACGTACTGGCGTGATTGGTTTGCTCAAAAACGGGATCGGCTTCTATCTCGTCGGTAAGTAAGGCTTCTTCGTCCTGCGTGATGGGAGCGCGATAATACAGGGCCACGCGATATCCGTCCGCGCCGGGAACCTCGGCCCAGGAAAAGGAAACATCCTCTGCCGTGCGCATCAAGACCTCCCGCGACAGGTCGGGAGAAAGAAGGCGTGTTTGCGCAAGAGGTGGAGATACAATAAAGGATCGGGGCACTGTTTCCAGAAACACCGAACCATCTGCATTAAAGGTTCTTGCGCGCCAATACCAACGGCCCGTATCAAAGCGCAAACCCAATATCGAGTCCCCCAAACCAGGCACTTCGCGCCGCTCTTCGGTAAAATTCGCATCCCGGGCAAACTGAACAAATACTGTTTGAGTAACCGTTGTTTTCCAACTCAGGCGCATATTCTCTGTCAGTGAATCTGCAACCCGATACTCGTCGGGAGGGAAGGACAGCGACAGGGCATCGCGGGCATCAACGGCGGTTATTGGACGAACAGAGGACCAGGGCGAAAGGCTCCCCTCCGCATCTTGCCATCTAACCTTCCAGCCATAGGTTCCCGCGTTTTGAATTATCGTCGCCTCGTCGGGACGAACAAGCCGGTAACTGGTGCGTGAAGAAAATGGCCCAAAGAGAATTTCCCCGCTTGTATCGGTAAGGGCAAGGTCGTACGAAACCGCTTCATCTTGCGGCTGCCAGGAAAAGGAAAGACCTGAGACACGGGCGCTACCAATTTGATAGAGGGCGCCATGGGCAGGTATAAGTTGAGTCGGAGCGATCATCTGGCGGCTTTTAACAACGCTAAACGTTCGGCTCGGATACGAAAGGGGTGCGTGAATGAGTTCACGATTAACCTGCGGGCGAACGCGCCAGTGCCAGATGCCTTCTTCCAGGGCAGGAAGGCTTATCGAGTTACGTTCGGTGCGAACGCTTCGCAATGGAGAAGAAAAATCCGGATCGTTATCGATTTCCAGAATATACGAATGAACGGTACGCCGACTATCCCAGGAAAATCGAACCGCGGGAGGATGTGCCTTAAAGGAACACACCGTATCTTGCGCGGGATGGGTAAGAGTCGGCAATCCTTCTTGCTCTATGGTTAAACGGCGAAGAGATGAAGTTGCCCCCGACTCAAAGCGCGCGCGCCAATACCAGAGCCCGCTAGACAGGGGTGCACGCACTTCGTATGGGCCGGCAAAGCCCTCTTCCAATGTTACGGGAATCTCTTGTGCCTCATACGTAAAGGCGCTGTCTCGAGCGATGTCCACAATAACGCGGCGCTGCGAACGTGCATCCGGTGCGTTGGCAAGGGTAAAGCGAAAGGTAATAGGCCCAGCTTGCGCTCGCTGATCCAACAAGCGCGCGCCCTGCGCAGGGTATATGGGGGTTATCTCGCGTATCGTCTGACTTGCTTCTCCGGTCTGGGTGTTCATCACCACTTCGGTATTTTCCCCGATGAGGGTTTCCTCACCACTATCCGACACCAGGCGCGCCTCGCCTGAGGTAACGTCTACGGTTACCTGGTCTCCGGTTCGTAAAAAGGAGACCGTCGCGGCGGGATCTACCTCTACCACGGAATCGCCTATGCGTACGCGAGCTATTGAGCGGGATGTGTCTGCCTGGCTGTCGATTGCAACAGAGCCAAGAGACAGCGAGCCTTCCAAAATTTCAAGCTCGGGCAGGTCCGACGATGAGTCGAGCCTGAGCATGCTGTTTTCATACATATCAAGACTCGTTCCGTCCAAAAAAAACACCTGTGCTTCAGAGCCGGATGCGGTACGAAGCGTGTCTCCGCGAAATACCGGAGACTCGTTTTTAAGCCGTTCCCATCGAAGTGTTTGTCCGCCCTTTCGGGTTGCTGTCTTTTTTTTAAAGATTACCGTCCCTAACTGTTTTTCTCCCGAGCGAAAAATGGTGGCATTGAGCTCCCGTACAAAGAGTATAGAAAAGAGGGTAGAAAGCAGTACGATGATCGAGGTAAAAAGAAGATCACTTTTTGAGAATTTCATACTTAATTTCTTCTTCCTCGGGGTTCACTTGTTTTTGCGGGGGCACTATTCCTAACAGGGACCTTACGTCAGACAGGGTTTGCGGGCCGCTGTGGCCTTTAAGATTTATCAGGGCGTATATCTGAAGCGGGGCTTCTTTCCCTTTTACTTTAATCGGTGGCATCGGCTCCACAACAACATAATCGGCAACGAGCTTTAGGGTGTTCTCCGAAATAAGTATGTCGGTGCCAAAGGGTTTGTTAAGGGCTTCGATGCGGCTTGCAAGGTTTACCGCGTCCCCAATAACGGTATATTCCATACGCTGCGCCGACCCGATTTGTCCGGCAAGGCAGGGTCCGGTATTAAGGCCGCACCCGATTCTGATTACCGGTTTGTCGGCGCTGCCGCGTCCCTTGTTAAAATCAACCAATGCAGAGCGCATCATGAGCATGGCTTGTATGGCCATGTATGCGTCCTTTGCAGCGGAGCCTTGGGTCACCGGTGCGCCCCACACGCCCATGATTGCGTCTCCAATAAATTTGTCTACGACGCCATGGGTTTTTTCTATGCAGTCAACCATGCGCGTCATGTATTCATTAAGAAATTCTACAACTGCTTCCGGTGCGAGTTTTTCGCTGATGGCGGTAAAGGATCTTATATCCGAAAAAAAGATGGTGGCTGTTCGTCTGACCCCTCCAAGTTCAAGCCGTCCGGTTAAGGCTTGTTCGGCTATCTCGCGGTTTACGAATTTGCCAAAGGTTTCTTTGATGCGCTCCCGCTCGGCAAGGCCGCGTCCCATGGCGGCAAAGCTTTTGGTAAGCAGGCCGAGTTCATCTTGGGTGGTCGCCTCTATCTCCAGGTCATAGGCGCCCTTTTCAATTTTGTGCGAGGCGTCTACCAGGGCCATGACGGGGCGGGATACGGTTTTGGAAAAGAACCACACGGCAAGGATGGACAATAACAGGACAATCGCGGTTAGGAGTATGTTTTGCCGTGCGACGGCAAATACGGCCTGATACACTATCGAAAGGGGCATGGTCGATAACACCGAAAACTGTCCCATTGCTATGGTATGATACGCGCCGATTGCCTCCTTTCCATCTATCTCTGTGTAGCGCACGAGCATGTTGTCGCTCGCACTTGTTAAGGTTTGTTTGACCAGTGGGTCTCCCTTCATATTCACGCCGAGTTTTACCAGGGAGAAGTCGCTATGGGCGATGAGTTCTCCATCCTGCGATACGGCATAGGTCCGGCCCAGGGTGTCCGATCGTACGATGTTTTGTAAGTTTTCGGTAGAAAAAACGATGACGAGTAGGTTCTCCGTTCCCAGGTCGCGATACGGTACGAGTAAGGCTGCGGCCGGGATGCCAAGAAAGGGGCTTGCGTTTACCAGAAGGTATTCTCCGGCGCGCGCGCGTTCGATATCTGATGAGCGGGCGGCAAGGAAGCTCTGTACGGTTTCTTTTTCCAGTTCATTCGCCAAGAAAAACTTGTCGTTATATATGGTGTGTTCTTGGGGTACGATCAGGGCGGCGACTGCGGCGTTTCGCTCAAACCAGTTTGCTACGCTTGCGGTGGCCAGTAGCCGGTTTGTCCCCGCTTCCCGCAGGGTATCCATCAGGCTGAGCGCGCCGGAATGGAGGGCGCGAACTTCGCTTTCCATCTGCATGGCCGTCATTTGATTTAAGGTAAGGCTGCTGTCTTCCGAGCGCGACCTTGAGTCTTCGGCAAAGAACCAGGTTGCCAGGGCGGTTATGGCGAGCATCGAAACAACTACGATAAGTGATATGATGCCAATGAGTTTTACGACGAGGGGGTACCGTACCTTGCGATTCTCCGCTACCCGCTCTGTTGCCTCTATCATGTCTGTATTTCTCCCCTCAATGTGTTATTGCCCCAGATAATATATGATCGAGCCATTTACCATAACAATCGCCCGCTCGGTTGCGGTAAAGTTTTGTAACTGGAATACATCTACGCTAGCACGGGTCCAATGAGCAGTGCCATTAATGCTGGCATTGCCAGTGAATACTACAACAGACCCACTACTATCCCATTCTGTATAGGTAAATTGAAGCCCGTAGTTTCCGTTATACGAGACATCGTCAATCCTGATCTTCCCTACGTTTCCATTAGTCAGCTTGTACACTAATATATCGTTAACCCTAAGGCGGTTTGCATCCGAGTTGTCCACCGGGACTCCACTCATCGCAGTAGCAAGCGAATTAACCATTGCATAATTAATAGAGACAAAAGGCACCACATTCCATCGGGGGTAAAGTACGACGTCGCCTGAATCATCTGGTAAAGTAGTTCCAGGAGAATAGGTTGTTCCTCTTCCGCCCGGGCGGGTACTCCACCCCATAAAAGAGAAGTCCGCAATGTGCGTCAGTCCTCCGATGTTCCCTAACACGGGAATGCTTTGATCCACCGGATAGAGCTGCGGCGACGAAGGGACGCTTCCTCCATTAGAGCTTTTAATTTCTGCCGGCACCGTTACGTAGGCGACCATCTTGGCAGGCTCCGGCCCCGCAAAGGAGCGCACGGCGGAGACATTGTTGTCGGTAGTTTTAACAATTAAAGAATCGCTTGAACCTGCGACATTATATGATTGAGAGGAACTAGATTCTGTTGAGGACCAAAAACCCATTGCGCCAGTATCGAGATATTCATTGCGTTTTAATAACTCCGACGTTGAAGGGAGATACCAGTCATCGTACACCCCAACTACATAAGCGCGACATCGGCCTACCGCACTTACAGCATCGGTGTGATCTTTCAGGATCGCCGTGTTAATGCGTCCCTCGCCTATACCACTCAGGGTAGCTCCGTAATAAATCCCGTCCCTACCCCATTTTACAATAGGAGTGTCTACAAGCGTTTTGGTTTCCAAATACCGCCAACCACCTGCGTAGGGGTTTGCCTTGTCAAAAGGTGAGCCATGGAGTGCCTTGTCATAAAAAACAGCACCGCCGCCAGGCCCCTTGCCGCCAATAGGAGTCCATTTTGCGTACAGGATTTTATCGCTTGTGATAGCTGGAAGTGTAGCATATAGGGTTTCTGTGCCATTCCATGGACCGGGGTTAGTCCCCCAGCCACACCATTCGCCAGCATTTCTGGCATTTACCATGGTGATACCATCTTGAATACATTTGTATCCGGTCAAACAAGGCATATACCCTGGTTCAGGAAGAGAACCCACCACAGAGCCTGCCGTATAATATGCGATATAACTTTCCGCGCTGCCGGTTGTGGGATGCTTTGCGCCGTTTGGGTGATAGATGACACGGTGTACCCGGGTGCAGTTAAAGGTGTAATCGGTTGAATTTGTCCCGTCGCTTGCCGTAACGGTAAGCACAAGGGTTCCGCTTGCAACAGCCCCAAAGGGCAAGGTGTTACTGTATACACCGGAAGCAAGCGTCTGCGACGATCCCCCATTCCAGGTGAAGGTAAGTTGTTGCCCGGGAAGACCCGCGCTTACCAGAAACCGCAAGTCATCACCCGGCACATACACATTGGTCCAGTCATAGGTATTCGTTGAAGGATCAATTGAAGTATTTGCGCCCGCGGTAAAGGAAGCGGAAGCAAACATGGTTGACGAGGTAGAAAAATCCGCTTCTGCGTATACCCGCTCGGTTACGAGCGCTCCGCCCGGAGCTATCCAGCGCGAGGCTGCAATTCCCGGTGCCACCTGTACTGCTTCCATAAAAGCGGCAAGTCGCGTTGAACCGGGAAAAGCCGGATCCCCCTTAATAAACTCAAGGGTTACAAGCTTGAGGCCTGCGGTTATGCCATTTTCTGCACAGGTAAAGCGGGTATATCCACCAGAGACCTCATACGGCACAACCGGGGTGAATGGGATTCCATCAATGGTGACGCGCACATGCGTTACGCCAACGGCCGAAGGAACAGCAACGGAAAGGGAATAGCCGCCAGTGCCGCTGGTACGCAGTCCTATGGCAACGGTCACGCTCTGCGTCTCGCCAAAGATAACGCGGACGCCACTTTGACTTCCCTCCGCAAGTATATCGCCTGAAGCGTTTACCCCGGTTACGGTTATATCCCAGGTCCCCGGCGAAAGATCGTTAATGGTAATACTGTCCCCGCTTCCGCTTCCGGAGGCGGTCTTCCCGTCGCTTACCCGCGTCATACCAACATCCCAGCGGGCAACCGCTCCCTGAATGTCCGCAACCACCGTCCGCTCAGTACGAGTTGCAAACCGAATCGTCAGCGACGTTCGCTCATCTTCCACATCAGGAGAAGCACACGAGAAAAAAAGCGCGAGGCTTGCTACTACTAATACCTTACACAAACTCACTATGCGCCTCATTCGTACATCCTCACAAACTCCACCGCAACGCAAGGGGAACTGGAAAAACTCTGGGTAACCACGTTCCCAACCAAGCTCCCGTTGCTATCGATTTGCGCAATCGAAATAGTTCCCCCTGCGTCGGGATTTCCGATCGCCAGGAAGGTTCCCTCCGGATCCACCGCCATTGAACGATCGGTAGTGTTGGAACCAAAGTTTCGTTCAGTAGAGGGCGTTTGAATTGTTGGTGTCATATATGAGCTAAACACATTATCATTTCCACCTGAACTAGCCGCATAGTAAAACTTCTTATTTCCGGCAGCGAGACCATACAGATTTATATTAGACAAAGTACTTGTCTGGTTCCCAACACTACTCACCATAGAAAATGCTGTGGCACTTATATAATTATTATTTGTATTCGACTGGAGCAAAATCATATATTGCCCAAAGCGTGCAAGCCGGGGTTTGTAATTGTTGTTATTAGTAAAGGTTCCTTTGTTAATGCCAGAACTTAACGCATAATCGAACACTTCGACGGAGGTTTGACTCCCCGGCGTCGTCATATCCTTACAGGCCACATAGACGGCGTCCCCAAGGGCAAGGTCCTGGGCGTTGGGGGCAGAGTATGAAGAAGATACGATCATAAGCGATGAGTTTATCGTGGTTGGGTAGGACACATACACAGTACTGTCGGTAAGAAAGTAAACCGCATCCGAGGAAGGGGCGCACTCAATGTCAATGATGGCGGAGCTTATGGGCAGATTAAAACTGGATGAAGCGACATGCCGGAACACCCCGTTTTCTATCCGGTAGAGGTAGATTTCCCCGGAAGAAAGACCCACCATAATGAGCTTGAGTCGGGGATGCACCCGGAGCGCGGTAATCGTATATCCCGAACCCACATTGGCAGTTATAGTAGCCGCGATAGAGCCGTCGCTATTCATCCGGTAGGCATACAAGGTCGCGTTAGATCCATTAACCGCGGCAAGGGCCCACACCGAACCGGGAAGCGGGACGCTCCCCCCCCAGCCATTTCTGGCAACGCGAAAGCCGGTATCGGGAGTGGGAGCAAAAGGATCAGAAATATACGTTGGGTTCGAGACAGTAATAGCTCCTGAGTACGCGCCGCCAAGGGCCTGCTTAACGGTGTTTTGATTTCCAAAAAGATTGTAGTAAGGAAAAGAAAGAAAAGACAGAGTGCCAACAAATCCATCCCACACTATCTCGGCCAGGTTGCCGCTCATGTCATAAAGGCCAAGGGGATTGGCAAGGCGGCTCGCAACATTTGCCGTTCCGCTCGTTTCGGTAATCGCATATTCAGGATAGCTGGCAACGGCGGTACCGGAAGGAACGCTCGGAGACCCCGCGGGGGTCCAAGAAGAGCCGTCCCGGTAGCGGGCCGCGTATTGCCACTCGCCAAGCGTCGGCAAGCGGAACCCGTTCGCGGAGGGTTTATAACAAATGTCTGCAAGCGAGCCAGCATCCCGGAAAACCTGAGTACCCCCTGCGTCCGAATAATAAGCGGGTTCAAGACCGTTCATCTCGCTCAGTGCGTTACACCAGACCACCACATCCTTTGCCATAATATCGGTTACCGGCTGGAGACTTCCCTGCGGAACGGTCTCGGCTACTCCGGAAGAGCCTTCCTTACCCGGGCGAATATTTACATACCCGTTTGCATGGGCCCACTGACGCACCGCATACCAGCGCTCGTACGTCACCTCGGTTCGCCCGATCCTGAAGGGGTCAAGCCGGTTATTAAAAGTAGAGCCCGAATAATCCTGCAAAAAGTTAGTCACGCAGGGAACGTCCACGAGCTGATCCACCACCGAAGGATCGCGCGGGGTGGAGCGAACCGAAGCAAGAACCGTCTCTGCCGTGCCCGAGAAATACCCGGTAAGGGTAAAAGTATAGGTTTCACCATTGGAAAGACCGCCCACCGTGTACGAGCCAAGCCCTGCGGGAACCTGAATCCCGCCCATCGTCGTTCCTGCGGAGTTTTGCCAGGAAAGCACATGGAAAAGAAAGGCAGACGAAGCGGGATCAGTCCAGTCAAGCCGAACCGAAGCGTTCCCCGCCAAGGCAGAAAGATTACTCGTTGCCGGATAGCCCGACCAACGGGCGCGCAAGAGCACGGCATTGGACGGCATCGCAAAGGTAGCCCCGCCGGAAAGGAGCTGGCCTGGAGTGCCAAGGTCGGAGGTTTCCCAGCCGGAAAAACCGGATAAACCCGAAGGAGGCGTCAGGGTGCCTGAAAAAACCGTAACCGTAGCCCCCGGGGCATAGGCACTTACCAAAGAAAGCCCGGTTGCACTGCCGCCTGCAAGATCATAGCGAAGGGGAAACAAGAGAGGATCAACGACCAACACAGACAGATTGCCTGAATAGCGAACCCCGTTAAGGGTAGTAAAGGCGGACACGGTATACTGACCGCGCGGCCAACCGGATGGATTAAAAGTATAACTGGAAGAAGTTGCGCCAATTTGAACGACCCCGTCTACATACCAGACCCAGTCGGTTCCTGCGTTAAGGGGGGATGCAGAGGGAAGGGAAATAACCAAAGAAGAGCCAACCCCCACCTGAACAGGATTAGGGGTAAAGAACATCGCCTGACTTGCACCCTGCGAAAGGTCCAAAGCCACCTCAACCGCCGAGGAAATATGACGGCAAGGGATAGAAAGGGTAATATCGGGACAGCTCCGGTTTGTTTCAGGGATCCTGACCGTTATCCTGAAGGACAGGGCAGTTTCATCTTCCAGGTCCGCGCGGGGAATACCGGTAATGCGAAGGGACACGGGGGATACTACCTCAAGGGTCGGCTGACCCTCCGGAGTAAAAAGATCAGGTGCATCGGTCAACAGGGCATATTCAGCGGTAAAAAGGCGGGGATTAGAAAGAGAAATAATGAATTGATTTACATAACCGGGCACCGCGTGAGCAAGACCCTCTACGTTGGCGTCGGCAGGATCGATTGTTACCGTATATGAAGAAAGACGAATCTCGTTAAGACCAGCCTTAACAAAGTCCACCACATCTTCCCGAGGGGCATAATCGACCGAACAGGATAAAAGGATACAGCCTGCCAGAGAGAGAAACGCTTGAGTGATTTTTATCCAAAACTTGCGCATTTCCGGGGGCCCTTAACTTTAAAAAAGAATGAAACTAATATACCATTCAGTATACAATGTTACAAGAAAGCATCCAGATTATTGATACCTTTTAGTGGATGAAGTAAACTAACCCTGCTTATAAAGAAAGCTACCGGAGGATACCATGAAAAGTACTACACGTCTATCATTCCTGTTCCTTAGCGCGCTCCTGCTTGGCGCCTGCGCTACCGGGCCGGATCTGTTTATCGCAAAACAAATACCCGTTGCCGACAAGGCCGATATGCTCTTTCGCAACGGAAAGATCCAATATGAAGAGCAACTCGTTAAAAACGACGACCTGACCGCTATCCCCCGGGTTCGCAAATACTTTGAAAACACCCTGGAAATAGATCCCATTCATCCGGAAGCTGAGGCATGGATTGTAAAAGTAGACCGTTTTAGCAATAAAAGCTTTGACGATAACATCGCCAAGGCCAAAAGACTCCGGGACAAGGGAAAAAGAAGCTCGGCAGAGGACTACGCAATGGTTCTGGCGGTAAAAAAGGCCGGAGACATTAAAACCTTCGACAAGGACCTGCTCTTTTTACGAAAAGATACCAGCAGTGTGCGTAAGGAACAGATCCAAACCCGGCTGGATAAGCTTACGGCGCTACAAACAGACGCCCTTGCCACCACCAATACCCGAACCCTTGCCCGCATCGGCAGCAGGAGCCTTCCAATATATGAACAACTCGAAGCGATTGATCCGGGTAACGGGGACGCAAAAAAGGCAATGACCGCCATCAACACCCATATAACCTCCCTGGCTCAAACCGATATTGATGCCGCAAAGAAATACCTGGAAGGCAGACACTATGGGGATGCAGAAGGCGCAATCCTCCGTGCGGAAAAGGCCCTAGCCGGAACCGCTGCGGCTTCCTCCGAAGAAATCACCACGCTTAAGTACCAAATCTACTACCGTTGGGCCTCGGCCTTGTACCTGCTTAACAAGTGGAACCTTTCCAACGACAAGGTAAACCGCGCCCTTGCCATTAAACGAACCAATGAGGCCGTAGCTCTTAAAGCAAAGCTTAACAAGGGAACAGCCGAAACCCCCCGGGACTACGACAGCGAAGCGGCCGACATTATCGCCGATATAGACGCCATGATCGCACGGGGCCAGCTTTCCCAAGCCCTGTCCCGCATCGAAACAAGTGTGCCGCTCATGAAAAAGAAAGAAAATCAGGATGCCATCTCATCGCGTAAAGCAGCTGTCATGGAAGCGGTAAAAAAAACGTATAATGAAGGTATCGCATCATACAACGAAGAAGACTACGAGATGGCGCGCGACCGCTTTACCCAGGTTGTTAGAATTCAAGGCGACTACGAACAAGCCCAGGCCTATCTGGACCGCACCAACGGCAAACTCAAGGCGCTTTCGGGATCTAATTAACCGTCGTTTACAAGGAAGTCCGGTATGAACAAAAGAGCTGTAATCGCACGTATTTTTGACACCATCGCGGCAGGCGCCTTTATCGCCTGGTTTTTCATGCCAATAGCCCCAGGACCGGTGGACAGATCAACCGCCGGGCTCCTTCTTAAACCCTTTACCCTGCCCCTGGTAATGCAGGAGCTGGGAACGGCGATGTTCTCGCCGCATATATACTGGATTGTCTATTTTGTCCCCCTTGTCGGTCTGTACCGCATTGTCTCCCTGTTCTTTTTAAAGAAGCTTGGCCGGCTTGCCGCTCCCGGAGGAATCCTTTTATCCCTTGCCCGCATCATAGCAACGATTATCGCCATGGCGGCCACTATCTTTCCGGCGATTCTTTTTGCGGATAACCCTATGTGGTTTTTGGCCATTCCCCGCGACGCCTTTATCTCGATCGGAGTAATCTTTGCCATTCACGTTGTCTCGCTAAAGGCTCTGGCTACTTTGATCAACAACCAAAACGCCGTATACCGCGAATACCGCCAATTCAAGAGCGAGCAAAATCTGAATCTGCCGGCCCTAAAACAAGCCTCAGGAGAGAAAAAGCGCAAGGCCGCAAACGCGCTCGAGGTTCTGTTCAGAATCCGGACCAAGCTCTTTTTTGCCTTTATCGGCATCATCTCGATTATCCTGCTCGTCCTGAGTACCCTGCTCCTTAAAAGCTACCGCGTAACCATACTGAACGCGGTAGGAGACGCCGCTCGCGGCCAGGTCCTGCAGGCAAGTGCGAACTATCGCATTAATCTGGGCGACAACATCGCCATGTTTGAATACCTGAATCGACAGCGCGAACTGAACGCCCATGCCGAGTTCGCCTACGAAACCCTAACCCTGTACACCCTGTTGAATCAGGAAATTTATCTTGATGCGCTTACCAAGGAACTACCCGACTTCCGCGCAGAGTACGCCTCGCGCAACCCCGGCGAGCAGTTCCCCACCGTAGAGCCGCTTTCGGGAGCCAGGGCAAAAGAACTTGCACTCGCCTACCAAGCCCAACAAAACGTATTGGTGGAACGAAACGAGGCCGAGCGCACCATGAGCTACATTAGCCCCATTATCAAGATAGACACCGTGCGAAAGGGCGACGAGCGCGTTAGAAGGGAGCGACTTCTTGGATACTCTGTTATGGTATTCAGCGAGGATGTAATCTTTAAGCCCTTCTTTAAGACCCGCGTTTTGGTCATCGTAATTACTGCCTTGTTCCTTTATGTCGCGGTTATTCTTACCTACCTGGTTGGAAACTATATCGTTAACCCGCTCTTGTTCCTCAGGATGAACGTACGAAAGATATCCAACGTTCTTACCACAATGATTCGCGGTACCGCCCGCGTCTCTTCCGCAAACCTGGTGTATAACGATTGCGTAACCAGCCGGGACGAGCTTAAATCCCTTTCCACCGAGATTAACGACATGGTTACCGTCATCCGCGGTATTGTGCCCTACATCTCCGCCTCAACCCTTAAACAGGCCGAGTCCGGAAAGGCCTCCACTGCCCGTAAGGAGCTATGCTTCCTTTTTACCGACATCCGCGGTTTTACCACCCTCTGCGAAGGCATGCAGCCGGAAGAGGTGGTTCATGTTTTGAATAGCTACCTGGACCTGGAAACCGAAATTATTCTTAATAACCACGGGGACGTAGACAAGTTTGTCGGCGACGAGATGATGGCCTTTTTTGAGGGCCCGCTTAAGGAAGTAAACGCCTGCCGCGCGGCCATGCAGATTCGCGCTGCCATGATGGCAGAAAAAGAACGTCGCGAAAAAGAAGGCAAGCCTATTGTGGCTATTGGTATTGGTATCAATTCAGGGGATGTTGTTTTTGGCTCCGTTGGCGCGCGCGACCGTATGGACTTTACCTCCATCGGCGACACGGTAAACCTTGCCGCCCGTCTTGAAGGTGCGAACAAGGCCTATGGCTCTAAATCAATTATCACCGAGGCAGTATACGAACGTGTTCAGGATAACTTCCTGTGCCGCGAGCTCGACTTTATCGCAGTAAAAGGAAAAACAGAGCCCGTGCGCATCTACGAAATACTGCAAGAAATTCCCCAGGCAATACCCAAGCTGGTGGAGATTAAAACCCTCTTCGAGAAAGGCCTTAAGTACTACCGATCGGGAAGCTGGGACCGGGCAATCTCCGCGTTTACCAAAAACGCCGAGCTCTACGAGGATGCACCTTCTATGGTGTTTATCGAGCGTATCCAGCACTTTAAAAAAGATCCGCCGCCCAAGGGTTGGGATGGCGTTTTCAGAATGACCGTCAAGTAATAAAAAAGGAAAGGGTTTCCCCTTTCCTTTTTTTTATCTCTATCGCTCTTCCCTGAAATAAGGCAGGCCAAGAGACTCAGGCCCCTGATGCTCCTTTTTACGACGCATGGTAATCAGGGCTAATACAACGATGGTTGCAATATAAGGAATCATATCCAGTATCTGGGGCGAAAAGGCGATGTGCTTACCAAAGACCTCAAACTGCACGCTCTGAAACTTGAAGCCAAGCCCCTTAAGAGCGCCAAAGGCCCAGGCCGCCCACACAGCCTTAAGCGGACTCCAGGTGCTAAAAATAATAAAGGCCACCGCTATCCAGCCAGCGCCTGCGGTAATGTTTTCCTGCCAGCGGGGAACAAATACAAGAGACAGATACGCACCACCCATTCCGCATAAAAAGCCGCCACCCAGAATGTGGGTGTATTTAACCAGGCTTACATTGATACCGGAGGCATCTGCCGCTGCAGGGTTTTCTCCCACAGCGCGAACAGAAAGACCGGGCCGTGAAAAGCGGAAATACAAAGCCAACAACACTGCAAGGACTATAGAAAGATGCACATAGGGACTTTGTTCCACGATCATCTTGCCCAACACCGGTATCGATCCAAGGAGTTCATTGCGATACGGCTCAAAGGCGGAGCTTACCGTCTCTGGCAAAGATTTTCCGGAAAGACCCTTTCCCAAAAAGCCCGAAACCCCTCCTCCAAAAATAGTGAGCACCAAACCGGTCACAACCTGATTTCCCCGCAAGGTCACGGTAATAATCGCGTAGATAAGGGCGCCTGCAGCCCCTGCCCCTCCGGCGCACAAGATGGCAACAATAGGGTCTCCAGTAGCAAGGGCGGCGGAAAAACCGACAGAGGCGCCCAAGAGCATCATGCCCTCAATGCCAAGGTTCAGGTTCCCCGCCTTTTCGCAAAGGATTCCACCAAGAATGGCAAACAGGATATGAGTTCCCATTTGAACAGACGTTTGTAAAAAAAGGGACAGTGCTTCTACAAAGGGGTTCATGAGCGCACCTCCGGTTTTGGTTTACGGGCGGGCGGGGGCCGGAAGATAAAACGACCCGTGCGTACCAAACGATAGCGAATAAAAAACTCACCGCCAAGAACAAAGAAAAGGATGATGCCCTGCAGGATAGCCGAAACGGAGGCGGGGATTTTGAGCGAGCTTTGTAAAAAAGATCCGCCTTGAATAAGAACGGAAAACAGGAAGGATACCACCAAAATAACCGGTGGACTTAAGCGCGCAAGCCAGGTCGTAATAACGGCGGTAAAGCCAAGGCCTCCGGAAAGTTGTTCGGAAAGGGAATGTTCAATGGCAGAGGCCTGCATCATCCCGGCTATTCCGCACAAACCACCGGATATCATAATCGCGATAAGGGTAACCCGGGTTACGCTAATGCCCGCATATCGGGCGGTAGCAACGCTTTCGCCCAACACATCAATTTCGTATCCAAGTTTACTGCTCGAAAGCATCACATGCACTACCAGGCACAGCGCAAGGGCAATAAGCCAGCCGGCATGAATGCCAAAAACCTGCGGCAAGATAGCCGCGTCCGGAAACGGCGCAATCTTGGGAAAGCCCGACGCAGCGGGGTCCTTCCATGGACCGTATTGAAGATACGAGATCCATTTAAGGGCAACGTAGTTAAGCATTAAGGTTACCAGGGTTTCGCTGGCGCCCAAACGAGCCTTGAGCAAGGCAGGGACCAAGGCCCACAGCCCTCCTAAAAAAAACCCGGAAAGAAGCATCAGGGGCAACAATATCCAGGGCGAAAGAGGCGGGGCATAAAAGGCAACAAGAGAAGCGCCAAAGGCTCCCAGGTAAAACTGCCCTTCCGCACCGATATTCCAAAACTTCATCCTGAAGGCAACCGCGATTCCCAACGAAAGGGTTACCAGCGGGATTGCCTTATGTATTGTTTCCTTAAAGCGGTACGCGCTTTTTAGTGAACCCTGCAGAATCTTGGCGTATACCTCAAGCGGGTTATATCCGATTAGAGCCATAATAACCGCGGAGGCGCACAGGGCAAGAGCGACCGAAAGCGTTCGCCACAGATGTTCCCGCGTCCGGCTAATCTCGGCGCGATTTACAATTCTGATCATACACTCTCCTCCGGTTTTTGCCCCATCATCAAAAGGCCAATATCCTCTTTTGTTGCCGTCTCTCCATCAACTACATCCATTACCTTCCCGTCATGAAGCACAAGGATTCGATCGCATAGCTCAAGAAGTACATCAAGGTCTTCGCCAATATACAGAATCGCAACTCCGCGCTCTTTTTGAAGATTCAAGGTTTCATAGATAGTCATGGAAGCGCCAATATCAAGGCCACGAACTGGATAGGCAGTTATTAAAAGCCGGGGATTCATCTCTATCTCGCGGCCAAGCAATACTTTTTGAATGTTTCCGCCAGAGAGCTTTCTAACCGTATGAGAGACCGACGGGGTAGAGATATCATAATGGCGTACAATGTGCTCCGCTCGTCGCACGCCATCTCCCCTGTCCATAAAAATACCGCGGGAGCGGGTGTAGCTTTTAAGAAGTACATTGTCTGTAATATTCATGCCGGCAACCAAACCCATACCAAGGCGGTCTTCGGGGATAAAACTCATACTGATGCCCTTGCGAATAATAGCGCGGGGCGAAAGAGATAAAATTTCATCCCCATCAAAGCGGATAGAACCTTCTGCAGCCTTACATAGTCCGGCAATTGCCTCGCATAGTTCCTTTTGACCAGAACCTGCAATACCGGCAACCCCAAGTATTTCTCCCGGATACACATCCATAGAAAGTCTATCAAGGGCCTTTCGTCCCTCCTCTCCAGGAACAGTCAAGTTGCTGATCGAAAGGAGCGGTTCAGCGGGGAGTTCCAACCGCGGTCGGCGAATCTCCAAAGACACTGCACCGCCAACCATCATCTCGGTTAATTCGCGGGCGCTTGTAGCAGCCGTTTCCACAGTACCAACGCTCATTCCACGGCGCAAAACGGTTACTCGATCGCTTATGGCCAATACTTCCGAAAGCTTATGGGTAATGATGATAATGGAACAGCCTTCGTCCCGCATCTTGCGCAAAATGTCAAACAGCCGATTGCTTTCTTGCGGAGTGAGCACCGCGGTAGGCTCGTCCAAAATAAGAACATTGGCGCCGCGGTAGAGTACCTTAAGAATCTCTACCGTCTGCTTTTCGCCAACGCTCATGGTATATATCTTTTTGTCCGGGTTAGTTACCAGACCAAATCGTTTTTCAATTTGATAAATGCGTTCGGCTACGCGGTCGCGTCGTATCCATAGCGGGCCTTTTTCGCCAAGGCTGATATTTTCCGCGGCGGTCATAACCGAAGCGAGCTTAAAATGCTGATGGACCATCCCGATACCGCAGCGAATAGCGTCGCGGGGGGATGTAAAAGAAACAACCTTGTTATCTACAATTATTGTGCCGCTGTCCGGAGCATATATCCCGGAGAGCATATTAACCAGGGTGCTTTTCCCTGATCCGTTTTCTCCCAAAAGAGCTAGAATCTCGCCCTTGTTAACCGTAAGGCTCACATCCCGATTGGCAGTTACCGCCCCAAAACTTTTACAGATATTTCTAAGTTCTATGTATGGCATCAGGCGGCGGCCTCCTCTTATAGAAAAAAGGCAGGGACCAAAGGCCCCTGCCCATGAATATCAGTTAGGGACGTTTCCGATAACGCCCTTTACAAACCAACCCATGTTCCAGATTTCGTCGTCGGTCATCTTGACGCCATCAGCAACGCGGACGGTTCCCTTTTGATCGGCGATGGGGCCGGTAAAGGGTTCAAAACTTCCGTCAATAATCTTGGCCTTGGCAGCCTCGATAGCCTCGGCAGTACCGGCAGCGGCATTGGCGGAAAGGGCGTCAAGGGTAACCATACCCTTGCTATAGCCTTCCCAGTAAGCGCGGCTTGTCCAGGTTCCATTAAGGATGCGCTGTACATCGTCCACGTAGAAGGTAGCCCACTTAAACAGGGGTGCGGTGATATAGGCCTTGGGAGCGGCTGATGCAGTGGGAGAGTTATACCCAATGGCAAACACACCCTTTTCCTGTGCGGCAATCTGGGGAGCAGTGGTATCCTGATGCTGGGCAATAACATCGCAGCCCTTGTTCAAAAGCTCCAGGGCAGCTTGCTTTTCTACAGCCGGATCAAACCAGGTGTTAGTCCAGATAACCTCTACAGTTGCCTTGGGGTTTACCGATTGAATGCCAAGGGTAAAGGCATTGATGCCCCGGATTACTTCCGGAATCGGCATAGCGGCAACATAGCCGATGCGATTAACCTTGGTCTTTTTTCCTGCAGCGATACCGGAGAGGTAGCGAGCCTGATAGATCTTTCCAAAATAGGTAGACACATTGGCTGCACGCTTGTAACCGGAGCAGTGGCCAAAGAATACATCGGGATGATCCTTGGCAACCTTGATTGTCCAGTCCATGTAGCCAAAGCTGTTGGTATACACTACGTTGCAGCCCTGATCAATAAGATCCCGAATCGCCTTTTCGCAGTCGGCATTTTCCGCGACGTGCTCGATATAGGCGGTGGCAATCCCCATTGCGTTTAAGGCAAGACGACCCTGATCGTGTGCCTGGGTGTAGCCTTCGTCGTCGATGGTTCCGATGTAGACAAAACCGACCTTGATGTTGTCCTTGGTGATTTTACCGCTGGCAGCACCCGCATCCTTTGCGCCGCCGGCCCACAGGGCACATGCTGCGATAACGGCAAAAACCGCCATGCTTACGCTCTTTTTCATTTCCTTCTCCTCTATAATTAAAAAAAACTACCCGATTAGAAGCGCTTAGGTGCGTCGAAACACAACCCCTTCTTCCTGACTCATCGCATCTATGACCGCAAGGGATTCCACTCGTACACCGGCAGCGCGAAGGCGCTCCCCGCCATTTTGAAAGCCTTTTTCTATTACAATGCCCGCGCCGCTCACCGTAGCTCCTGCCTGACGAACCAGGGCAGCAAGGCCCTCAAGGGCGCATCCATTAGCAAGAAAATCGTCAATAAGCAACACATGATCGCCTTGTTGCAGGTACTCACGAGAAACCGTCATGGTATAGGTATTACCGTGTGTATAGGAAGAAACCGGGGTGGAATAAAAATCCCCGCTCAAATTTGCTCCGGCGGCTTTTTTGGCAAACACAACTGGTACATTGGAAAAATACTGGGCGGTAATGCACGCGATGGCAATACCGGAAGCCTCGATGGTAAGAATACGGGATACGGGAGTGCCGGCAAACCTGCGGGCAAACTCGCGGCCTATCTCGTTGAACAGGGCAACATCAAGCTGGTGATTCAAGAAACTTCCAACCTTAAGAATATTACCGGGAAGAACTATCCCGTCCTTCCGTATCCTGTCCTGCAGTAAACGCATCTATAACCCCTTTATGATTGCTTTGATAATTGCATCTGCGCCTCGAGCTGTCAACGGTGAACACGGAGAAAAAAACCGTAAAAAAGTAAAAAGAGGCTTGTCAAAAGAATTGTTGTGGTGTATTAGTAGAGTAACACACTAGAACACGGAGGGAAGATGAACGATTTTGACGCGACAATACCGATTTACCTGCAAATCATGAACGACATCAAGCGGGACATCGTTACCGGTCGCCTCGGTCAGGGAGCAAAACTTCCCTCGGTACGCGAATGCGCAGAGGCTAACACCGTTAACCCCAATACCGTGCAACGGGCGTACCAGGAACTGGAGCGGGAGGGCGTAAGCGAAACCCGCCGGGGGATGGGCACCTTTGTTCGCGATGACCCTGAACTTACCAAACGCCTGCGTCAGGACATGGCACGAAGCACTACCCTGGCCTGCCTGAGCGCGCTTACATCACTTGGCTTTACGAATAGCGAGATACTTGCGGAAATACAATCGGCCTTAACGGAGGAATCCTTATGACATCTCTATTAGAAACAAAAGAATTAACAAAGAACTATCTTGGCAAGCAAGCCCTGTGCGCAGTAGATGTTCATCTGGAAAGCGGGCGTATTCTGGGACTCATGGGGCCAAACGGATCGGGAAAGACCACCTTCCTCAAGATTCTGGCTTCTTTAATAAGGCCATCCAGCGGGAGTTTCTCTGTCTGCGGAGCCAGCCGCGGGCCCGAGGTAAAAGGCCTGGTTTCCTTTTTACCGGACCGAAACACCCTGTACCCCTGGATGCGAGCTATTGACGCAATTGCTTTTTACGATGATTTTTTTGCCGACTTTAACCGTGCCAAGGCGCTGGAGATGCTCGCCTTTATGAAGCTTGAACAAAGCGAGCGGGTTGCCTCCATGTCCAAGGGGATGATAGAGAAACTGAATTTGACCCTTGCCTTTTCGCGAGAGGCAAAACTTTTTTTACTGGATGAACCCCTTGGAGGCATTGACCCGGTAGCGCGGGAGCGTATCGTCTCCACGATTATCCGCACCTGGTCCGAGAATTCCTCCATCATCATCAGCACCCACCTTGTTAATGATGTGGAGCGTCTGTTTAACGATGTGGCCTTTCTGGATAAGGGAAGAATACTGCTTAGTGGAGACGCAGAGAGCCTGCGGGCCGAGCGGGGAACATCGATAGACCGCCTCTATATAGATATCTTTGGCGACCGTAATTAAGGAGATAAAGAAACATGAAAGAAATAATCAAGTATCAACTTATTTCACGACGAAAGCCGTTTTTGTTCTCTCTTGCGGCCCTTCTGACCATCAACGGAGTGTCATGGTTTTTTGGCGCACGGGATTTACTGTCAAACGCCCCTCAATTTTCCGGCTCTTCGGTGTTTTGGCTCTTTATTGCCGGTGTCTTTAGCTCGGTAAGTTTGATTATAACGGTGCTTGCCTGTGGATCAGGACACCTAAAAAGCTTGCTTTTTAAGGATACCGGATACCTTTTACTCTCCCTGCCCCGTCGGGGCTGGCAGATTTTAGCGGGCAGGTTTATAGCCGGACTCGCAGAAGCGGCTCTTTTCTTCCTGGCCTTTACCCTCTGCGCCTCGGTTCACACCGTGCTTTGGCCAATACTTGCCATGTCGCCAGACACCTCGTTTTGGCAGGTATATCTGGAGCGATGGCAGTCTCTTGTTTCACTGGGAGTAGTTACACATGCCAAGATTGCGCTTATCATGATATGCGCCTTTACTGCGGTAGGGAACCTCTTGTCATTTGCAATAATCGCAACAAGATCTTTTATTCATCGCAAAGGTCTTTCCTGGATATCTGCCGCGGTGGTGTTTATTGTTATTTCTAACATCGCCACCAGCTGGGGACAGGCAATAAGTAAACGCTTTAGCTGGTACCTGCATATAGATAGAGCCCCTTCCCTTATGAGCCGGAATGTACTACCCCTGTCCGGAATTCACCAAAGCCATTCCATGTCAGCTCTTGAGGTGCCGCTTGCGCCATTTGCCCTCTACCTTATTATCGCTGTCCTGCTTTTTATTGCCTCAAGCTGGCTTTTGGATAACAAGGTGGAGGTGTAAGGGCCGTTATTGGTGAGATTTTACCAGGGAAACGATTTTGTCCTTAGCCATAAACCCGACGGTGCGATCTACCTGTTCGCCTTTTTTAAAGACGACCATAGTCGGTATGCTGGATACGCCGAACTTGACAGCCAAGTCTTGTTCTTCGTCTACGTTTACTTTGGCTACAACAGCGCCTGTTCCAAGTTCTTTTTCAACTTCCTCAAGTACGGGGCCAAGCATCTTGCACGGCCCACACCAGGGAGCCCAAAAGTCCACAAGGACCGGAACATCCTGATTGATTACCTTGTCAAAACTCGCCGCGTTTGTGTGTAGTACTGCCATAGTGAGCCTCCTTACTAACTCTGTATATATCATAAGTATACAGAATCCTGTGGCAGGTGGCAGTAACTTTATCACAATAAAGAAGGGTAACCGTCAGGGGCGCACCATCTCGTATAAAAAGAGGGTTGCGGCCTGAGCTACATTGAGGCTTTCGATGCTGCCGCTTCCGGGGATCTTGACCAGATGATCGCAGGCAGCCTTAACCCGGGGGGATAAACCGGATTCCTCGTTTCCAAGGACCACCAGAACCCCCTTGTTTGCGCAAGCCAGACGAGAAAAGGCGGATATATCGACACTTGAGCGATGATCGGCTCCAATGCGGACAAAACGACCGGCGGTATCTTCCAAAAGGGCTGCTGCGGAGCCTGCGCTGTAGATGTTGACGTATTCCATACCGCCTTGGGCAACACGCCATGAGCTGGTACTCAGCTCGGCCTGATCATCTTCCCGGCTAATAACCAGGGACGATATGCCAAAAAAGGCGGCGCTGCGTACAATGGCTCCCAGGTTGTTTGCGTTCCCTACGCGATCGAGAACCAAAACCCGCTCGCGGGAAACCTCCCAGGATGAGACGGTTTGCCGGTCAAGGGCGGGGATTTCGGGGTTGGCTATCATGGCGACAACGCCTTGATGATGAACGCTCTTACAAAGCTTTTCCAGCTCCGAATCCTCTACCAAACGGTAGATTTTGCGGCGTGAGGCAAGGGATTTGCAGGTCTCGCTAAAAAAGCGGGCCTTGTCCTGGTTAAAAAAAAGGCGTTCTATTTTTTCTCCGTGCTTGTCGGCAAGGGCTTTAACCGCCTCAAAGCCGCACACAGCCAGTTCGCCGGATTGTTTGTTTTTCATGGCATGCTCCGAAGCCGCAGTGTATCACAAGGGTAATCCGGCGGGAAGCATAAACAGAAAAACAAAGAGTAAAAACGCTTGACCAAAGAGCGTGAAAAAATTATCTTCAGGTTACCGAACGTTCGGTAACAGATTTGGTACAGTACGGTGTTAAGGATATGATGGAAAGAACAGAAGAGAGTAAACCAACATCCCGCAGGAAACAAATCCTGGACGCAGCCTTTTTCCTGGCCACCAAAAGCGAGGTCTGGAGCTTGGCGGATATTGCGGCTGTAGTTGGTGTATCCAAAACTGCAATCTACCGTCACTTTACAAATCGCGCGGAGATAGAAGAAGAAATGACGCGGGAGCTCATAGAGGCAGTAAGCACAGCCATCGACACGGCCAAAGAAAGCCCCAACGCAATCAGACTGGCCGTTGTCTCACTATTGCGTGCAAAACCCGGATACCTTCAATATATCGTGCAACGAATAATCACTACCGAAGGCTTTGTCCCCATCATGATCGAATCGCTCATCAGTCAAAACGAGCGGATCGCTTCCTTCTTCTCCCGGCTGGAACGCCTTAGAAAGGGCGTACAAAGCCATATACGCGCAGACTTGCTTATCAGCTCTGTTTCGGTAATCATCGCCAGTTTTGCCGACGATCGGCTGCGCCTTATACAAGATCAACTTCTTGAATCCCTTGCGCGGGGATTCCCAGAGCTACAGGCTGTAACAGAAAGTCGCCTTGCTGAACTGGACAAGATCTGCCTCCTTGAAAAACGAAACGAGGAAGAATCAGACCGTCTTATTTCGGCAATTGCGCGAACGATTCAAGCCCATGGGTTAAAAAACACCACAATAGAAAACATTGCCCAGGAAATGGGAATGGCAAAAAGCAGTCTTTATTTTTACTGCAAAAATAAAAACGAAATGCTCGCGAGCCTGATAAAGCACGAAACCTCCAGCATACTAAACCACATTACCAGCCGCCTTCCCTTAGGCACCTCGTTTAGCGAACAGCTCTATATCGTTATGGCGGTCCAATCAAACTACCTCTTGGTCAATCCGGACCTGATACCGGTTTTTAACTGGATCCGCTATGTAACCTTTAGCAACGACTATCAAGAACATGAGCACGACATTGACCTTGATGCCCTGACGAGTGCCTTCCACACGCAAGACCTTTTTCCCGACGGGAAGATCGACGTCCTGTGCATCATCGGGATAATCAAATGGGCATCGATATTATCCACCAGTCTTACCATCAGTGAATTTAAACCCGGTGTTGCACCGGAAGTAATACAAAAAGACATCCGTTTTCTGTACCGGCGAATGCTGGGCGGAGACGAATTGGTATACAAGGAGAAAACATGATAGAGCAACGAAAGATAGGGACAGCACTAGCCGCCATACTCGGTCTGAGTGCAATTTTTGCCGGAGGGGCCTTCGCCCAAGAAACAGACACTCCTCTTGTTAAGGAATTGACAATAGAAGAAGCGGTTAACCTGGCGATGGAGAACAACATCTCCCTTGCATCAAGCGCGATAGATTTACGCATTAAAAAGCGCACGGACGATTATGCCCTTAACATGCTTATCCCGACCGTGCAGCTTTCCGGCACACTGGCGCGGTCCAACAACGTGTCCAATCCATACGCGCCACTTCTTAAAAGCATTAACCCCTACTACCAGGAAGCCGAAGTTACCGAAGCAGATCACTGGACCGCTATGGCCGGGCTTTCGATTAGCCTTAACCTGAACGCGGCGATAGTGGAAGGGCTCAGGATGGCCAGAAAATCCTATGAAGCAGGCCTATTAACCTGGGATCAGGCACGCAAGGAAACAGAAAAAAACGTACGCAAGGCCTTTTACGCCATACTGCTTCAGGAAGGCTCTCTTGCTATCGCAAAAGACAAGCTTGCAACAAGCGAGGAACGTTTCCGCCAAATCCAAATCAATTACCGAAATGGTTTGGTGAGCGAACTTATCCTCTTACAAACCCAACTCGCCTGGGAAACTCAAAAACCGGCGATTCAGGAAAGCGAACTTGGCTTGCAGCAACAAAAGGAATTCTTTGCCTTTCTTCTTGGACTTCCAGCGGGAACCGAGGTACAGCTGTCTGGTAACATAGAACCAGACCTTGCCGCATTTAACGCAGACGAACTTGTGCAAAAATATCTGGGAAACCGGCTTGATGTAGCGATTCTTTCAAAGAACATCGAGATCTTGAACTCGCAAATTAAACTTGCCCAGCTTCAGCGATTCACCCCGTCCGTTGTGCTTAGCCAAAGCTATAAACCGGTTCTTTCCTCGGTGGAGGATTCCTGGACCGATACCGGCAACTGGACAGACAGCCAGGGCGCCTTTAGCATAACGGTAGCCTTTGAACTTTCGGGTCTACTGCCTTTTTCCACGACAGGAAAATCCGTGGCAGACACCAAAGACTCGCTTGCCCAACTTGAGCTAACCATGCAGCAAGCAGCCTATAACGCCGAGCTTGAAATACGGAACCTGGTTCGCAAACTGGACAAATGCAAGGCGTCCATCACTGCGATGGAGCTTAACACAGCCATGGCTAAAAAAGCTTATGCGCTTAGCGAGCAGGGATACCGCGCGGGAACGGTTGAATACCTTGATCTTAAAGATGCCGAGAACACCCTGCTCCAGGCGGAGCTTGGTGTATTGATGGAAAAGTATAATTACCTCGCAACCCTCCTTGATCTGGAGGGAGCGCTCAACACAAAACTCAACTGACCGGATTAACCAAGAAGGAGAAACGATTGATGAAAGCATCGACAAAAACAAGCGCGGCCCTGATTGCCGCGGCAATACTGATTCTGCCCCTGGCCCTTTCTGGCTGCGGGAATAAAGACAAAGAGGCAGAGAAGGCCAAAGCCGAAGCTGCGGCTCAGGAGGAGGCGATTTTCGCCGTATCCACCATAGCTGCAACAAAGGGAGAGCTTAGAGACTACCTTGAGTTTGGCGGCGACGTAACGGCAAAAAGCAACATAGACATACTGCCAGACACTGCCGGCAAAATAGCGGAGGTTCGCGTCCGCGTTGGAGACAGCGTTACCAAAAACCAGATTATCGCGTATGTGGATCCCTCCCGCCCGGGAATGAACTATGAACTAAGTCCTGTTAAGGCTCCCATTGCCGGAACTATTACCGCAGTAAACGTAGTAGCGGGCAGCATGGTGTCGCCACAGCTTTCGGTAGGAAAGGTAAGCAAGATGGAAAGCCTGGAAATTGGTATGAGCGTACCCGAACGCTTTGTATCAAAGATCAAGGAAGGACAAAAAGCCTATCTCCGTTTTGACGCATACCCATCCCAGGTATTCATCGCAAAAATTATTGAGGTAAGCCCTGTCCTAGACCAAAGCTCCAGAACCATGGGTGCCAAGCTTGCCCTTATCGAACGCGACGACCGAATCAAGGCCGGAATGTTCGCCCGAATCAAATTGATTACCGACACTAAGACTTCCACGGTTAAAATTCCCGCCTCGGCCATCGTGTCGCGATTTGGCGACAACTTTGTGTTCGTGGTGGATGGGGAAGAAAAAAATTCGGTACGCAAACAACCGGTAACCGTTGGCATTCGCGTTGACGACAAGGCGGAAATCCTGAGCGGCGTAAAAGCCAACGAAGAAGTGGTTGTCCGTGGACAAACCCTTTTGGAAGACGGTTCGCGCATCAACATCGTATCCAGAATGGAGAGTCTTCCCGAGATGGAGAGCAATAAATGAGTATATCAAAGTCTGCGGTTTCGCGGCCTATAACGGTCGCCATTCTCTTTTGCGTTTTGTTTCTCCTAGGCCTGTACTCGGCCTTTGACCTTCCGCTTGATCTTTTACCGGATATTGAACTTCCGTATGTAGCAATAAGTACCCGCTATGATGGAGCCGGCCCCGAGGAGGTAGAAAAGCGCGTTACCCGCGTTATAGAAAGCACCATCTCGGGAGTCTCGGGTATTGAATACCTGGGCTCGCAGTCCTCCAGCGGAAACAGCCTGGTATACCTCCAGCTTACCTTTGGTATGAATCTGGATGAGGCGATGAATGACATTCGGGCAAAGCTCGATTACGTCAAGGAATTCCTTCCTGCGGACGCTAAAACACCGATGATCTACAAGATGGATCCGAACATGTTCCCGATTATGTTTTACGCTATAAGCGGAAACAGAACCCCCGAGGAACTACGCGATTTTGCCGACGACTTAACGCCCAAATTGGAGCAAGTTGATGGCGTCGCTTCCTGTTACGTACAGGGTGGCCGTGAGCGGGCTATCGTGGTAGAAATTCCCCGGGATCGACTTGAAGCATATAACCTGACCATTACCCAAATTGCACAGATTATCGGTGCGCAGAATATCCAGATAGCCGGCGGAACCATTACCGAGTCCGACCTTAATTATACTATCAACACTGTAGGCGAATACACGAATGTAGAAGATATCAAGAACACGGTAATCTCCTACAAACAGGCGGGCTCTGCGCAAAACGCCATGATGGGTGGCCCAATGCCAACCATGACTGTTGTCAGGCTCAGAGACATCGCGGATGTATACGACGGGTTTAAGGACCAGTCTTCGCTGTATTATTTTAATGGCGTTCCCTGCGTGCAGCTTGCCATACAAAAACAAAGTGGAACCAACTCGGTTCAGTCCGCCAAGGCTGTACAGGCGCGAATGGAAAAAATAATCGCAGAAAGCCCGTCCGACATCACGATTACCGAAACGAGGAACACCACAGACATTATTCAAAAGTCGGTAGACAACGTAAAGTCAAGCGCGGTTCAAGGAGCCCTCTTTGCTATTATCGTTTTGTTTATCTTCCTGCGGAGCCTGCGCAGCACCACCATCATCGGTATAACCATTCCCCTTTCCATCGTTATCACCCTGGGCATTATGTTCTTTACCGGCATGACGCTTAACCTGATGACCCTTGCAGGACTTGCCCTTGGTGTTGGTATGCTTGTGGATAACTCCATTGTTATCCTGGAAAACATCTATACCTACAGCGAAAAAGGCGCCAAGCCAAAGCCCGCGGCCATTCTTGGATCGCAGGAAATGATAATGGCCATCTCCGCGTCCACCCTTACCACAATCTGCGTATTCCTTCCACTTATCATGTACAAAAAGGAACTCGAGATTATTGGAGAAATATTCCAGGGTCTTGCCTTTACTGTTGTTATTTCCCTCCTCTGTTCTTTGGTAGTAGCCGTTATTTTAGTGCCCGTTCTTTCGAGCCACTTCTTTAAAATTGGCCGAAAAAAAGATCAGGTAAAAACCGGATTACTAGGACGCTGGGATACAAAGCTCGGAGTTCTTTTTGAGAAGCTCGACACAAAATACTTTAACTCCCTCAAGTGGGTTCTTAAGCACAAGACCCAAACCATTCTGGTTATTGTTGGCTTGTTTGTGCTGAGCCTCGCCTTACTACCCGTTCTTGGTTTTGAATACATGCCCAAACAGGCGCAGGATGCCATCCAGGTAGACCTTACCCTGCCAGTAGGAACCAAGCTGGAAACGACAGAGGCGGTACTTCGTCAATTAGAGGAATTTGTAAAGCAGGACATAAAAGGATATAAAAACATATCCCTTCTTGCCGGAGAATCCGAGGCATGGGGAATGGGAGGAACAAGCTCTTACAAGGGTAACTTGCGAATTAACCTTCCCGATCTAAAAGATCGCATCGAAAGCGAAGACGAAATAAAAGCAAAACTCCGCGCCCGTTTTGGGGCCTTCCCCGGCGCGAGCTTTGCGCTGAGCACCGGAGGACAGGGTGGCGTTGGGGGCGGCAACGAGGCTATTCAGGTAAAGATAAAGT
>JAFGIM010000042.1 GCA_016929605.1 Spirochaetales bacterium | reverse complement strand
AATCAGCTGGCCCATACCCCTCCTGCAATGCGGCAATCTCTTCCCCGGTTAGTTCCCGAATACTTCCCGGCGCAAGAGACTCATCCAGAATCAATGATCCCATGGACAGCCGCTTAAGATAGACAACCTCATTACCCAGTGCCTTGAACATCTTTTTTACCTGGTGATATTTACCTTCGCTGATATGGACTATCATCTCGTCGACACCTTCGCCCCTCTCCACAACGGCGCTTTTACAGGTGTACCCATCGTGAAACTGAATCCCCTGTGTAAAGCGTTTTTGATAGAGCGAGAACGCTTCTTCGTCCACCGGCTGCCCCAACCGCGCCCGATACACCTTGATACAGCCGGATTTTGGCGAGGTTAATCGATGGGTGAGCGGGCCATCATTAGTCAAGAGCAACAGCCCCTCTGTATCACGGTCAAGGCGTCCGACCGGGAAAAGAGAGCGCTCCTTCCATGGAGAAGGAAGAAGGTCAATAACCGTTTGATGAACAGGATCATCGGTGGAGGTTACCACGCCAGAGGGTTTGTTAAGCATAATATAGATTAACGAGCGACTGACAAACGGTTTTCCGTCCAATACAATAGATTGGTCTTCCGACTCAACATACCGAGCGGCGTCTGTACACACCTTGCCGTCAATAACGCAGCGGCCTTCTCTTAAAAGCCGTTTAATGTCTCTGCGAGATCCAAGACCATTATCTGCCAGTAGCTTATCGAGACGGCTTTTCATTCGAGGTAAGTTCCATTCGTACCAGTGGACCGGCAGCGCCCAAAAGGCGGCAGAGAGCGTCATGATCTATAGAAGGCGGTACATGAGCCTGAAAGGTTACCTTTACCCGGCCACTGTCCATAGATCGAGCCATATCAACGGTGTCAACGGCGATTTTTAACGAAAGAAGTTGTTTTTCCAAATTGGTAATATCTATGTCGGCTCTGTCATAGACGGCGTATAAGGTCTTTACATTCTTTACGGGGAAAAGTTTCGATTCAAAACGTTCCATAACGTACAAGGTTGCCAACACACACACCAGGGTGATTAAAGCCGCGCCATACGCGCCAAGACCAATGGCCAATCCGATAGCAGCAGATACCCAAATGGTCGCAGCGGTAGTCAGACCTTTAATGTTAAAGCCTTGGCGGATAATTGCCCCACCCCCAAGAAAACCGATTCCCGACACAACCTGCGCGGCGAGCCGACCCGGATCTCCGGAAAGGTCCGAAGGAGGAACCAGGCCAATGGTGCTTAACAAACCCAGGTCCGCAATATTGATGCCACCGGCCAGAATAAGAGAAAGAATCATAAGGAGCGAAGAGCCGGTACATATTAAAATATGTGTCTTTAAGCCGGCAGGCTGCCGATGCATTTGCCGCTCAAGCCCAAGCAGAAAACCTGCTGCAAGACTGACAAGTAACCTAAAAAAGATAGAATCCATATCAGGGAGTATACAACTCGCGGGCCTTACTGACAACGTGCGACACAATTCTATATCCAGGCAACCGCTACCGCGCCAACTCCTGCATGTATTCCCACTATCGGGGATATTTCCATTATATATTCACACTCGCGACCCAGTATTTTTTCCAGCTCCTGTGCGTATGATTGAGCCAACAAGGGAACTCCTGCATGGACAACTGCATATCTGGAAATATCTTTTGCACACCGACGAACTTCCCTGACAATCTTTTTCCAGCTTCCTGCTTGAGAGAATGAGGCGCCATAAGCTATCCCACGTCCGTCAGGATCAAGGGTGATGATCGGTTTAAGATGGGTAGCGGCCGCGATGGCCCCCTTAAGAGCACTAATGCGCCCTCCTCTTACCATATAGGTAAAGGAGGCGACACTAACGAGAATACGCGACTTGGCGATTCTGTGTGCCGTCGCCTCAAGAATCTCCGCATGGGATTTCCCGCGAGAAGCGTCTTCGGCCGCGGCTAACACCACAAGGCCCTGCGCCGCAGAATTAAGCTTGCTATCAATGACGGAGACTGTATAGCCTTGGGCGGCCAGATGATCTGCGGCTGTACGCAAAACCTGATAGGTCCCGCTGAGCACCTTGCCCACCGGAATGGCGATAATCGAAGTATACTGCGCCGAAAGCCACAGAAAAACCTGTTCAACCCGGCGGGGATCGGGGATGGAACTTCCCGGATAATCAGGGCGTTCATCAAGCCATGGATAAAAGATGTCCGTAGTCATGGACAGACGATCAAGGTATTCCTCGTCTCCCCACAAAATCTTGAGCGGAATAACGTGTATGTGATACTTGTCCAGCAGCTCTTGCGGAATATCCGCAATAGAATCGGTGAGCACCGCAACAGGAGATAGCGGATGATGAATCGCCTGATATTGCAACACCATATCGTCTATCTTTTGCTCAAGAATTCGGCCCCTGCCGCGCAAGGCGCGCAAAACACTCGAAGGCTCGTTGGTATGCAGATGAATCTTGGTTTTAGCTCGTCCGTGACTGACTATAAGTGAATCGCCTAAGTCTTCGATCTTGTGGCGAATATCATCAGAGCCATCAGGGGCAACACCTCTGGGGTTTTCCAGCAAGAGCTCGGTACAATAGCGATAGGGGATGTTGCCGTCTGTTGAAGGTAGATCAGTTGAACCAACAGAGAGCTCAAGTGTTTCTTTCGAAAAAGCCTGACGTGCCCAGGAGACCTTCCCCGTTACCACAAGGCGCGCTACCCCTTCCAAAAAGGAAACAAAACCGGATGCTCCGGCGTCTACCAGATTTGCCCTTCTAAGCTCTTCCAACTGATGACGTGTTTCATCCAGGCAAAGGCGAGCACTCTCAAGACTGAGCGCAAAATTATCGCGTAAGGTTCCCCCAATAGAAACCAGTCGATCCAACTCCCGCGTCCACACCTTAAGCACCGTTAAGATAGTGCCCTCCCTGGGATTTTCCAGTGCCTTGCCGGTACCTTCCGCTGCAATTGACAGGGCCCGGGTTAATTCTCGTTCTGTAATACTATCCTGTTTTGAAAATTGTGAGGCAAGACAATTGATAAACTCCGCCACCAATATTCCTGAATTGCCACGAGCGGAAGACAGGGATTGATCGGCCAGGGCAGACATTGTTTTGGAAAATGACCGCGATACATACGGAAGATGTAACATTCCCCACATGGTCTGGACCATATTATTTCCGGTATCCCCGTCGGCAACGGGGAATACATTTATATCATTAAGGTATTGGCGCTGCTTTTTAAGCTCGTCATAACCCGACAGAAACCCATGATACACATGAAAGCCGTTTATCCGTAAAGAATCATTCATACTTGCTCCTTGGCTGGACGCTTGCGCTTTTTGGGAAAAAGAGGTTGTTCGGTCCCGGCGATAAGACGAGTGATATTAGCCATATGAGTGCCTGTTACAAACAGCGGAATCCCGATCGAGACAAGAGCGTAGGCCCAGGAACCTGAAAGGTATCCTTGCCCTGACAGAACAAAGTAAAAAAGCGGTACCGACAGGGCGGTAATGAGCGAAGCGACAGAGGCCCTTCGGGACAACATGATGGTAATGATAAAAACAATCAGGCAGGGGGCAATCAAGGCAGGAAACAGGGAGGAAAACACCCCTGCCGAGGTTGCAACTCCCTTTCCACCGCGAAAGCCTGTCCAGGGACACAATACATGGGCCACAATCGACAGGCTCCCACAGAGCACTGCCAGAAGCGGCACATGCGACGAAGAGAGAAGTCCCGCCGAGAGACAGGCAAAAGGCGCGATTACCGACACCGCACCCTTTGCACAATCGAGAACCAACACCGTCAGTGCCGCAGGAATACCTGCGATGCGGTAGACGTTAGTCGCACCGGCATTTCCACTACCCTCGCTAAAAATATCTTTGCCAGTTACCAGCTTAACCATTACATAGGCGGAAGGAAGAGACCCCGCTAAAAAAGCGAACGCAATTAGACCAGCGGTTACCGCTACCATCATATCGAGGTCTGTGTTTTCTTCGGTGGTAGGGGTATCAACACCGATGTGGCAGATCGGTATGCCCGATACTCAGGATTGTCGGCCCATTTTGCATCGGCTGCCTTTTCCAACAAGGGGATACCGCTAACAAAGAGAAGCAAGAACGTAATGTACAGAGGTCCTATAAAAAAAAGCCACTGAAGGCCGGAATAGAAGGGAATGCCAATACCCGCAATGGAAAACCACACAAGGATCTCTCCAAAGTAATTTGGATGGCGCGACCATGACCATAAACCCGTGCGCATCCATTGGGGGGCCGGTGTTGCTTTTTGTTTATAAACGTATTTTTGAACGTCGGCTATGGTTTCTATAACCAAACCAATAACGAAACCAAGAGCACACAAGAGGCTAATCCGGGGGACTGTTGACCAGTCGCCATAATTGGCAACAAGCCCAGACACGGGAAGCATGATTATCCACACCGATATCGCTTGCAATAACCAAAATGAACCAAAAGCGACAAAGCTATTACGCCGGTCATCAAAGCGGTGATCTACTTTAATATGCAATATGCGAATAAACAGATAGCCGCCCAGGCGGAGAGCCCACAGGCTTACCATCAGCAAGACACCAATGGCTACAATACCCGAAGGTCTATACCAAAAAAATAACAAAGCGCAAAGCAGGATAAAACTTAAGGAGTAGGTGATATCCGTAAAGACATCGGTTTTAAGAATGGCAGCGAACAGAAAAAAAAAGGCGTTCAAGGCTAATGACGCCGCAAGAAGGTATACCATATTCATACTAATCCCCCCATAAAAGTATACCACAGGGAAGAGGAGTCAGGTGCTAAAAGGGGAGTAAAAAAAGGAGTGAGCAGTTGACAAGCTACTCGGGCAAGTGGGAATTGAACCCACGACCTCTTGGTCCCGAACCAAGCGCGCTACCCCTGCGCTACTGCCCGTAAAGATCGTCTTCTACAAAAGAAGGCGACCCATATATATAATCAGGATCCGATATAATTACGCCGCTTTTAATGGATCCTGTTGCGGCAAAAAAAAACCCGCCTAAAAAAGGCGGGCTAGCGGGAGCGACGGGGATTGAACCCGCGATCTCCGGCTTGACAGGCCGGCGCGATAACCAGCTTCGCTACGCCCCCGTGATGAAAGGAATATAGCCGAGTTAAAAAAAAGTGTCAATATCCCCTGGTTGCAAAGTCTTCCATCGCGTTGACAGAGGTATACCCTCATGATATCCTTATGCACTACCTATTTTTTAACGCTCCATAAAGGATGTTGTATGTTTGACCTTAAGAGAAAGTTGATCTTTGCCGGTGCCGTTTCCATTCTTATTTTGGCCGTAGTTGCCTTTGTTTTTCTACCCGCTTTAGACGGTTCGGGACGGGGGAACATAATTGAATTCGGTTCATATAATGGCAAGGCCATTGAGTATGTCCAGGACAGCTTCTTCCTGAATCAAATTCAACGTAACATTGAACAGTATAAATCGAGCGGAAAAGAGCCAGACTCCCGCAAGGTTATGGAAAACGCCTTTGAAAACACGGTATTCCGCTATGCCCTTATGGACGAGCTGGAATCTTCCGGCTATAAGGTTCCCAAGAGCGTAATTAACAAGTTTCTGGTAAACTTTTACCTTGACGATAATGGCAAGTATTCCGCACGCCGCTATCAGGAAACTCCGGAACTGACCAGAGCAACCCGACGCAAGCAATTGACCGAAGACCTTACCGCCCAGCGATACGTTCATGATGTATTCGGGGATCAATTCGGTCATTTTGGGCTTAAAACCAGTACCCGCGAAATTGATCATATTAAGTCAATGGCAGGTCCAGAACGAAGCTTCAACTACGTTTCCTTCAGTACCTTTAATTACCCCGACACTGAACTTGCCGCGTATGGTACAAAAAACGAAGAGATCTTTGTTAATCATCCTGTGTCCCTTATAACGGTGAATACCGAAGCCGAAGCAAAGAAAATCGCCGCGAGCATCGAAAAGGGCGAGCAAACCTTTGAGGACGCAGTCGCGACCGTTTCAACCAGGGATGGAACCGATACCCAAGGGGCTTTAACCCGAACCATGCGCAGCGATCTTAACGCCCTGTTCGCCGAGGCTGAACACTTACAAACAGTCTTGTCTCTTCAGGTGGGATCTATCTCCTCTCCGGTAAAAGCGGGTAATTCCTGGGCCCTCGTTCGCTATGACGTTCCTCCTCAAAAACCCGATTTTACCAACCAAGCCGTACTCAACGCAGTTCGCGACTATATGTTCAAGAATGAACGTGGCATGATCGAAGATTTCTTTACCGTGTCTGCCAAAAACTTCGCCGAAGTAGCTCGGGCAAAGGGATTTGATGCGGCATGCGCAGAGTTGAAGCTTGAGAAAAAAACAACCGCTGCGTTTCCCCTTAACTGGTATAACGTAGAGATTCTTCCCCCGGTTGCACGCGAAGGAGAGCTTGCTCCAGCAGCAGCAAATGAAACCTTCCTGAGAACCGCTTTTTCACTCAAACCCTCCGAGGTTTCCTCACCAATAATGCTGGGATGGAATATCCTTGTCCTGCAATTAGCTGAAGAAAAGGCCGCAGATACGCAAATGACCGAGCTCATTCCCATGTACTATACCAATTATGCGCAAGCATGGGCCGAAAACAGTCTTTCAGCTTCCTTTTTATCAAGCAGCAAGCTGAAGGATAATTTCGATAAAACATATCAGCAGTATTTTGCTAATTAACGGTGAGCGGCACTGATGGACCTCTCCTGGTAGATACCGGGAGAGGACACACTGTTTTCTTCCAGGGCCGCCATCTGTATTCCCGCTATGATCCGGCACGTATTCCGGAAGCAACGGTAACACGTGAGCACATACTTCCAGAAACCCTTGTATTATGCATATCTCCTGTTCTAGGTTATGGATTAGAAAAACTGCTTGCGTCCTTGCCGGCCGGATGCGCCGTTGTTTCGGTCGAACGCGACCAAGAACTTTTCAAACTGTCCTGCACCGCTATTCCCCAGAGCGTCCATCAACATCCCTTATTCACCAATCAATGCGTCGATATCTGTTCAAATCTGGAAACGCTTATAGAAGATCTTCCCGGTTTTCCTTTCAGGCGATGTGTACGGCTCGACCTTTCCGCAGGCTCTGCCTTGTACCAGGATTTTTACACCTCCCTAACCGCACATGTAGATTCCCTTATTTCTGTCTACTGGAAAAACAGGGTAACCTTAATGCAGCTTGGAAGAAATTACTTTCGCAATTTCTTTATCAATCTGGCTTCACTTCCTGCTAGCTCACCTCTTACGCCTTACTCGGTACATAAGGCCATTCTTATTCTTGCTTCTGGTCCTTCGCTTCTTGACGGTTTACACTTTGCCCGCAAGCATAGGGACATGCTCTTTATTTTGGCGGTAGACACCGCCATGCCCGCATTACGAGAAGCGGGAATCACCCCCGATGCATGCATCATTTTGGAAAGTCAATTTTGGATCGAAGATTCCCTGTTAGGATGGAAAAACTCCCGAATCCCGATCTTTGCCGACCTGACTGCCCTTCCCCGTGCTATTGGAGCTACCGGCGGACCTGTTTCATTCTTTTTTACCCACTTTACCCGCTCACATACGCTTTCCCGTTTTATGCACACATCCTTTGTGCCTCCTACAATGCAACGCTTGGGCTCGGTTGCGCTCACCACTGTTTCCATTGCACGAAAGATAGCAGAGTCATCACTTCCTGTTTTTTTTGCCGGTCTTGATTTCTCCTGGGGCAATGGCTACACCCATGCACAAGGGACAAGCCCTGTCGTGCGCATACAAAACGAGACGAATCGAATTAAGAGCCTGGCCCTTGCAGGAATCAAGGAAAATGCCCGTAAGGTATCAGGAAAAAACGGTACACCGTACACTACCGATGAGACCCTTTTACGCTATGCTGCTCTTTGCAAAGAACAAGCCGCTGGTATGCAGAATGTGTTTGATATTGGTAAATCAGGATTGTCTACAGGATACCCCAACCTCACGCTTGTCGAAGCCGATGCACTAGTAGCCTCTATTCCTTTTCGCCAAGATGCCACTTGCACAACAGAACCGAAACAACCAGACAAAATAGACGGCAAAGACATTGTCGCCTTTCTAAAGGCTGAACAACAGCGAATCCTGGAGATCCGATCCCGTTTGACGGGTGAGCATCAGGAACGTAGCGATGCAGAGGAGCGCACTGTGCTGCTTTCGAAGATAGCGGAATGCGATTACTTATTCCTTCATTTCCCGGATGGACACAAGGGTGTGGGAAGAGAGCAAAATTTCTTGAACAGGGTTCGTGTGGAGACTGAGTATTTTTATAAGCTTTTTGCAAAAAGAGTTCTTGGTTAGTTTTCTTTGGTTTTAAGAACAGCAAGAAAGGCGGACTGCGGCAATTCCACATCGCCAACCATCTTAAGCCGCTTCTTTCCCTCTTTTTGCTTTTCCAGCAGTTTGCGTTTACGGGATATATCACCGCCATAGCATTTTGCCAAAACGTCCTTTCGGAGCGCGTTAACGGTTTCTCGGGCAATTACCTGGCTTCCAATTGCGCCCTGAATTGCTATCTTGAATTGTTGGCGAGTTATTTCTTCCCTTAGTTGCTCACATACGTGACGGGCCTTGTCGTACGCATTTCCCCTGAAACACAATTGAGAAAGAGCGTCAACCGACTTACCGTTGATAAGAATGTCGATCTTGACCAAATCCGTATCCTTAAAACCGATGACATCATAATCAAACGAGGCGTACCCACGGCTAATGCTTTTGAGCCGATCATAGAAATCGAACAGGACCTCTGCAAGCGGCATCTCATATGCAATCTCCACCCGTTTTTGATCGAGGTACTGCATATTGGTCTGCACTCCACGCTTTTCCACACAAAGCGACATTATGTTTCCCAAATATTCCGAGGGGGTAATAATAGTTGCCTTGATGTAGGGCTCTTCTGCGCCTTCGATTTTTCCTTCATCCGGGTAATTAGCAGGATTATCGCAGACAATCGACTCCCCGTTTCTCAGGTGAATACGGTAGGCAACGGAAGGCGCGGTAAAAATGACCGACTGATCAAATTCGCGCTCAAGCCGTTCCTGAACTATCTCTAGATGGAGCAATCCCAAAAATCCACAGCGAAACCCGTGCCCAAGGGCAATAGAGGAATCCTTTTCCCAGGTAAGACTTGCATCATTCAAGCACAGCTTGTCGATGGCGTCTCGTAACTCTTCGTAGTCATTAGTGTCCATGGGGTAGATTGACGAAAATACAACAGGCTTAACTTCCTTAAAGCCAGGCAAGGGTTTGTCGCAGGGATTATCTGCATTGGTTATCGTATCCCCAACGCGCACATCCTGTACGGTCTTGATACCCGCGATAATATATCCTACATCACCGGCTGCAAGCTCCTCGGAGGGAACGAGCTTTAACAGGAAAATTCCGGTGTCTTCGACTTTATAATCCGTCTGCGAATTCATAAAGCGGATGGTTTGTCCTTTACGGATTCGACCGGTAAACACGCGAATATGAATGACGACACCACGATACGAGTCATAATGACAATCAAAGATTAAGGCTCGCAATAGATCATCAGAACGTCCGACGGGAGGAGGAATACGAGCAACAATTGCCTCAAACAATTCATCTATGCCAATGCCTTGCTTGGCAGATACCTGGCAGGCATAATCCGGGTCAAGTCCAAGGTCATGGTTAATCTGGTGCAATGTGCTGGGTATATCCGCGGCGGGAAGGTCTATCTTGTTTATTACCGGCAAAATTTCAAGATTATGCTCAAGGGCTAAATACATGTTGGAAAGAGTTTGCGATTCAACTCCCTGGGCAGCATCTACAATCAACAAGGCGCCTTCGCAAGACGCTATGGCTCGGGAAACCTCGTAGGTAAAGTCAACATGACCCGGGGTGTCAACAAAGTTAAGCAAGTAGGTGTTTCCATCGTTTGCCACATACGGAATCGTTACCGCCTGGCTCTTTATGGTAATACCGCGTTCCCGTTCAATGTCCATGTTATCGGTCATTTGCGCATGATAAAACCGCTCATCAATTACGCGGGCTTTTTCGATCAGCCGATCTGCAAGAGTCGATTTACCATGATCGATGTGGGCTACTATGCAAAAGTTGCGGATAAAACGGGGGTCTGTCATAAGCGCATAATATTAGAAATAGGAGGGACTGTCCAGAGATGCGCCAAGGCCGATAAAGGCTTCCAGATAGCCCTTGCTGCGCCGTTTGGTGAATAACTGAAGGGTTACTATATTCTTGTCCTTGGGGAACTGTATGTCCCGAATTTCCACTACATCGTTTTCGGAAAAACCTGACTCGTCGGCAATACCGCCTCTAACCAGGGCAGATATGGTGTATCTGCGGCTTGAGCCAATGCGATCAAGCTTCATTCCAAAAACCGGCAACAAAGCGGCAATTTGTTCATCACGCTCAAAAATTTCCTGACCGGGAATCTCGGGTCGATCGGTCATCATTACATACCATTGCCGATCAACTCGCTCCCCTCGCTCATCCTCGCCCACATATCCGGTTAATCGTACTATGGTGCCCGGTTTTTCCCGAATAATAAACGACTGAAACTGCTCAAGATTTTTTACTGTCTGACCATTGATGGCGGTAATAACCGCGTCAGGAGGTATTCCCGCAAGGTAACACGGTCCTCCCGGGATAGTGTACACAACGGAAACGCCTTCGGTAAAACTGGCACCCGGAGCACCTGCAGTTTTTCCCCAGGCGCCAAGCCAGGGATGCGAAACCTTTCCCCCGTCATACAAAGCGGGAAGAATAATCCGTAAAAGCTCGACAGGAATGGCAAAATTAAGTCCTTCAAACGGTTCTATCCCCGCAAATACTACCGCTTGTACCCGACCTGCTTCATCAACAATCGGACCACCTGAATTACCCTGGTTAATTGGCGCGTCAATTTGCAAAATATCGCCCAAGGATAATAGACGTCTATGTTGAGCCGACACAATTCCCGAGGTTAAGGTTTGCTCAAGCCCGGCAGGGGAACCGATTGCGTAAATGCGATTTCCAACCTTCAGATCCTCTGATGAACCTAACTGAAATACCACGGAAGGTTCTATCTCCGTCTTTAATAAGGCTAGATCCAGTACCGGATCCCAACCGATTACCCGTGCGGGGATTCTGGTGTCCGGATCGGAGGGCAGCTTAAGAAAAAGCCTCGAATATCCTTCATACTTGGGATCAACCTCGCTCGATATCACATGATAGTTCGTGATCAAATACCCTCGTTTGTCGATAAAAAAGCCGGAACCAATAACGCGGTCGGCAAAGCCAACTCCATTTTTAACCCTGAGGCCACGATCAACCCATACCGTTATGGTGCCCTTTATCATCTTGGACACAATTCCCGGATTTGGCGCTTCGTCTTCTGGTGTAGAACGCTGGACCTCATTCAGGGATACCAGGGTGGAGTTTCCCGCTTCTCTCCATTGACCCATTCTTTTTTCAAACAGGCTTTTCTCGTCCCATTCTGTAGGGGCAATAGAAAGGGCTGTAAGGGAGCGGTAAATTCGCAAGGCGTCAGACCATTGTCCGTTATCAACAGCCCTAAAAAACTCACTTCGGGTAGATGCCGATGCATCCATATAAAGACTGTCAATTTGCTCCATCGGTCTGGATAGATCTCTGAGTGCACGAGCTCGGGCAAGAGCCAACACAGGATTTTCGTCGAGCAACTTTCTTGCCTTGGATACCTCGTAGAGAATACTTCGCTCGTCGGAATAGTCTACTACCGGCTCAACCGATTTCTGGGAGGCACAGGACACAAGGAAAAAAAACAACAGAGCAAAAAAAGTATTAACGCGCATTAATAAGCTCCACGAAAATAAACCCTCCGGTACGTACAGTCATATATCGCCTGCCATTAAGGGTAAGTATACTACTAACAACTTCTGGTTCACTGTGGTTAAGGATTTCGAGTAATCGGGTAGAGATATCGCGCACTTCGTTGGGCATGCGACCAATCCACCACAGATCTTCTACTGGATCGCGTACCACCGCAAGTACCGATTCCCCACAGCGAACCATTCGGGGAGAACCTGCTTCCACGGTAACGGTAACCGTTAGAGCATGTATCGGATGAATCCATGAACTTTCTTCTGTACCATCGGCTCCAAGTGTCCAACTGACTTCCCACGAGCCATTTTCGTCGCTGTCCCATTGTTTTTGAACCGACCCGTCAGGTGAATAGGTTTCCCGATACTCCCATGTGGAGTTGGCATTATTATCCACTGATATAGTGCGTATCTCACCTTGCCCGTCATAGTCTACGATTGTTTCAAAATGTCCATCTGCATTTTCATCGCGAGAGGCACGCGAGGGAAGTCCCCGGGTATACAGTATTCTTTCATATACACGCCCGCCAAGGCGTCGCTCTCCCATCAAGGGCACGCCTTTTTCAAGCATAACCCGCAATTCGCTGCCGTCATCGGAACTTTCCCGATAATATGTTGCGCTCATGATAAGAGCGTGTTCGGTAAGCGCTGTGATAGATCGCGTATAATGAAAGGTATATAAGGGCTCGCCTCCAAGATTAAAGGTATCGCCCTTCCAGGAAACAGGGGCCCAGGAAAAGGTTCCGGGAACCATAACATACTCTCGCCCATGTTGAGTTATCGTCTTGACCGCTGGGTAGGTCTCATAGCGCACGGAAATCCCCTGTGATGCAATCGAAACTTGTTCGATCTTGCCAAGGGAACAGGTAAGTTCATAGTCAATATCCCCATCTTGATTTGGATCAAGATACGCGTGATACGGACGCCCCATCTGATAGAGCACTCTAGAGTCAATAAGGCCATCGCCATTTGAGTCTTCATGAAGAAGGCCGTTCCAATCCCGCAATATATCTACCATACGGGCCCGGGTTTCCTTGCCTGCAATCAAGGAGGAAAGGACTACCAGATCATCGCGATACAGGCCCGTCTGAGAAAACGAAAAAACCTCTTCCAGCGCACGCGTCTCGTCTATTAAGCCGTATTCAAGGGCCAGCAGAGCCGCAAGCGGACTAAGGCCTTCCTGGCCCTCCTGTTGGTCATTTTTACCCATACCCCGGTAAATGCGAATGTTACGTTTTCGAATATCAGCTGACGGTTCAAAGGGAACGGTTAATAACAGAAGCTCACGGTCTTCATTTTCCCAGACACTCAAACGGGCGGTTATCCGTGAAGCAATGTTCAAGGACAGATCATCAGGGGACCCTTTCTTTTCGCGGATTAGAAACAGTCTGGGGAACCGAGGATCAAAGGGCCAACGATCAATTGCCCGCGAGATGAGCGATCGAGCTTCCCGAATGCGACCGGTTCCATACAAGCAAAGAGCGCTAACGTAATCCGCATCGGCAGATGAATAAGAGGCAACTTCGTCCAACAGGGTGAGTGCCTGGGCATAGCGGGTGGTTTCCGCATAGAGGCGAGCACATACAAGCACTGCGCTCTTTCTGTCGTAACTTCTCCATGGACGGCCAGTGGCAAGGGCTTGTTCAAGCCGTTCAATAGCGGCACCCCTTCCACCATCGGAGGCAAGAAGAGCAAGAGCGTCTATGTAAGGAAAATCGGCCAGGGTTGAATCATAGCTGGTGCCAAGCTGTGCGAAAAAACGGGCTTGATCCCATTCCCCGGCATTGATGTGATCTACCGCTTGTTGAAGAGCTCTCAATGCAGCGGCAGTATTTACCGATCCAGAAGTGCCAACGGGTTCACGGGCAACCACCGGGAGCAACAAGCATACCATGAGCGAGGCTGTCCACAACATCCTCAATCCCGATCCGCCTGAGCGTTTGGTGTGCTCTAGATCCATATCAGTACCTCCCCGTAGAGTACCTCAGTTATTGCCCCGGCTGTGCGTCCCCGGTCCTCTCTATCGAAAGCAATTGTCGTATCTCGCAATCATCAAGGGTTTCCTGCCGAAGCAGGGCTTCTGTCAGCGCATCAAGTTCAACCCGGTGTTCACCAATGATGGTAAGAGCCCTTTCTCTGGCGTTATCAAGAATCGTACGAACAGACTGATCAATCGCTTGAGCAGTTTGTTCGGAATAGTCCTTATGACGGGCAATTTCCTTACCAATAAAAATTGGTTCATCCTCTTGCCCATAGGTTACCGCTCCAACATGATCGCTCATACCATACTCGCACACCATACGCCGGGCAATTTCGGTTGCTTGTTGTAAATCCGCCTTGGTACCTGTTGTGGTTTCACCATAGACCAGGGTTTCGGCTACATACCCGCCATAACAGATAACAAGGCGATCGCTTAACCACCCCTTGGTGCGGGAGTACGAATCCTGTTCGGGAAGCGAGATAGCAAGCCCAAGAGCCTGTCCACGAGGAATGATGGTCACCTTATGCAAGGGGTCAGCATTTTCCAAAAAATAGTGTAGCAGTGCGTGTCCCGATTCATGAACCGCAGTCATTTTTCGATCTCGTTCGGGCATCACCATGGAATGCCGGGCAACGCCCATAAGAACCTTATCGCGTGCCTCTTCAAAATCAGACGATTCTACTGTTGCCTTATCCTTACGGGCTGCATGAAGAGCCGCTTCGTTTACAAGATTAGCCAAATCAGCCCCGCTCATCCCGGGAGTTGCCCGTGCAAAACGCTGCAGATCCACGGAACTGTCTAAGGGAATCCGTGCTGCGTGAATTGTTAAAATTGCCTCGCGTTCCCGAAGATCGGGCATGGCAACTACAACCTGACGGTCAAAACGACCAGGCCTGAGTAATGCAGGATCGAGAACATCAGGGCGGTTTGTAGCGGCCAGAATAATGACGCCGTCCTTTGTTTCAAAGCCATCCATCTCCACAAGCATTTGGTTCAAGGTTTGCTCTCGCTCATCATGACCGCCGCCATAGCCGGCTCCCCGAGTGCGACCTACTGCGTCAAGTTCGTCAATAAAAATGATGCAGGGCGCGTTTTTCCGCCCCTGTTCAAACAGGTCCCGAACACGACTTGCGCCAACACCCACAAACATCTCTACAAAATCGCTACCCGAAATATTGAAATAGGCAACCCCGGCTTCTCCGGCAACAGCGCGAGCAAGCATGGTTTTACCGGTACCCGGCATACCAACCAGAAGAACTCCCTTTGGAATGCGGGCGCCCATCTTTATAAACTTCTGCGGGTTTTTCAGGAATTCTACCACTTCCTCTAGCTCATGCTTGGCTTCCAATTGGCCTGCCACATCGGCAAAGGTAATTTTTTTTGTTCCCTCATATCGATGAGCCTGACTTTTCCCGAATTGAAAGGCCTTATTACCCTGTCCCTGGGATTGGCGCATCATAAGCACCAGGAACACAATAATTAGAACCGAAGGTCCAAACTGCAGGACATAGAGCCAGGGCGACACCGGCTTTTCACCACCGGTGATGCGTACATTATGCTGTGTCAGAAGTTCCATCAACGAAGGATCTGAGTACGGGATGAAGGTATAAAAAAAACCGTCAGGGTTTCGTACATCACGAAGTACTCCCCGAATTTTTCTGGAATCAATAATCTTGACAGAATCAACCTGCCCCTGCGACACCCGAGCCTTAAACTCGGTATAAGACATCTCGTTTCCGGCTGGCTGACCAAACCCGGAAAAAAAGACAAAGACAAATAAGATCAGGGACACTAACAAGAATACCAGGGCGAAACGACCGCTCTTGCCAGCAGGTCGTGATCCGGAAGGTTTACCGTCCATATCGTTTTGTGCCATTATTTCCTCAACTCCGGACCAGCCAGTCTTGATATCCAAGCGGACTACCCAGTACAGCCCGTATGATTCCCGCCTGTTCAATGACGGGAAGCATATCACGCACGTCTTCTGGTACGCCCCAGGAATTCAACAACTTTTTGATCGTTTTACTTGTACCGTCGGCAGTTTGTACACGGTCTGCGGGACGCCGTGAACGCACAATCAGTGGAACACTGAAGGGTCCGAAACGACCATCAATACAAACCGATCCATCACAGAGGCACACATCCATTATTCCATACGGAAGCTGTACCTGTGCGCTGCCACGAATATACACAAGATACCCGCTTTTTTCATTCTTTACAATATAAGGTCTTAAAAAAAGGAATTCGCCCTGACGAGAAAATGAAAGGGCAGAGCCCTGAATGGACCTTCCCTCGTCCAGCGTTTTTCCCTCGCGAAGAATACGGGATACAAACCGGAAGGAGACCCGATTTGGAATCGACAGACGGCAGAGCCCCTGATGAAGGAACCGTATAGCTCGTGCGGGGTGCAGGTTCACAAAGGAGGCACGATCACAAGAAAGACCGTCTGCCTGGACTGTCCATGCAGGCAAGGGCTCTTCGCGAATGTAGTCTTCGTCAATAGCCGCCTTTTGAGACAAACTGTCAAGGCCCCGCTCCCATCCGGGAAATTCGGCACGTAAAAGAGGAATCAGGGTGTTACGCACCCGATTTCGATAAAACCGTGAATCCCGGTTACTGGAATCTTCCCTCCAGGGGGTGCCCGTATCAGTTAACCAGGCCTCTATATGCCCGCGAGAAACCCCTAGAAGGGGTCTGAGGTACCTGCCGCGTATTGATGCAATACCGCGGAGAGAAGCCCCTCCAGAGCCCTGTAGAAGCCGCATCAAGAGGGTTTCCCGCTGATCATCGGCTGTGTGGGCAGTAAGTATCCATGACGCGTGTATTCGCTCTGCAGTCTCTTCAAAGGCGCGATAGCGACAATACCGCGCTGCTTCTTCTATTCCCCGTTTACGCACCGATGCCAGGCGCATCACCTCTCCGGAGGGAAGATCGCAGCGATAACAAGAAATCGGTGGAGAAAAGGAAGCGCACAGATTTTCCACAAAAGAAGCGTCTGCAGCACTTTCGCCCGAGGTTCGCAAGCCATGTTCCACGGTAACCACCGCAAGACGGCAAGAAAGACTGGCCTTCAGGCGGGAAAGGGCATGAAGCATGAACACAGAATCGGCCCCGCCCGAGACAGCGAGCAAAAGGAGCGGGGTTTGTGAAAAGTCGATCAAACGGACCAGGGCCCGGTACACGTTATCAATCGGGTCAGTATTCATACACATACCGAGTATACCAAAAAAAAGAAGGGTCCGAAAGGACCCTTCCTGTTAATCATCCAATAAGCTCAAGGTATGGAGGCGCCTTATTTTGCCGGGGCTGCAGCAGCGGCAGGAGCCTCGGTGGCAGCTTCAGCAGCGGCAACCGGTACTTCCTTGGCATACTTAAGGGTAGCCACGGTTTGATGGGGATCAGAGAGAATCTTGACCCCTTCGCCAATCTGAATATCCTTAACGTGGATTGAATGGTTAAGGGCAAGACCCGAAACGTCAACAATAACCCGGGGAGGAAGATTCTTGGGCAGACATTCAACTTCAATTTCGATAACACCGGTTTCAAGAATTCCACCGATGCGCACTCCTTCGGGAGAACCAGAGAGTTTAACTGGAATTTTGGTGCGCAGGAGCTTACCAGCTTCTACCTCGTAAAAATCCACGTGGGTGATGGTGTCAGTAATAATGTTGTATTGCGCATCTTTTACGAAGGCAACAACGGTTTTACCGCCGTCAATCTTAACCTCAAGCAGGGTGCTTTCGGTAATCTTGTGAAAAAGCTTGCCGAACTCAAGGGCATCAAGGTCAACGAGGGTAGACTTACCCGCATTGTCATACATCACTGCCGGAAGTCGTCCGGACTTGCGAAGCCGCTTTGCTGCGCCTTTTCCGATTTCTGTACGAAGTCGGGCGCTAATCGTTCTCTGTTCCATGATAATCTCCTTTGTCTTGGTCTTCCCGCCCCCAAGGACGATCCCCAGGGTCTGAAAGACGGACAGTACGCAACAAAAAAAGGACCGCAAGGCCCTTTTCAGTGCGCACGCATGGTAAAGTTGGGACGGTAGGATTCGAACCTACGAGTGACGGTACCAAAAACCGTTGGCTTACCACTTGCCGACGTCCCAGAAATTAGACAGCCGAAGCCGGGGACGCACAGGCGGGAAAACGCGAAGTATTCCCTATTGCCTATAAGTCGGCCGGATCTGCGGCGACAGTCTCTTCGATGTTACCAGCCTCAAATTCGGCCAGTATTTTGTCCTGAAGCCGAGTTCGGAAATCAGGACAGATGGGATGCGCTACATCCTTATATTCGCCGGTTCGTATCTTACGGCTCGGCATAGCGATAAACATCCCTGTTTTGCCTTCGATGATCTTGACGTTATGGATCACGAAGCAGTTGTCGAAGGTTACCGTTACATACGCCTTAAGCTTGCCCTCGGTAGTAACCTTCCTGATACGGATATCAGTGATCTCCATACTTTTCTCCTTTGCGGTAGAAGCACAGGCAAAAAAATTTACCCAACGCTATTGTACTACCGCATCGGTCAAGACGCAAGCAAAAGAAATTTTACACAGTAACCCCAGTTTTCCGATAATCGGGAAACTGCAGTTTCGGACGCTGCCTCCGAGTCAAAAAGACCGAATACAGTCGATCCGGAGCCGCTCATCGCGGTATACTGAGCCCCTGCTCGCTCAATTGCCCTGCGGGCATCGGCGATTACCGGAAAGGCGGCCTCAAGCGGGGCAGTAAAACTGTTCCCGAAGGACGACCACCGTGAAACAGGCGCACGGTATAACCCGGGTAAATCGGCCACATCAGGCCAATCAGTCCGGGAATCCTTCCATCCATCGACCAAGCGATACGCCTGGGCGGTAGATGAATGGCAGGACGGCCATATCAACACTCCCCACATATCGGAACGGGGAGGCATCGATTCAATACATTCACCCCGTCCGGTAACAATCGCTGCGGGTGAACCTAAAAAAAACGGTACATCGCTGCCGATTGCCAAAGCAAGGCGTTCCAACTCGGCAAGCGACAAACGCTCGTCAAACAGGCGGTTAAGACCCAGCAGGGTCGCCGCGGCATCCGAAGATCCGCCTCCAAGCCCGGCACCGGCAGGAACACGCTTGGTTAGCGTAATCCGAAGTCCTTCGGCAACACCGGTTACAGACCGAAACAGCGACACCGCCCGGGTTATGGTATTATCCTGAGGCAAATCCATTGCCTCACATTCGAGCTTACAAAGGCCTTCCGGATAGCAGCGGTCAATTTGAACCGTATCGGCTAGCGAAATACGCTGAAAAATGCTCTGTATACCATGATAGCCGTCAGGACGGGGAGGCAAAACCCGCAAATGAAGGTTTATCTTGCATGGCGCCTCTATCTGTACCATCCGTGTCATGACAGGGGCATTATACCGAAAAACATCTTTTTGTCAAAGGATACAGCGATAGAATCTTGAACAATGCAAAATTCGTCTCTGGATAGTTGACAGAAACAAAGAGTCTCAATTATGTTTCAAGGGTACTTCATACCTGCCCTGAGCGCGCTACACGATTCACGCAGGCAACCTCATCGAAAACGGACGGAAACAAAGCGAATGTTAACCAACATTGATCTTGACAGGGACTCCACGCGCAAAACCTATGCATTCGAAGATGCATACGAAGACTACGAAGACGACGACTTCGACGAAGGTTCCGAAGAAGATTTTGACGATTTTGAAGATGAAGATGACTTCGAAGAAGATGGAGACGTTGACGACGATTTTGACGATTTTGGTGAGGAGGGAACGTTTGACGAGGACGAGGACGACTTCGATTACGAAGACGACGACCTTGAATACGACGATTTCGACGAATAAAGCCACAAAACGCCGAAGACAAAAGGAACCTGTTCCCCTGCGGGAACAGGTTTTTCTTTTATCCTGTTCTCTTACGCCTGGCCAAGCAAATCCGTTGCTCCAAACCAGAGTTTTTCCAAATCATAGAACGCGCGGGCGGCTGGTGACATAAGATGGACAATAACATCCCCCAAATCGATCAACACCCAATCCTCACCATCGGAGGCCTTCTTTCGGGTTGGTCTAATCTCCAAAGAAAGGGCCTTAAGGGATTCATGCACGTGACGTTGCAAGCCCCTGGAATGAACGGCGCTGGTAACCGTAGCGATAATAAAAAAATCCGCCCAGGAATTGCTTCCTGATACATCCAGAACCTTAACGTCTATACCATTATGCTCTGCAAGCAGCTTTCCCAATGCGACTGCACTCTCCTGTTTACTCTTCATGCTTTCCATATCTCTCCTATCGGACATATCTGCCGTTAAAATCCTTGCCTAAAATAATAGTAAAATCCACTACCGCTTCTGTTCCGTATAAGTCATCCCCGGTATCCGTAACCGAGGTGCTTACAATATTGGAGCACTGAATAACCTGGGCAACGGTCTGGGCAACCGCCTGATTACCAATTCGATCGATGATAACCGTTTGATCTGTTTCCGTCGTTTCGGCATTCCCGATTCTCAATACATCATAGCCAAAACTTTGATAGAGCTCCGAGGTATTGCGGGCCAGGCCATGACTTCCGGTACCGTTAAGAATCTCAAGGGCGTATATGCGCTCCTGGGCTGCTGCGTTTTCGGAGGTTAACCCCGCCAGGGTTTGCCTGATAATATCCTTAAGTAGCTGCCCGTCATAAAATGGAAATAACAGGAGCTTTCCGTCCACCTCCCGCAGCGAGCCGGTAACCCGTTGAGGCACCAAGCGTTCCGCGTCGGTTTGGGACAATTCCTCTAACACCATCCGGATACCTACGCTTGATATATTGGCTCGTATCGATTTTTCTATGGTTGGAAACAAGGAATCGGAAAACGCATACTGAAAGTTGTCATTCAATGCGCGAAAAAAGGCGAGCAGGGCTTTTTGCCTTCTGCTGGAAGCCTCTCCCTCCTGATCAAGCGGATCAATATAGGTAACATAGGTTCGCAGTTTATCTCCGTCCAGGGTTACCGCCCCCGACGGAAGAAGCACCCGCCCCTGTTCATCCTGAATATCAACAGGGGAAGGAATAAACACGCTTAACCCGGACAATAAATCGGCAAGGCGCGAAAAATTATCCAGCGAGACCTCGATGGAAAAGGGAATGGAAATTCCGGTTAGCCCTTCGATCTCGGTTCTATAGGCATGTATCCCCTTTTCGGTATATACCGCGTCAATTCTATCCACCCGTTCTAGACTGCGAAGAATCAAGCCTGTTTCGCCCGGGATATCAAACATAGCAGAGCGCTTATT
>JAFGIM010000005.1 GCA_016929605.1 Spirochaetales bacterium | reverse complement strand
TTTTATGGGATGGTAGTGGAATAAACCTGACCGCCGATCTGGTAGGAGTGGCCAGCGGCTTTTTAGCGGGAATTTCGTATCACTTTAATAAACGCGCATCGCAAACTGAACACCCCATCGTAATCTACCTGGGCGTATGCTTTGTTGGGCTTCTCTTTACCGCCTTTTCCATACGCCAGGCAGAATCCCTTACCCTGCCATCCCTTGCTCTATTGCTTATTGCCGGCTTGGGAGCCTACGCAGCTCAAATTACTATAACCATCGGATTACGAGACATACCCACGACAGAAGGAAGTGTTCATACCTTTGTAAAAATTCCACTAACCGTTATAGCCGGAGCGATTTTTCTGGACAACCCAATAACCCCAAGATTTATTATAGGCACCGCATTATTGTTTGTAGGGCTTTTTTTGAATCAGCTCGTTCTACGACCACACCGGCATACCGTCGCCAAGCCTTGAAAAGTATCCCATTTTCCGCTACCCTTTGACATATGATTACAGTATCTGATCTCTCACTCACCTTTAGCGATCGTCCCCTGTTCTCGGACGTTAATCTGAAATTTACTCCTGGCAATTGCTATGGGATTATTGGAGCCAACGGAGCCGGCAAGTCAACCTTCTTGAAGATTCTCTCTGGCGAGCTTGAACATGATAAGGGCGAAATAATTATTCCCGCCGGGCAGCGAATGGCCGTACTTAAACAAGATCACTTTGCCTTTGACCAATATAAAGTTAAAGATACCGTTATGATGGGTCATCCCAAGCTGTATGCCACGCTTAAAGAACGCGAAACAATCTACGAAAAAGCAGACTTTAGCGAAGAAGATGGATTACGCGCAGCAGAGCTGGAGGGAGAGTTTTCCGAACTTGGTGGATGGGAAGCGGAAAACCAAATTGAGCAAATGCTGTCCGGGCTGGGCCTTGAAGAATCGTTTCATGACCGGCAAATGGAAGAACTTGATGAGGGCCAAAAGGTTCGAGTCTTGCTCGCTCAAGCTATTTTTGGCACCCCCGATATTCTTCTTCTTGACGAGCCGACTAACGGTCTAGACCTTGAATCAATCTCGTGGCTCGAGGAATTTTTAATTGAGTTTCCCAATACCGTGATTGTAGTAAGCCACGACCGACACTTCTTGAATTCGGTTTGTACCCATATTTGCGATATTGATTTTGGCAAAATAAGAATGTATTCGGGAAATTATGATTTCTGGTACCAGATGAGCCAAATCATGCAGCGACAGGCAAGAGATCAACAAAAGAAACGCGAAGAAAAAATGAAAGATCTAAAGGATTTTATTTTACGCTTTGCATCGAATGCCGCCAAAAGCCGACAAGCAACGAGCCGAAAAAAGATTTACGACAAATTAGCCTTGGAAGAACTTGAAGTTACCACGCGCAAATTCCCCTATGTAAACTTTAAAAGTGAAAGAGATATCGGGAACAATGTTGTTCGTGTAGAGGGACTCTCGCTTGAAAAAGATGGCGTTACGCTGCTATCAAATTTCAGTCTTACGGTAAACAGAACAGACAAGATCGCCTTTGTGGGTATGGAACATAATTCAAAAAGCGCCCTCTTTGATATCCTTGCCGGCGAAGTAAAACCCGATGCAGGAGATGTGTATTGGGGCCAGACAGCAAGTTTTACCTACCTGGGCAAAGACAATACCCAATATTTTACAAACAATTTGAATATAACCGATTGGCTCAGACAATATTCCTCGGATCAGGACGAAGGATATGTTCGTGGCTTTCTTGGACGAATGCTTTTTTCTGGCGATGAATCGCTCAAGCCGGTTAAAGTACTTTCGGGAGGAGAGAAGGTTCGCTGTATGCTATCCAAGCTAATGCTATCGGGAGCAAATGTTCTGATATTGGATGAACCGACGAATCACCTGGACCTTGAAGCAATTACCAGTTTGAATGAAGCCTTGGTCGATTTCCCTGGTGTTGTTCTTTTTAATAGCCACGACCACGAATTTGTTAATTCAATTGCGAACCGTATTGTGGAAATTACCCCAAATGGTGTGATCGACCGGATGATGGCCTTTGACGACTATATCACTGATGAACACGTAAAGGAAACAAGAACTGAGTTGTACAAGGGAGTTGTTAACAAAATCAGTATCTAATTGCGCCGTCCGTTATTGCGGATGCGTTCAATTTCATCCCAATAAAAATCCAGTTTCATAAAATCAAAAAGCGGCTTCCGTAACGGACGCCGTTTTTTATTATGCGCTTCTATCTCCGCAGAAAGATCGACGATCGAAGATTTAGTATACGAAGGCTTTCCCAAAGCCAATACATCGCCAGCCGATGTTAGCCGATACGGTATGTCGCTTCGGTATAATGAATCGGTTTCGGCATATACCCATGAATCAGGATTAAATCGCAGGCCTGTATCACTTCGCGTTACACGGCCCTGTTCATAATTGCGCAGTATAGTACCGGTTCCTGTTACACAGGTATAAAGGTCCCCGGAGATTTCAAGAAACTTGGGAACCTCACGCTCTGTCCCATCGTTGGAGGTAAAACGCGCGGCAACGTCTTTTTTTCGCGCATCGGTTTTCCAATATCGAATTCTCCAGAACCTGTCACCAGAGAACACGCGAACAAAGACCGTATCTCTACTTTCTGGAGGATACAATAAAAACCCGGTGGCATTACCGGCTTGTAACCACACCCCGTCAATATCGGTTGACCCCTTGGCTCCACCGTCCAAGCGGATCATAAAATCAAGGTACAGGGAGTCATCTATGCGTACCACCGGAATGGATGAGACTTTTTTTTCTAATGGCCAGCGAATCATGAGCGTAAAAAACGAAGCTGGCGTTTCAGATGAAACAGTGCATGAAACCCAGGGACGCATCTCATACACAAACCCAAAGTAGGTTTTAAGGGCAATGCGAAGTCCATTTTCGTTGGAAAACTCGATAAAGCGAGAGGAGTTTTCCCATACCCCAAGTAGATCCGAAGGCAATGCGCGAAGCGGAAAAACAGAAAGAACCAGGAGAAGCACAGATACAACACAAACCTTCATACTACGCCTGTCACTGTATAATCTTCCAGGAAAGCGGCGTAAGGACTCGCCGGCCCGTAACAGCATCCTCTTCCCGTGAAACAGCTGCTTCACATTGAAGGAAATACCCCTGATATTCACCCATCATCCTGGCAGAGCTAAGAGGCGCTATACTAAACTGCTCTCGTGAACTGTGATCCACAAAAAAATAGCTCAGATGCGGTTCATTGCCGCTTATCATAACCTTTCCCCGAACGCGCAGTACGCTGGCCGTTCCGGTAATTGTAGAGACAGTAACTTCAGCGGGTAAATCCTTTTTTACTCGTGAACCTGTTTGTTCCCTTGAACCGAACGCCACGAGCGAGGAATGAAGTATCATCATATAAAGAACCAGACATACACAATACTTGCCGAATCTCATATGTCTACCTCACCAATACTGTTACGGTAACATGAGCATTAACCGGATTCTTGCCCCGGATTACCAGAGTGCCACTGACATTCTGCCATCTTGCATCAGACTGTAGATCAACTCCGTATTTGACAATACCGTAATTACCCAACTCCCACACAAGCGGTCCTTTGGTTCCTACTGGTATATCCGAAAATTGTCCGGCAAGTGGATTTTCGATTGTCCAGGGATCTATGTTCCGGAAGGAATACTCCTGCGAACTTCCCGAAACCGGAGAGCCAATAATGTCCCGGTCAAAGGAGCCCAAGCTCGCATTGTATCCTCCCTGAACCGCTTTTCCACTATACACAAATGCCTCGCTATACTTCTTGAAGGCTTTAATAAAGGCAGCGTGTGAGGCTGTTGTACTAAAGGTGCCAAAGGTATCGGGATAGAGCTGCGAAAGCGCATGGGAAATTGCTGCCTGATCGGTATACGGGCTTTGCATAATCTTTTGGATAAGAGCTGCTCCTCCAAAGTTACGTACCAGATATGCGCCAAAGGCATATGAGCCGGCATACGAAAAATACACCTCGTCTCCGGAAAGCCAGTCTGTTACACCGGAAAGCTGATATGAACAGAGAAACAGGGGAAACCGCGAGGCGCGAGGCAACACCTTTGGGTCAAGGCCAATCTTAAGGCCAATGACATCCTCCGCAAGCAAGGAAAGCATCTCGTTACACCAGGTTGAAACGAGTAAACCCTTACCCCCATCGGCTACAGGACGACTTTTTACGTTAAAGTTGATCATGTGCTGAAATTCGTGCACAAGCGTGGAGTATACATAACTGGGAGAGAAATCGGTAAAATGTGCATCTACATAAAAAATCTCGGCCTCGTTTGATCGAACCGTATACGAGCTACCAAATGCCGCAGGATCATACGAGCTGGTATAGCTGTCGGGATAATAGTCCTTACCCCAGAAAAACCCGAGAATCCCGGAAGATTGATTGGCTTCAAAATCAGAGCCGATATCATAGACAAGAATCTGAATGCGTTCGTCTTGATCGACTCCACCAAGATTATCAGTATCAAGCGGATTGCCACCCCATTCATATCCATACAAAGCCACCGTTGAGCTATACAGCGAATCAAACGCATTCTTCATCGCTGTAATGCGAGCGGGAGATACCCGATTATCGTTTGCAACCTCTGCCCCGGAAGCATAGTGCGAATCAGGCACCCATATCGCGCAGTGATCGCCCGTGTCGCGCAGCTGCGCCTGGATTTGAATAAAAGGCCCTGCTTTACTCTCGACCCAAAAGGATTGTACATCCCCAACATTCGCCACAGCCCTGCTCGCTTCCATTGCGGAAGGTGCAAAAGAAGAGCGAGCGGATGCTGATCGCGATGATATGGGTGCGAGAGTGGAATTCGCCGTCATCCGCCGTGAACCCTCGTGGTCCAGGCGGGTAATTGACTTTCCGGAAACTAAGCGAAACGCCCGTGACGGACTAAAGGACTGGGGAACAGCGCTACGATTTTTTACGGAATAGGACTTATTATTAAGAGTATACGAGGTAACAGAACCATTCATCCCCGCGGCACTGTCTTGTCCGGCAGCATTCGTCTTGACGACAAAAACATTTCGTCCATCAAGACCATTAAGAGTAACGGTCCAGGAATCACCCGAAGTTACCAGTACATTAATGGGACTAGCCCAGGGAATGGTTTTTTCAGAATCGGAAAATACTACCCTCACTACGCCCAAGGCCTGCGATTCATCGTCATCATCATCGTCATCGCTTTCAAAGAATACACACGAGGATACCAGCAACACAGTGATGATTACCATCAGGTAACAGAGCACGCGACGTTGTAATGATTTCACCGAAAAGCCTCCATAATGACCTTAGTATAGCAGAAAGAGGTAGAATCCACCAAAAAATGCGTGAACCATGACTAAAAAAAGACGGGCAGCCCGTGTTTCTGCATGCGTATGACTGACACCGTCATAACGGCGATAGACAAACCAGATACAGTCAATGGCGATAATCAGGGAGATAAAGAGAAGTCGTAGGTACCATAAGGGGCTGATAAGACGAATATGCAGGAAAAAGGCCGCAAACAAGAAGATAAAAGAAAGAACATACAAGAGAATGCTCAAACGACGCCTGAGCGGTTCGCTGTTACAACGCGCTCGCCGTTCGCTGTCCATAGCCGAAAGACCGGACAGCCACAGCCATCCTCCAAGTCGAAACTGCAGAATGACGGCTGCGATAAGGGCAATAAAGGCACATACCATGCCTGAAATCAGCAAAACCATGCACCTTTTATACCCGCAGACCACGCAAGCCGTCAATGCTGCTTATTCGGTAAAGAGCGCCTCTATCTCTTTTTTATACACTTCGTTAATCCGGTGGCGCATCATCTCTTGTTTTCCCGAAAGTTCCCTCCCTACCTGGAAGGATTCTTTAAGCAGGGTAAAACGGAAAATAAACTCAAAGGGCCGGAAACCACCCTGATGATTAATTCTTGCGTCTATCCCGGAGCGGAACAACTGGAGCACCTCTGGATGTTCCAAAAGAACATCCCAATCATCCTTGGGCAAATCATTTTGTTCGGCATAGGCAAGGAGCAAGTCCTTGGATGGGACGATAAGCGCGGTCAGGTATTTTTTGTCCTGACCAAGAACGACTACCGACTCAACGAATTCAAACGACTTGATAGCCTGTTCAATCGGAGCCGGCTCAATATTCTCTCCACCAAGAAGCACAATAGTGTCCTTGGCTCGACCGGTTATCTTGATCTCGTTATCCCACGAGAGCATACCCAGGTCCCCGGTGTTAAACCATCCATCAGCATCGATTGCTTTTTTAGTCAAATCGTCCCGTTTATAGTAGCCTTTCATAACCTGGCCACCACGAACTACGATAACACCCTGTTTTCCCGGCGGTAAGGCAGGAGGAACCATCCATACACCATCTTTCGCGGAAGAAATTGCACTATCTAACGCATCGCTGTCTACAATCCGGCATTCAGTGTCAGTAAAAACCGCGCCTACACAACCGGGGCGAGGCTTCCATTGATCCCGGAGCGATAAAACCGGTGCGGTTTCTGTAATTCCATACCCTTCAATAACTTTAAGACCGATAGCCCGGTAAAAGGCGTCTACATCTTTCTGAAGGGCCCCACCTCCGGAGATACAAAACCGGATTCGGCCTCCCAGTTTTTGTCTGATTTTGCGATACACCAACACATTACCCAGGAAGCGAGGGAATAAAAGCAAGAGCCAGGGAATCAAGCCAACAAGGGTGTCCAAGGCTCTAACGCGACGAGTAAAACGGGCAACCCTACCAAAGACCAGATCATGGGCGGTGCAATACTTTTTTCCTACAGAAAGGAAAAAGAAAAACAGGGCTTTTTTAAGGCCGCCTTCTTTTCGTACAGTGCGCAAAATACCGTTCGCAAGGGCGTCCCATAAGCGAGGAACCCCGGGGATAACGTGCGGTTTCATAGCCGCAATATCGGGGAACATAACAGAGGCAACCGGCTTTGAATACACCATTCCGCTCGATCGTTCAATAACGATATATTGCATGAGCCGTTCAAAGCTATGCCATACCGGAAGGACCGTTAACCAGATATCCCCTGGTTCTCCATATAATAAATGGGGCGTCCTTTCCAGTTGCCAGATATAATTACCCTGGGTGAGCATAACGCCCTTGGGCTCTCCGGTTGTCCCGGAAGTAAAGATAATGGTCGCCAGATCCTCTTTTGTTCCCTTGTCTATCTCCGCTTCAATGACGGTAGCGTCTCCGGCACGTTTTGCCGTGCCATCCCCAAGAACAGTCCAAAAGGAGAACAGCTCAATACCCTTTTTTTTGGCATCTTTGCGGTCTTCTTCGGTCGGCTCATTGAACATGATAATCCGCTTAAGATGCGGCAAACTATCCTTGCCGTTGAGTACCTTAGTTAACTGATTTTTGTTTTCTACTATAACGAGTGGGCAATCAGTGGTGGACAGGATAAAAATGATCTCTTTTTCCATCGAGTCGCATCCGCGCGGCACATCGGCGGAGCCCAGGGATTGAATCGCCAGATCCGAAATAAGCCATTCTCGGCGGTTATCCGAAATTAAGCCGATATGCTGCGATCGGGAAACACCAAGTGTCTGTAACGCACAGGCAAAGTCCAACACATCCTCATACAATTGCCGGTATGTTCGCGTCCCATAGCCGCCCCCCTCGATCTTGTATGCTTGAACCATGACCTCCGGGTTTTTTCTTACCCGCTCCCTAAAAACCAGGGGAATTGTGGCTAATTGTTCCATATTGTTGAACCTCCTTACTTACATAAATACGGTTTACGTCAGGTTGTCAAGTTTTATTGACAGGAAGCCTCCATTTACTCATTATAGGACAATGGCCAACCGTTCATGGAATTGTTCTGCCCTTGTTTTATCCCTCACCTCGTTCGGGGAAGGCCACCGGGAAGCCTGTTTATTCACGGAAGATAATACTCTTGTTCGGGCCGCCGTTTTTGGCGGGGCTAAAAGCAAGCTCAGATCCCTGGTTTCTCCCTGGCACCGCGGCAGAGTCTGGATCTATAGCGATCCGGTAAAAAAAACGGCCAAGATAACCGATTTTGACGTACAAGCTTTCCACGAAGGGATCAGGGAAGATTTGGTCCGAACCTGGTGTGCGTCTTTATGTACGGAAATACTGACCCGGTCTCACGGGATTGCCGATTGGAAATTGGTAAATGCCTTTATCGACGGCATTGCCGTATCAAGTCCGGATGACTGCCGACGAGCGCTTATCCGGTATCTATGGCGAACCCTGACAGTCGCCGGCCTTAATCCACCAGTTGATTGCTGTCCCCAATGTGGATCTGGCGTGAACAGTGAAAATGCGGTAGTATACTATTCACCGCACGAAGATGCCTGTGTATGCCTTTCGTGTGTCGGACTCGATGAAAAACGATTCCCCTTATCACCGGAAGCACGTTCTTACCTCGTGTCCATCGCTTGCCTAAAACCTGCCGAGTCTCGAGCTATACCGCTTGGTCTACAGGCATATACCGAACTGAAAAACTTCCTGTTTTTCTTGTTGTCGCGAATGATTGATAGCCCCCTTAAAACGCTTGAATCGGGAGAAGGCATTCTGTAGCAACTTGAAAGCGGAATATCTGAGGAGAGAACCATGAGAGCGGTTGATATTATCATGAAGAAAAGAGGGAACCCAACAGCTCCGGCCGGTTCAAGCCTTTCCAGGGAAGAAATTGCCTTTTTAATCTCCGGGTATGTACAAGGTGAAATTCCGGATTATCAAATCTCGGCCTGGCTCATGTCTGTGTACTTTAACGGAATGAATTTTGTTGAAACTGGATACCTTACCGATGTGATGCTTACATCAGGATCGGTAATTGACCTTTCAGGTCTTACCGGCCCGTTTGTCGACAAACACTCAACCGGCGGAGTTGGAGACAAGATATCCCTACCCCTTGCTCCCATAGTAGCGGCTGCCGGGGTATGCGTCCCGATGATGAGCGGCAGAGCGCTGGGACATACCGGGGGAACGCTTGATAAACTTGAATCCATAACCGGCTATAAAACTGCCCTTTCGGTCCGTGAGTTCCGTAACATCCTTTCAAAAACAGGCTTTGCCATGACCGGCCAAACGAAAGAAATCGTTCCAGCTGACCGCCTGCTCTACGCGCTCAGGGATGTTACCGGCACCGTTGAGTCAGTGCCCCTTATTACCGCAAGTATTCTCTCCAAAAAAGTAGCCGAAGGAGCCGATGCCCTGGTGTTTGATGTAAAATGTGGATCGGGAGCCTTTATGAAAAACCTTGCAGATGCCCAGAAGCTCGCGGACAGTCTTGCCGGTACCGGAAAGGCAATGGGAAAAAAAGTAGTAGCCCTGATTACCGCAATGGATGAGCCGCTTGGCTATAAAATTGGTAACTTTTTGGAAATTGAAGAATCCATGGACGTTCTTGAGGGACACGGGCCCCAAGATGTGACCGAATTAACCCTGCTTTGCGGAGCCTGGATGACGGTATTGGCACACAAGGCTTCCTCCGTCGATGAAGGAAAAGATCTTTGTAGACAAGCGATACACTCCGGCAAGGCAATGGAATTGTTTTTAGAAAACGTACGTCTCCAGGGAGGAGATGTTCCCCGATTACTGGCAGACAGGGAGAGCAGACGGTCCAGGCATACCACGACGATTCGCGCAGAACAAACAGGAGCGATTTCATCGATTGACGCCTTTACAACCGGCCTTGCCGGTGTATATCTGGGTGTAGGACGCAACAAAACGGATGAACAGGTGTGCCCGGACGCGGGTATTATCCTGAAATATAAAAAAGGCGATCGGGTTAATGCTGGAGACGTTATTATGGAGGTATACGGTAAAGACGAAGCGTGTCTGGATCCTGCCGTTCATCTTCTGCAAAAAGCAATCTCCATCTCATCCTCTGTTCCCGATAAAACTCCCCTTATCCTTAAGGAAATTACGGCCCTATGAAATGGAATAAAAAAGAAATTGGACGAAGCCTTATCAAGGAATTATCAAGCAGCTATGGATGTGATGCTCTTACCGCATCCATTCTTGCCAGGCGCGGCGTCATTGAGGGACCGGATGTCCTTTTCTACCTTGAAGATGATCTTCGCTACCTTCACAATCCCTTTTTATTTTCCGCAATGGAAGACGCAGTAGATCGGGTTCTGGATGCCCGTGAGGAAGGAGAGAAGGTCCTTATTTTTGGCGATAGGGATGTAGATGGAATTACCAGTACAACGCTTCTGTATACAGCCCTAACAGAATTGGGTCTTGATGTGTCATGGAGGGTTCCCCAAGGAGACGAAAGCTACGGATTGAGCATGGACGCGGTTGATCAGCTTGCAGCCGACAGTGGCACCCTTATTATCACCGTAGACTGTGGTATCTCCTGTATAAAAGAGATCGCACATGCGGCAGAACTGGGAATTGACGTGATTATCCTTGATCATCACAATCCCCAAGAGACCCTTCCTGCGGCAACCGCGATAATCAATCCCAAAATGAGCGATAGCAACTATCCCTTTCGCGACCTGGCCGGCTGTGCCGTCGTGTGGAAGTTTATTTCTGCCCTGCGCTTTGGCTTACTTGACATATACAAACAGCAAATCTGCCTGTTGCATGTACGCCCCGCAAATGAGTCGTATGTTATCGAAGCCATTAAAACCGTTAACATGTGCGAAACCGACCGCATTAGTGAAACGATCGTTCCCGGTATGGTATCCATTACACAAACAAGGCTTCTGCCCTTCTTGCAGGGGCAGCAAATCTTTGTGTGGGACGAGAGTGCACAACAAAAGCAGCTTACACACATCTTTGGAAAGGGAGTCGAGTTCAATCTGCTTGACCTAAGACCACAAATTGGATCGGTGATACCCCAAGTAAAATCCCTCAGCTTGTTAAAACTCAAAGACCTCTCTCGCATCGGTCGCTATCAGCAAAAAAGCATAGGTGAGCTCGAGGGATTCTTTAATTTGTTTATTTCATTTCTCCAAAGAAAAAACGGCTTATACGGAAAGCGCGAAACAGAAGAATTGCAACTCGTTGCCCTGGGAACCCTTGCCGACCTGATGCCGCTAAAAAACGAAAACCGCATCCTGGTTCGGCGGGGACTTGCGGCGATGAACGAAAAGCCAAGAGCCGGTCTTTCCGAGCTATTGTCACGTCAAAACCTGCTTGGAAAAAAGATTGGCACCCAAGAGCTTGCATGGCAAATATCTCCTGCCATTAACGCCACCGGTCGGATGGGCAATCCCGGCCTTGCCATTCGATTATTCCTTTCTACCGATCCAACCGAACGCACCGCCCTTTCTGCCGAGGTTATACAGCTTAACACCGATCGCAAGCAAATGGGCAGTGATGGATGGACTGTGGTGGAACCCCTGGCACGGGAAAGTTTTGAGCGATTTAACTCTAAACTTGTTGTTGCGGCAACCAATCTGGTACACCGGGGCGTTACCGGTATAATGGCAAATCGGCTGGCAAACTGTTTTTCGGTCCCAGCAATTGTTATTTGCATTATGGACGATGGCTCTGCCGTCGGTTCAATCAGGTCGGCCCGCGGCTTCCATCTGGATGGCCTACTCGCTCCCTGTGCAGACCTTTTTACTGATCATGGGGGCCACGCTTTTGCAGCGGGGTTCTCCCTCCCTCAAACCAAACTAGAACAATTGGTATCGCGTCTTGAACGGGTTTCGCAAGATATCACCTTTGAAGGTGAAGGCAATGATGAAGAGATCCTGGTGGACGCTGAATTACCACATGAATACCTTCAAGCCTCATTACTTGATATCGCCGACCGTTTTGAGCCATACGGCGAAGACAACGAACCCTTGGTATTCCTTTCGCGCAAGATGCGCGTTATATCCGCGGACATCATGGGCAAAACAGAAAAGCAACATCTAAAACTGACACTGGACTGTGGCACTCATAAGTGGCCAGCCATTTTTTGGCAGGGGGCTGAACGCCTGGGCCGAGATTTTTCCGTGGGGGACTATCTTGACGCGGTGTTCAACGTTAACCGGAATTGTTTTAATGGATCTGTTACCCCGCAAATGATTGTTAAAGACGCAAAAAAAACCGGAACCGCATAAGTGAAACAACGATATTCTCATACCTGCTTTTTGTTAAGCGCGCTTATCCTGATAACAGTGACCCTTCCTTTATTTTCCAAGGGAACGGAAGATACCCGGGAAGGGCCAGCAATAGCTGAACCCTGGACCCTTACCCTTCCAACAGAAGCCCGACCCGGAGAGGGTATACCCGTTATCATCGATGGAGAGAAAACCCTTTCCGACGTTGTCATCACGCTGAGTATCCCGGGGGAAGAAGACGATCCCCGCATCCAATCGCGTGGCTATTATGCCTATACTACCTTAACCGGGAAAAGCAGATTTCTTGCCATTATCCCCATTCCTGCCGATTTTCCTTCGGGTCTCTATAGCCTCTCCATTAGTGCAAAACTTGCTCAGGCCCCGGTCCTCTCTGCCACTCATCCACTAACGGTAGTCCCCCGTCAATTTCCAAACGAGATAGTCCATCTGAACAAACACAATTCCGCAATCAAGCAAGATGTCAGACCGGAACGAATGGCACAAATTCGCCTGCTTAACGACATTCTTTATTTTCAAGATCCCGAGGGGTATCGGTTTTATGGGCCATGGCAGGTACCGGTAACCGCTACACGACGAACAAGCGATTTTGCCCACAAACGGACATATCGCTATTCCAACGGAAAGGAAGAAAAAGCAACTCATTGGGGTATAGACTTTGGAATACCGACAGGCACTCCGGTCTTTGCCTCGGGGGACGGAAAGGTTGTACTGGCTACCTTCCGGATTACAACAGGCTGGACAGTGGTTATTGAACACCTTCCCGGCTTATACAGTCTCTATTATCATATGGACAGTCTTTCGTGTTCTGAAGGAGAGACCGTCAGGGCCGGAACCCTTATTGGACAATCGGGCTCAACCGGGCTTTCGACCGGACCGCATCTTCATTGGGAATTCCGCCTTAATGGCATAGCGATGGATCCGGACTGGTTTGTTTCCAAAACCCTTGAATAGTACGCCAGTTGACGCTCATAGACGATTTTTGTTATAGTGGCAAGATACTGACGGGTAGTTCCGGAAGGGGGTGATTTATATATGGCTCATATCATCGTCGACGACTCAGAGAACCTTGAAAAAGCAATCAAGCGCTTTAAGCGCATGGTCGAAAAAGAAGGTATTATTCGCGAATGGAAAAAAAGGGAATACTACGAGAAGCCTTCCACCATCCTTAACCGGAAGAACAAGGCCCTCAGACGAAAATTGATGAAAAAAACCAGAAAGCCCGGTGAACACAAGGCATTCTGATAAAAGCCGGCCGTCAAGGCCGGTTTTTTTTTACTGACCACCAACGCACTTCGTTCAACCAGGGCCTTTAGTTGACCTTTTATATAAAGGCATCTATGATGTAATGAGCTATGGGATACGCCACAAGCCAGCAGTTGGCCCGCTTTTATGAACTGTACCAGAACATTGACGTTACTTTCACCAAAGAAGTGATAAAGGCAACTGCCCTGGTGCCCCAGCAAGTCTATATCAAGGCCCTTGGTGGTCAGTGGCCGTGTGTCATTAACTCCGCATCTCTTTCTGGTGCAAAGATAATCGCTGGTATTAAAAGCGGCCTCTACGACAAAATACAACAGGGAACCATTTCCTTAAGCCTTCGTTTTTGTTTTCTGGACAACGAAAAAAACGAACCTGTTTCTTTTTTTGTGTCCTCTAAGGTTCTGGCCATGAACCAGTACTCCGGATCACCTGACCTTGTTATCATTTCACTGTCGTTTACGCAGCGCGCCCCTGATGATTTGGTTGAGCGGCTGGGCCAACTCCTGGAAGCGAATGTTAATTCGACCAAACGCCGTGAAGAGCGAATTCTGCTTACTCCCGAGGCGATGCGCAAGCTTGGTATTCCTCAAAAAGAAACGATTATTTTTATTCAGGGTATCCCCCGACGCTGTATTCTTCGGGACCTTTCATTTTCCGGCGCCAAGGTAATCATGGTTGGCATAGCGCCCTTTTTGGTCAACAAGGACGTTGTACTGCGAGTCGATCTTGAAGATCCCAGAGAAGCTATAGGAATCAAGGGAACTGTGGTCCGAACCGAAGACGTGGAAAACCGAAAGGATCTTGTGGCCCTTGCAATCAAGTACGCCGACGGGCAAGTTCCCATGTCCTATAAAATGCACATCAATAATTACCTCTCCCAAACCCGTAAACTCCCTGCACAGGGAACGGAAAAAAGCGGAGAGGATACCAAAGATGCTCCATCGCCTAAAGAATCGTCAGCGGCGGTTGACGAGCAAAACAACGCCCACATATAAGCGTTTATACTTTTTTCACGAGGTACCAATGCCACACCCACTCGATTCTCTTGTCTTTATCACCCTTCCCGCAGAACATCCCGTCGTTGCGGCAATACCCTTATTCGACGCGTCTATCCCTCTGCCAGTACAACTTGCACACCCGGACCAGGAATTCAAAAGCGACGGGCTTACCCGCGAGATGATCTTGGCTGGCATACTAACTGTTTTGGCATATGACAGGGAAAACTCTGATCTAGGATATTACCGCACACTCATCAAGGCGGTTCATCCATCAATTCGCCAGGAAATGACCGAAGCTGCAATCCTGAAAACCCGTAACGGAGATTTTGATCTTGCTGAAGAGATTTTTCTTGCCTTACATGGTCTTGATCCAGAGGACTCGCTAACCATCCTTAATCTAGCGCTTTTAGCGGATGACCGGGCAGAATCATTCAGGAAATCGGGCTGTGATGAAGAGGCAGATGCCTGCGATAGCCACGCCTTTGAATGGTACAAAAAGGCAATGACCGCAGAATCCCCCCTTCCAGCAGCTTTTTTTAACTCAGGTTTTTTTTACCTGAAACAAAAGAACTACCGCAAGGCACGGGAATCGCTTGAAACCTACCTTTCCCTGGAGACGTCAACCGCTGAAGCAGATACACTAAAAAAAGATAAAGCGAAACAGATTATTAACACCATTGCCTCGCGCGATCTTGACGATGATCTTTTTAAGTCTGCCTATGACTTTATCACAATGGGAGAAGAAGAGCGGGCGCTTGAACAGATCAGGCTGTTTATGGAACACAAACCCAAGGTGTGGAATGCATGGTTTCTCCTTGGATGGGCCCTGCGCCGCTTGGAACGGTGGGAAGACGGTAAGGCCGCCTTTATTCAGGCCCTGGAACTCATTCGTGAACAAGAGACAGAACAAACAGAAGGGTACACCGATATTTGTAATGAACTTTCAATCTGTCTTATGGAACTTGGCGACCTTGAACAAAGCCGCACATTCCTGCTGGAAGCATTAAACGCTGAACCGGAAAACACCAAGATAATATCAAATCTGGGGACCCTTGCATTGCGACAGGGTAACAAAGAAGAAGCATACGGATTTTTCAGGACTGTACTTGAAATCGATCCTAATGACCGGATTGCCCGACAAATGCTGGAGGATGCATAATCTACGGTGATGTTAGCCGGGAAAGAGATTCACGAGACAGGCGGTCTCCAATCCCTACCCCCGCGCGCGTAAACCATCCCTGAGGTACTTCCAGGGCATATCTGAGCATTCGGTCGCTCATAATTGGCTCCACACTAAACGGCTTCATATCCCGTATCTCACGAATAATCCCGGAAGAGTCAATAAAGGCAATCGACAGCGGATGAGGGGTGTTTTTCATCCAAAAAGACATTCTTCGGTCGCTTTGATATACAAAGATCATTCCGGTTCCATCAGGGATTTTTTTTCTCCCCATAAAACCCTTTTCCTGCTCCACAGCCGTACGCGCTACCTCGACAGTAAGCGCCACTTCTTCTCCACGTGCGGTTTGAATAACCAAAGGAAGCCTCGTCAAATTTGGTGAGCAGGAAAGACACACACAAAAGAGTACTGCCATTGTCAGGCGGCAGAAAAAACGCGGATTCCTAAAAATCACCAAGAAATTCCTCCCGAAGAATATCGGAAGCAGCCTTGCCGGTTGAATCATCTGCGATCAGGGACTGAAAAACCGCCTGATCCACATACTTGACCGTAAGCGGACGTTCCAGGGTTACGATAACTCGCTCATCCTTCCACAAAGCCTTAGCTGGATCAAGGGAGGTCGGCTCACCATATTTAGTAACAAAGGTCGTATACAGTGAATAATAGTCCATACGATCCACGTCGATCATAAAAATCATGATATATAGCTTCTCTTCATAAAACTGAAAAAAAGCGCGTTTAATAAAAGATGAACCTGATGTTTCGATAAGGCTTCGATTCTTGTAGGGTAATAAGGATACGTCACGGTCTCCCCGATAGCCAAAGATCCCGTCAGAAAGAAGCTGTTCCTTAACGCTTTCAATATCCATCCCAAGGGTAATCGATCGATACGTATCGCTTAAGGCCTGCCCGGATGATTGAGGGGCAGGAGAAGTCTCCTGTGCAAAGAGGGCGACAGATATAAGGACAGAGCAAACAAGGGAGAGAAAACGTTTCATGCTATTCTTTTCGGCGTAATCGCTTTGGAACTGAAGCAGGGTATAGAAAAGCTACCACAAGACAACGCTGTTGGTAGTTGCCCCGCCCGAGCGTGATTCATTCCGAGCGCGCTCCAAATCCATAAGTTTTTTCCGATAGGCGTTTTGTTTACTCAGCTCGGACATATCTGCTACAGATATACGCTCATCAGTGAGACGAACAATAGGCTCTCGCATAAACTCGCTGATTACCCGCTGAGCATCCTCTTTAACGATACCGCACATATTTGCAAGCTCATTCGGGCCAAAATCAAAGGTATACGATCGAGCTGTCTGAAAGGGAATCTTTGATTTTTCCAGCTGAATGACGAGCATGTCGTACATTCGCCCAATAGGATCGGTAATCAGGGTATTCGCAAGCTGTTTGTACATCAGCCAGATGCGGTCCGCAAGGGTGGTAGTAAGGCGAGCAATCAGCTGTGGCTGGGTGGAAACCATCTGATTAAAGTTTTGCCGGTTAACCGCCAGCAATTGGGTTCCCTCAAGGGCGATAGCACTGGCGGAACGAGGCTTGTTTTCCAACAAGGCCATTTCGCCAAACATATCACCGGCTTTAAGAACGGCAAGAAGCACCTCGTTTTTATCAACAATCTTGGTGATCTTGACCTGCCCTTTCTGAATGATATAGAGCTCCGCGCCGGGCTGACACTCGCAGAAAACAATCGTTTCTTCGGTGTATAGACGGGTCATCTCGCCAGGCTTCGGCTCAAGGCAGGCAGTGGTAACGCTAACACCCATGCTTTTAAGTGCCATAAACCGTTCACGGGCAACGGCGGCATAGGGACCATTTGGCGCGTTTTTCAAGTAATGGTAATAGGCATACAGGGCTAAATTATATTTGGAAAGCTTTGCATAATACTCGCCAATATTAAAAAGATGGGTAATATCGCTTTCTACGTTCTTCTTAAGGGTAATACGAGTGAGAGCCTCATCCAGGTACCGCATTTTCCGGGTAAATGAGTAGATAATCTTCATGGCGACCGGGGTGTTTTTTTCGATCAGCTCCGAGAATTGATCCCGGCGAACAGAAATCAGGGTAACATCGGTAATGGCCATGGCGGTTTCTATCTGGCTATGACCGGACATACTGGATACAACGCCAATAAAGTCACCGGGACCAAGAATATTGCCACCTTCTTCGGCAACAACCTCGGTATCCTTGGTGATTTGGACCTTGCCTCCCTGGATGATATAAAACCGATCCGATTCGACCTTCCCTTCGACGAGGATATATGAACCTTTTCTAAAATTAACAAACGCTAGCTGTAACAATCAGCACCACCCGTTACCTCAGTATAGTTTTGACTTCCTACAATGTCAATTAAAACTCCAGGAAGGGAGAAAGCCCGTCATTCCTGAGCATATACTGCTTTTCCGCCGCGTAAAACAGGGTAAAGGCCGATGAAACCTCGGTTTCCGTCTTTGTAAACCGATTAACAAAAGCTTGCACTGTTTGTCCGTTGGAGAGCTTCTTATTCATATCGGCAGAACTCAGATGCGGGATAAGCTCATTCAAGCGATACCAACTCATCATTCCAACGGTAAGATGCGGCTTGATGGCCAGTAAATCCTTCATGACCGCGTTTCTTTCGGTAATCCAGGAAGATCGGTTCCCCTTGGGGCCTCCCTTTTTTGCCCCCAAAAGCCACTTTTCCAGGACGGAATTAGCCCGTAACCGCTGTGCGTCGGCTTCTATCTGGGAAGCAGAACGCTCCCAAACCGGTACAAACGAGTTTAAAAAAGACACCGGGTTAGCGGTAATCAGCTCAACTTGAAAGGTCTTCCATCGGGTCCGAAGGTCTTTCCAGACACTGGAAAACTCTCCCTGGGGAAATTCTGCCGTTTTAACCGATTGCGACTCCAGAACCTCGACCAAACGGCCAGGTAAGGCTGAGTCACCCGGTGCGGCTTGACCGTTTGAAGCAGCACTTGATGACCAGGGATCACAGCGAACCTCTCCGGTTTTACAGGCAACAAGGGCTGCGCCATTAAAGCTGATTACGGTAAATTCCGTACCCCTTACCCCCAACACAGCAGTTGGGGTTCTAACCCTAAAGGAAGACTTATTGGAAGCAAGTCGTTTAACCTTAACGCCAAGAGCGCCGGTAAAAAGCTGTAGTTCATGTACTTTTTCCATACCACCGCTGTCGCTTCTTAACACCGCAGTCGTGTTCTCTTCCAGATCTACCTGTCCGCTCAAGCCGCTAGAGGGAAGAAATGATACACAGACCGTGCTATTCGCCCTGGTTTTTATTTGATCCAGATGTTCCACCGCCGAGCCGATATCAATTGGCCTGAGGGGACTACCATCGCGGACAATTTCCACCGTTCCCTCAAGGTACTCTATACGACCGATTACTTGTGCAGAACAAACCCAGGCAGTCGTGCATAAAAACAAAACGGATACAAAACCGATTCCGATAACACGTTTTCTCATAAATACTCCCCCATTTGTTACTATCATGTCAGGTCAGACCATTCGCCAGTAAACACAACCTCTGGTTCTAAAAGAAAACCGGTTTTTTCCAATACCTGGCGCTGTACCTCGGAAACGAGACGCCGTACATCACTGGCCCGGGCATCTCCCGTATTTATAACAAAGTTCCCATGCCAGGATGCTACCTGAGCCCCTCCGATTGTAAAACCGCGTAAGCCTGCCTCATCAATAATTTGCCCGGAAGGTTTCCCAAAGGCACGGCTATTTTTAAACATACTGCCCGCCGAAGGATAGCGAAAATGCCCCTTTTTTTTACGATCCTCGATAAAAGACAGACGATCGGCTTCAAGACTCGCCGAAAGAGATCGTTCTACCCTAAAAGTCGCCGCAACAACAACACGAGAATCCCGGGTTATTAACAGGGGATCTTCTCCTCGTCCACTTTGAAACGGCGATTTTTTGTACTCCCATTCACCGGGGGTAAAGGCCATCGTTGAGAGTGTACAGCGTCCACCGGTAAAATACAGGATATCCGCACAAAAAAAGCGATCCGAAATCGACAGGTCATAGCAGCGCGCATTCATAAAGACCGCACCACCGACCGTTCCCGGTAAGCCCGCAAAACGTTCAAGACCGGCTAGGGACTGAGCGCAACACCAAGCCGAAAGCTCGTCAACTGGGGTTCCCGCAAGAGAGCGCACTAAAAGACGATCAGTGTCGCTCATCAACTCAGTACCTTGTAAACCGGACAGAGACAGCACTACGCCCCGAATCCCCTGATCTGACACCAGGATATTTGAGCCTGCGCCCACTATATAGACCGGCACACCTTGTGTAAAACAGTAATCGATAAGGGCACAAAGCTCTTCTACAACCGGAGGTTCAATATATACATCAGCCGGCCCGCCTAACTTAAAGGAAGTATGCGCAGACATCGGTTCGTCAAACGAAACGGTGTGAGCCGAGCGGGGGCAGATAGCGCTTATATTGCTATTTTCCCATAATTTCCGTACAGTATTCATCGTTCCGGCATTATACAGCACGAAACGCGAAAATACGAGGGCGGAGGATACCATGCCAATGGAGCTTTTTAATACCATGGGACGAAGTTTGCAGGAGTTTATCCCCATCCACGCGGGAAAGGCCGGCTTTTATGGATGTGGTCCCACTGTATACAACTATGCCCATATCGGTAATCTGCGGGCGTATGTCTTTCAGGATACCTTAAGCCGCACGCTCTCCTTCCTGGGATACGACGTACACCATGTAATGAATATCACCGACATAGGACACCTTGCCAACGATGCCGATGAAGGTGAAGATAAAATGGTCGCTTCTGCGAAAGAACGGGGCATGTCTGTCCTGGAGATCGCTTCCTATTATACAGAAGCTTTTTTTAATGATACTCAGCGTCTTAATATCCGCATGCCCACTACTGTCTGCAAGGCAACAGAGCATATTCCGGAGATGATTGAACTGATTTCCCGAATCGAAGCCAACGGTCACACCTACCAAAGCGGCGGAAATTTGTATTTTGATATCTCAACTTTCCCGGAATATGGCAAATTGGCTAATCTTAATCTTGACGATCTTAAGGCCGGAGCGCGAATCGACGTAGATCCCAACAAAAGAAACCCCTATGACTTTGTTCTCTGGTT
>JAFGIM010000041.1 GCA_016929605.1 Spirochaetales bacterium | reverse complement strand
TCCCGTCCCAACATGTTGAGAAAGTCCTCTTCATCTATAAAGGGAATGCCCAATTCACGAGCCTTTCGAGTCTTTGAAGAAGACGATTGCGGATCGTTAGTAACCAGATATGACAGACCCTTAACCGGGGCGGATTTGACAGAACCACCTGAGTCCTTGACGAGCTGTTCAGCGCGACTTCTGGTAAGCGTAGTCAATTCTCCGGTAAAGCAAAAGGAAACACCTGACAGGCCACCTGAGTCTTCGACTTCTTGTATGCGTATTGTGTTGGATGCAACAAGACTGCGCATCTGGGGTCCCAGTTCATCAAGACCTGCGCGTAAGGAACGGGCCAGGATGTCGCCAAATTGATAGACCTGTGCGAAATCTGTTTCCTTTGCCGAAAGAAGGGATTCAAGGCTTGTAAATCCTGCAGCGATTAATTTATCGACCATCGTTTCGCCAATACCGTCAATGTCAAACCCGGCAATAAACTGGGAAAGGCGTAAGTCCCGGCGACTATCAAGGGCCTTGAGAACCTTGCTCGCGCTTTTTTCTCCCATTCTTTCCAGGGAGGCAAGTTCTTCCACTGTTAGGGTATACAAATCTGAAATGGAGCGAACACGGGAGGAAGCAAACAGTTGTTGTATAAGGGCGTCGCCAAAATCCCGAACATCCAAAACGGTAAGCCATTTAGAAATGCGATGATGAATTACCTTGGGACAACGCGGATTCGGACAATACAGGCGCGTACCTTCATTTACCAGGGCAGTAGAACAACTTGTACAGATATGAGGAATTTCGATAGCGCTGGTGTCGGGTGGATTTTCAACCAGTCCTTCTATCTTGGGAATTATCTCTCCCCGTTTGGTCAGAATAACCCTGCTACCAATGCGTAAGTGCATATCTTCGATCATGCGCGGATTAACTAAATTTGCCCGTTGCACCGTGGTTCCCGCAAGCTTGACTGGATCGGTAATAGCGATGGGAGTATAGGTGATCCCGGATTCACTCCATTCAACCGCTCTAAGTACGGTTATCGCTTCTTCCAGGTTAAACTTAAACGCAATTTGCAGCTGAGGACGACTTCGTGCCAAATCAACAGGATCAATGCGCCGACCCTTCACAACCAAGCCATCAATGTCGTAAGGAAGAGTAGCTCGTATATCGGTGATATGCGCGCGATAATCAATTACCGCTTGGGAACCCAAACATATATTCATGGGAACAGTATCAAAGCCACAGGTAGAAAGCCAGCGTATCTTTTCTTCTTCGTCGTTAAATGGGGTATAACCGGAAAAAGGTTGCCCAGGAGTCCCGGATGCGGCATCGTAGCACACCACGCGCAAGTGCTCGCAGCCATTGCCATCCTTGCGTTTCATTAGTCCATTTGCGGCATTGCGGCAATTAGCCTTATCAGGAAAATACGTAGCCAAAACAGTTTTTTCCATAATGACTTCACCGCGAATTCCACCAGAAAATGGAGTACGCGAAGCAGGACCCCAGGGATCGGGCAAAAACGCTAACACGCCCTTCATCTTTCGGGCGTTGGCGGTAATGTCATCGCCAATGGTCCCATCACCACGAGTTACCGCATGGGTCAAAATTCCCTTTTCGTATTGAAGCTCCAGGCTTGCCCCATCAAGTTTATATTGAACAAGAAATTCATCAAAGCCGCAGGAAGCAGCCCAGACGGAAAAGGATTCTGCGTCTGCAGCCTTCTCCTGACTCCCCATTGGAATAAGGTGATATTCCTTGGGAAAGCCGTCGGTAAACTCAGAGTTGATTGTATTAAAAAGTATATTAGAAGGATCTAGTTCTTTCAGTTCATCCCACAGCGCGTCAAATTGAGCGTCTGTAATTTCAGGATATCCGTTATAATAGAGCCCTTGATGATATCTGATTTGCTGTTCCAAATCTCGCACCCTGGGTCGCGATGATGATTGACTTTTGGCCATGAACGATTAGTCCTCCAGGCTTTTTTTTCTGAACATCAATTCGTAAATTTCCCTGCTCGCCTCAATGCCCTTAACCTCAAACCGGGTTTCCGGGCGCCAGGTTTGTCGGGGAGCATAGCCTTCGTACATACTTTCCATGGTGGGAGTGGCAGTGAGCTCAATATAAGCTTCTTCACCATAGGGTTCCCAGTCGGTGGCCATGTAAAAATATCCACCGGGAGCAAGTTTTGAAGCGAACAAATCGGTGCGAGGTCTTTGAACCAAACGACGTTTATGATGTCTCTTTTTTGGCCAAGGATCAGGAAAAAAAACATGAAAACCCGAAAGGGATTCATTGGGGATCATGGAAGAAAGAACTTCCAGTGCGTCATACTCAATAATACGAAGATTAGTCAGGCCTCTGCGCTCTATTTCGCCCAAAAGACGCCCGACCCCTGCACGATGAACCTCAACCCCAATATAATTCTTGTCCGGATTCTCTGCGGCGATGATTGCTGTAGCGCGACCCATGCCAAAACCAATTTCCATAGTAACCGGGGCTGTGTTTTCGAACACATCGGTAAAGTTGAGAATTCGCTCCGCAAAAGGGAGACACCAACGTGCTGCATGAATAACATAATCGCGCTTTTGCGCCTCGGTCATTCTGCCAGCACGTAATACGTAGGTTTTAACCTGCCTGAGATGATCAATGGCGGTTTTCTGATCGCTATCTTCCATTTCTACCCATTTTACTGTAAATCAACCGCCGTCAACAATACCCCGGCAGAACCAGAAAAATTTTCGATATAACACTGAACGCGCACAGCCCCTGGTGCAAGAGCGAGTAATTCCGCCACGGTCCCCGTAACCGTCTGTGAACCATCAGGGGCTAGATACGAGTATAAAAGCCGATCATCCTGAGAAAAAAGATACAAAAACACACGGGTAAAACCTGCTGCGTCAGCGCTTCGCTCTATAGTCCACGTACCCTCTGCAATAGTCAGGGCAGCGGGAGCATACTCGGGGAAGGAAATTCTGCTCAGTGAAAACGATTCAACCGCCTCGTTTCCTGCCAAATCGGCTACCACCAAGGTATACCTTCCGGGAGGGAATAGGCCATCAGCGGGATAAGAGAGATTATTGCTCCCCGTCCATCGCTCCGTGTCTCTCAACCGAACCACCGCCTCTTGCGGGGTTATCTCCCAAAACAGGGTGCTTTCATCATGGGTTATGGTAATAGAGGAGAAGTCTTCTTCCCCGTCGGAGTCCTCAAAACAAACAAACACAGAAAGATGTTCAGAGAAGGAACGAGTTGGATCTTGCACACGAAGAAGCTTTATAGAGCGATTTTTAATAACAGGGCTTCCCTGCGCGCACGCAAAGAGTAACAAAGCACAAAGGCATGCGAGAAGCAGTGGTATCTTGTTCCGCGTAACAGGGAAAGCCATATATAAGTTATCCTAAAACACAAAGGTCAGATTGATAACCGTTAAATCCGAATCGCGGAATTGATTTGCATTGGATTCAAAGCGGACATTAACCTTCTCGCAGGCTTCACTTAAATACGACAGATAATACATACCAAGAGAGGTATCTTCCTCTCCCTCCGGAATCTCCTTGTAAAAATCGATAAGCGACTTCTTTTTAAGATCGGCGTTTTTTTTGTCGTTGATGCTTTCGCGTACCGCTTCGCTTTGGTCTTCCTTGTTATACAGGGTAATTTGTAGCTTTCCCTGAGTTCCAATAGAGGTACTACCACCACCAAGTTTCCAGGATAAAAATACCAATTCATGTTTTCTTTCGAGCTCGGCGATTACCTTTTTGCGAATATTTGGATCAAACATCACGGTATTAGGATCCACCGTACCCTTATACATGTTCTTGACTTCCTTACGCAGATTGGTATTCTCTGCGTTAATCACCAGTTCCATAAGCATCAAGGAGATGTACTCGGCAATTTTTGCCTTATCCATGTATTCGGTAAGACTTGAGCGTATCGTTTTCAGGATGGTATCAAATCCATCTGCGTCCTTAAACTTGGTAATAATGAACCAGGTAAAGGGTCGCAGATTATTCATAAACTTTTCGCTAAGCAAGAGTTGTACGTTCTTTTCCTCTGGAAGAAGGGAGGTATTTTTATTGATAAAGCTATATAAAGGGGAAAGAATTTCCTGTTTTGCCTCAAAAATTATTTTTTCATTCTTTTTTAGTACATTTCTGAGAAAATTATCGTTAATATGGGTTTTTTCATCAATAATATTTGCCGGATTCAATCGATTCCATTTTTTAATGACATCTGAAGATAAGATTTTATTAAAAATATAGGCATCATATTGTCGATACAGGACTGAATACACCACCAATTTAGACAAATCCATCGTTTCTTGCCGGGATGAAACAAACTCTGGCTTGGAAATCTCTATTTTTGATATGTAATCAATTAACAGGAGTCGCTGAATGGTCGCTGGGGTAAACTGATCAAGGGATATCCCGTATTCTTCAACATTATCAGCCAGCTTGAATTTGAGCAGTTTCTTGTTTTGGCGAATGAAGAACGTTGATCCTTCCTGGGTCAAAATGATTTTTAAAGGAAGGGTCAGTATGCATTTTTTTTCGCCGCCAGCCATTCACTCCCCCGTTTTTTTACAGTTGAATCTCAGTATATATCAGGAACTATAATTTGTACACTGTTCATACTTGACGATCATTGTTCATGACTTTAAGCTGGGAATAATGAAAAGCCGGATGCTCCTTCTATCGATTATACTCACTCTGGCAGCCGGCCTGCTCCACAGTGAATCAAACAGGTACCTGAGCGTAGGACAACAAGACATACCAGTTCTCGTAGTCCTGTGCGATCGCAATACATCAAAGCCGCTCTGCCAGGCTCTTGAGGAGCTTCCTGCCCGATTTGAGGATTCTGGTGGAGTATATCGAATACTGGTGGTTTTTTTAGACACCGAAGCAGAACGTTTGCCAGAGCCTTTTTCCCGGCCAACCAATTCGCATATTGAAGAAGTTATCGAGCGGCTCTCCGTCGAAGAGGCTGCCGCAGTGGTATATCTTTCTTATAAAGAAACCGCTTCGACCGTCATCCATCCAGGTTTTTCCGGGGACACAGTTCCCCGATGGTTTCTTGAACAATCCCTGGCTTCCATGGATCATCATGGTCTGGACTGGACCCTTGCCGACACTCGGTTAACCATGTATCGACTGGGTTGGCTTGGGCAGGAAAACCCCTCCCGGGATTTCCACCAAGAGGGGTATCCTGCAATCTGGATACAGGGAAATCAAACCATCATCCCGGCCCTGGAGCACATGGCCCGATCTCTTGCGATAGACCACCCTACACAAAAAGACAGCCATTATCTTTTGCGATACCTGAGGGGACGCCTTGTTTTTATTGGAGAAGAAGTTACCGTAATCCTGATGATAATTTCGTTTACCTTAATTCTCTCCTTTGTATTTATTTTTAGTTTTTTACATGGTAAGCAAAATGAACAGCGCCTGCGAGACCTGGCAAAGCTTTGGTGGCTTCCCTTTACCTACCTGGTTGTTACGACTCTATGCCTTATAGCCGGACAAGCTGTTGCACAGTTAATTGTTAGATCCAGATTTTCGGATTCTTCGGCGTGGGCCTTACTTCCCCGAACTGCCCTGATGACGAAATTTGCCTTTGCCTGGTTTTTTATTACCATTATTTTTTCACTCAATCAGGTTATTCACTTTCCTTCGGACAGCTTTGTCTACGGTTACATCGCAAGCATGGCGGCAATGATAAATATCTTTGTGTTTTCTGCGATGGATTTTTCGCTTTCTATCCTTTTTCTTACCGTGTATTTAATCAGCATTGCCGCCTACCGAATCTCTCCACCTGTTTTTCATCTCCCCCTGATCGCGCTCATGGCGCTTCCTTTCTTTCCTTACGCTAAAACCCTGCTGTTAAGCGGCAAGCCGGCTATTGAGTCACTATTCCTTGCGGATACCGCAGCGAACCTCCGCATCGCATTTTTTCTAATTCCGTTTCAGCTACTGTTTGCGCGATTTTTTCACCGTCTTGGCCTGTATGGACGGCGACAACGTTTTTATCTTCCGGTCAATTTGTTTGTATCCAGTATACCGCTCCTTCTTGTTTCCGGTTTCTCCCTTTATTATC
>JAFGIM010000040.1 GCA_016929605.1 Spirochaetales bacterium | reverse complement strand
CTCGACTTGACCGCCTGGGATCAAAGAGTTGGGAAAACAGAAAGAATAAGGTGAAAAAGTCCGTCGAGGACATAGCGGCGCGCCTTATCGACTTGTACTCTAAACGTAAGGCGACATCTGGTTTCCCTTTTCCCAAGGACGGAGAATGGCAAACTGCTTTTGAAGCTGCCTTTCCCTACGAGGAAACCGAAGACCAGCTTACCGTCTCCGCCGAGATAAAACTGGATATGGAAAAGCCTTCTCCCATGGACCGGCTTGTCTGCGGAGACGTCGGCTATGGCAAAACAGAGGTTGCCATGCGCGCGGCTTTTAAGGCGGTTATGGGCGGCAAGCAAGTCGCCTTCCTTGCGCCAACAACCCTTCTTGCCGAACAACACTACGACAGTTGCATCTCCCGCTTTGAAAAATTTCCCGTACGCATCGCGCAGATGTCGCGCTTCGTTTCTAAAGCTGATCAAAAAAAGACCCTAGAGCGCCTTGCGCGCGGAGAGGTGGACATCCTGGTGGGCACCCACCGTATCATTCAAAAAGACATCCTGTTTAAAGATCTTGGCCTGATGATAATCGACGAAGAACAGCGCTTTGGCGTAAAAGACAAGGAGCGGCTCAAGGAACTCAGGACCAACGTGGACTCTCTTGCCTTAAGCGCAACCCCCATTCCACGAACCTTACACATGAGCCTTTTAAAGATTCGCGACATGAGCCTTTTGGCAACTCCACCGCAAAACCGTCACCCCATAGAAACCTTTATCGACGAGATGAACGCGGACCGTGTTGCCGGGGCTATCAGACGCGAGATGGAGCGGGGAGGGCAGGTGTTTTATCTTCATAACCGGGTAGAAAGCCTTGAGGAAACCCGGATCATGCTGGAAAAACTGGTTCCCGAGGCCCTGGTGGACATAGCCCACGGACAGATGAGCGCGGGCGAACTGGACGACATCTTTCGCCGCTTCAAGATGGGCGGCTTTAACGTGCTTATTGCCACTACCATTATAGAAAACGGCATCGATATTCCCAACGTCAACACCATTATTATCGATCGCGCCGACATGTATGGCGTATCCCAGCTCTATCAGCTTCGCGGCCGCGTAGGACGCTCGGACCGCAAGGCCTTTGCCTATCTTTTTTATCCCAAAGAGCGCGCAATATCCGAGATCGCCATGAAGCGCCTCCAGGTCATATCCGATTTTACCGAGCTGGGCTCGGGCTTCAAGATCGCGATGAAGGACATGGAGATTCGCGGGGCAGGGAATCTCCTGGGTCGCGAGCAGTCGGGCGAGATTTACTCGGTCGGCTTTGACCTCTACCTTCGCTTGCTGGAAGAAGCGGTTCAGCGACTGCAGCACGAAGGATTCGAAACCGAAAGCGAAGCCCTGCTTGAACTTGAATACACCGGCTTTATTCCGGAAAGCTACATCGAGGTGGCGCAAACCAAGATGGAGGTGTACAAAAAAATCGCCTCTGTCTCTACCTCCGAGGAACTGGACCGGGTATACACCGAACTGGAAGATCGCTTTGGACCTATACCCGAGGAGGTGTTAAGCCTCCTTGCCCTTGCGGACATACGCATCATTTGTCGCCGCCTTTCTATCTCGAGCCTTAAAGAGCGTGCAGGGCGTGTCTTTGTGGAGTTCTCTCGCGTGTCAAAGGTGTCGGTAGAACGCTTGCTCAGGCTCATCAAAGAATCGTCAGGCCGCGTCAAGCTCGACCCGGCAAAGCCGAACATGATCATCATGGAAACGGGCAAGATCGGCCTAAAAGAAAAAAGCGCCTTTATCCGGGAACGATTGGAGAAATTGGCATAGGAATTTCTTACAACAACAGCGCCATAATCGGTATGGTTGCCACCGAAAAAAGCGTGGATAAAAAGATTACCGAGGAAGCTGTTTCCCCGTCGCCGCCGTAGACTTCTGCGATAAGGCTGGTGTTTGAAGCGCAGGGCATGCCGGCAACAATGACCGTTATGGGTAAAAGGTAGCCGCCAATGCCCGCTCCCTTAAGTACTACCCAGGCCAAAAGTGGCCATACCAACAGGCGGAGCGCGCTTACCGCATAGAGCCGCCAGTCGCCTACCACGGACTTAAAGGAGGCGCGGGCAAGGAGGGTACCTACCACCAGCATCGCAAGGGGTGTGGTGGTGGAGCCAAGCAAATTAAGCGGAAGGGCCAGGGGCTGGGGGATGGTAGTTGAGGTTAAAAAGAGGGCAAAACCCGCCAGGGCGGCAAGTACGTTGATATTGAGGAGCTTGCGGGCCGGAAACCTAAAGGAAGCAAGCGGGGACACGTTTGTAGTGCTCGCAGGATTGTTGGTAGTAGTGCTCGCAGGATTGTTGGCAAGCCCCGAGACAATGGCAATACCAAGCGAAAAGGCGAGCAGATTAAACAAGATATTGTGGATAGCCGCCAAAAAAAGGGCGTCTTGACCGAGTATGGAGATAACCACCGGAAAGCCCACAAAGCCCGAGTTGGAAAAGCTAAGGGCAAAGATAAGCGCCCCTGCCTGCTTGGGCGGGGTGCGCATCAGGCGGACCGCCAGGAAAGAGAGCGCGATAAGCACAATATAAAAAAGAGATGCTACCCAGAGAGTTTGCAGGGAGTCGGACAAAAGCTCTTTGGAAAAGGGCCGCTGCAGGGACATCAGGATCAAGGCGGGTAGGGCGGCCTTGATTACCAGGGCAGAGAGCCCTTTTATCGCGGCTTCTTCCAGGATTTTAAGCTTACCAAGGGCAAAGCCCACTGCCATCAAAATGAATAATGCGCCAATCTGGATAAGGGTTTCCATAGTTTTACAATTATCGTAAATATTGCCGATTGACACAATCGGTCAGGGTATTTATATTGCAAAAATCACTTTTAGAGATCCGGGAGGGGCAATAAAACTAATTGAAAAGAGAAGAATACATCGGTGATGCCGAATGGCACCGTTTTCTCGAGTTTTCGGAAAAACTCGAAACACCCTGTGTGGTGGTCAATTTACGGACCGTTAAGAAGAATTACATCAAGCTGCAGAACTCCTTTCCGTTCGCGCAGATCTACTACGCGGTCAAAGCCAACCCGGCACCGAAGGTAATCTCGCTCCTTTCAGAGCTCGGATCCAACTTCGATATCGCATCCCGCTACGAACTGGACAAGGTTCTTGCCCTGGACGTAGAGCCTGAGCGCATCAGCTACGGCAACACCATCAAGAAATCCAAGGATATCGAGTACTTTTATGAAAAGGGTATCCGTATGTTCGCCACGGACAGTAAGGAAGACCTTAAAAATATCGCCAAGCACGCCCCTGGCTCCAAAGTGTATGTGCGCATCCTGGTAGAAAACTCCGTTACCGCCGACTGGCCCCTTTCCCGCAAATTTGGCTGTCATCCCGACATGGCCTACGACCTTTTAGTGCAAGCCCGCGACGCCGGTCTTACCCCCTACGGCATTTCCTTCCATGTAGGCAGTCAACAGCGCGACATTGGCCAATGGAACGACGCCATCGCCAAGACCAAGTACCTTATGACGAGCCTGGAAGAAGAAGAGGGCATCCGCCTGCAGATGATTAACATGGGTGGCGGCTTCCCCGCTAACTACACCCAGCCCACCAACGACCTCTCCGAGTACGCAAGCGAGATTACCCGCTACCTTACCGAGGACTTTGGCGATGAGCTCCCGCTGATCGTCCTTGAACCCGGCCGCTCCCTTGTTGGAGATTCGGGAATCCTCGTAACCGAGGTAGTATTGGTGTCCCGCAAGAACAACACCGCCTTAAACCGCTGGGTGTACTGCGATACCGGCAAATTTAATGGCCTTATCGAAACCCTTGGTGAATCCATCAAGTATCCTATTGTAACCCTAAAGGATACGCCGGACGCCAAGATGGGCGAAGTAATCCTTGCCGGCCCCACCTGCGACAGCATGGACATCATGTACGAGGACTGTAAATATAAGCTTCCTATAGATTTAAAGGTTGGAGACCGTCTGTACTGGCTTTCCACCGGCGCCTACACATCAAGCTACGCATCAGTAGAGTTTAACGGCTTTCCGCCCTTAAAAACCTACTTTATGGAATAGCGCCGGTGTCCTCTCGTGTAAGCGCCGTATGCCTCCGTCTGCCAGCCCCCCTGCTGGCGGCGGCCCTGTGGTATCTTTCTTCCCAAAGCAAGCTTCCCGTGGAAGTGCCCCTGTTCGGCTTTGACAAGGTTGCGCATTTTGGCGCTTACGCCCTGTTTGCCGCCTGTGCATACCTGTGGTTTCTACCCCGCGCCGCCTTTAGTCGTCCCCGCCTCGCTTACTGGCTATCAGTCTCAATCGCCGTCCTCTGGGGAGCCCTGGACGAAGTCCATCAATCCTTTGTCCCTGGCCGCTTTGCTTCTGTGTGGGACCTTCTTGCAGACACCCTGGGAGCTCTTGTTGGCGCCTGGTGCATGGCTCGCCTTGTTATAGCCGCTCGGGTCTTCTTGACCCCTAAATCTTCCAACAAGCCCTGATTTCTCTTGCATTACTGTCTGCGATCTGGTATGATCGTTCACAGATTGAACAAACCTTCAGGTTCCGGGTGGCAGCGCGTTTCGGCCGCGTCATGTCTGGTTGAGGGGTCAGTTTCCCACCGGGGTTTTCCCCATTTTTTTACCAGGACACGGTAAAAAAAGCCTCCTATTTTCCAGGAGTTTTCCATACAATGGTTTCATTAATTCTCTGCGGCGGTTCAGGCACCAGGCTTTGGCCCCTGTCGCGCCAACAATTACCCAAGCAGTTTTATCCGCTCTTTGACCAAAAGTCCCTGTTTCAGGGAGTAATCGAGCGCAATCAGGCCTTTACCCAAACCTTTCTTGCGGCAGCAAATATCGATCAAGCCTTTTTAGCCTTTGATCAGCTCTTCCGTAACGGTATAAAGGAAAAACGGGGGCTCATTGAGCCGGTGGGCCGCAATACCGCTCCCGCCATCGCCCTGGTTGCCATGACGGTAGAGCCCGACGAGGTAATACTCGTTAATCCGTCGGATCATCTGGTTATTAACGTAAGCGCCTATAACGATGCGGTTTCGCGCGCCACAGTGCTTGCCAAAGAAGGTAAGCTTGTTACCTTTGGCATTGAGCCGACGTACGCGGAAACCGGCTATGGTTATATTGAACATCAGGGAGAGACGGTGTTGAGCTTTAAAGAAAAGCCCGATACCGCCACTGCCGAGCGCTATCTTGCCTCGGGGAACTACTTATGGAACGCAGGCATCTTTTGCTTTACCGCCCGCTCCTTTTTAGCGGAATTGTCCCGCCTGAGCCCCCAGGTGTACGCCGCCTGCAAGGCGGTAGCTGCCGCCTGCGCTGAGCGCTCTCAAAGCACCCTGCTTGAGCCAACGCGAGCGGAGATGGAAAGCATCCCGTCCATATCCATCGACTACGCCGTCTTTGAAAAATCCGACAAGGTTGCCTGTATCCCCTGCGACATCGGCTGGTCCGATTTGGGAAGTTTTGACTCCCTGTATCCGGTAACCTATAACGCCTCGCTCGGTAACTCCGTCATCTCGGAGACGGTCCCCCTCTTTATAGACTCCCGCAATAACCTCGTGATTAGCCGCGGTCAAAAAAAGACCGTTTTAATCGACGTGGAAGATCTGACCATCGTTGACACCGAGGACGCCCTCCTGGTATCCCGCCGCGGCTCGGGCCAGCGGGTTAAGGAAGCGGTAGACGCCCTTAAGGTGGACTCAGCAGCACTCCTTCAGGCCCATACCACCGTCGAACGCCCCTGGGGCTTTTTTACCCTTTTACTTGATACAGACCGCTTCAAGGTTAAACGCCTTCAAGTGCAACCAGGTCACCGCATCTCCCTTCAAAAACACCTCCATCGCCAGGAACACTGGGTCTGCGTGGAAGGAAGCGGGGTGGTTACCCTGGAAGATAAAACCATTCCCTTTGAACGCTCCGTAGAGGTAACGATCCCTCAGGGCCATGTCCACCGCGTCAGCGCCACAGGCCCTGATCCGCTTGTCTTTATAGAAACCCAAATTGGTACCTACTGCGGCGAGGACGACCTTATCCGCATAGAAGACGATTATAAAAGGACTTAATCTATGAAAGGCATTATTCTTGCAGGTGGCTCGGGCACGCGTCTGTACCCGATTACCCGCGCGGTATCCAAACAGATTCTTCCCTTGTACGACAAGCCCATGATCTACTATCCCTTATCGGTCTTGATGCTCGCAGGGATTCGCGAGGTACTCATTATTTCCACCCCGCGCGACATTTCCCTTTTTAAGGAACTCTTTGGCTCGGGCGACTGGCTCGGGATGCGCTTTGAATACGCCGTACAGGAAAGCCCGCGCGGCCTTGCCGACGCCTTTATCGTCGGCGAATCGTTTATCGCTGGCGACAGTTGTGCCTTAGTGTTGGG
>JAFGIM010000004.1 GCA_016929605.1 Spirochaetales bacterium | reverse complement strand
ACTTGCAGTTATCAATATGGACCCTCTTAAGGGAAATGCCATTTTGGAAATCGATCCGTCGGTTACCTTTTCTATTATTGATCGCCTTTTTGGTGGAACCGGGCAGGGTACCAAGGTCCAGCGGGACCTTACCGATATTGAAACTTCCGTAATGGAAGGCATTATTGTTAGAATACTTGCTAATATGCGCGAGGCATGGACTCAGGTTATTGATCTTCGCCCTCGACTTGGTCAGATTGAAACGAATCCCCAGTTCGCCCAGATTGTTCCCCCTTCAGAAATGGTTGTTTTGGTAACCCTTGAAACAAAGGTTGGCGAGGAAGAGGGTATGATGAACTTTTGCATACCCTACATTACAATCGAACCAATTATTTCCAAGCTGTCCAGCCAGTTTTGGTTTTCTTCTGTTCGCAGAAGTTCTACCACCCAATACATGGGTGTCTTAAAAGAAAAACTTTCTACTGTAGATATGGACGTTGTCGCAGAGATCGGGACGATAAATCTTCCTGTGCGGGACGTTCTGAACTTACGGGTAGGCGATGTTGTACGCTTGTCCAATGTACGCGTAGGAGATCCGTTTACGTTGAGCGTTGGTAACAAAAAGAAATTTTTATGCCAGGCTGGCGTAATCGGTAAAAAGGTAGCGGTTCAGGTTCTAAAGAAAGTTGCCGATCTTGAACAGGAAGACTTTGAAGAACTCACCGTAGAAGGAGATGAAGCATATGAGTGACGGTTCCATATCCCAGGATGAGATTGATGCCCTGTTAGCTGGTGTCGACATGGGAGGAATGGGCGCCGCATCTGCTGCTCCCTCTTCCCAGTTTTCGGACGGTCAAATCACCGCCCTTAAAGGTTTTATTAACGCGAATATTCCCGCTCTCAAGAGCAATCTTGATTCCATGACTGGTCAGTCCATCGATTTTGGCGAACCTGTTATCGAGGTTATTCAACGAGATGCGTTTTTACGCAAACTGCCCGAGATGATCGTGGCGACTGTTATCGATTTTAGTGAAGCTCTGAGCGCTGATCATCTATTTTTATTAGCTCCCGAATTTGCTCAAAAGCTCGTAAGCCTCGTCAATCATGAACCGAATGCAGAGCTCGACGATATGTCTTTATCGGTTATTAGCGAAACTATCTCGCAGCATGTTGGCATAGAACTTACCGCGCTTGAAAAGGCCGGTTTTAAGGGTGTTGCCAATAACCCTGCAGAATCATTACATGTGCCAAAGGCGATGGTTCGCTTCCCTCAGACAGATTTTACCCTCTTTACGTATCCCATTACCATAGAAGGTCAAGCTTACTCGCTATGGGAGGTTCTTACCTATCAGGCCGGAAATGATATTGCCAATGCCCTTGGTGGTGGACCGGCTGAACTGCCTGCGGCAGGAATGGATGCCCTTTCCTCTATGGGCATGGGCGGCATGCAGGGAATGAATGGTATGCAAGGCATGGGCGGCATGCAAGGAATGAATGGCATGCAGGGTATGGGTGGCATGCAGGGTATGGGTGGCATGCAGGGTATGGGTGGCATGCAGGGAATGAATGGTATGCAAGGCATGGGTGGCATGCAGGGTATGGGTGGCATGCAGGGTATGCCAATGCAGGGCCAGATTATGGGAATGAATCCCAATGTACAATCAGTGCAATTCCCCAATCTTCAAATGAATTCAATGTCTATGGAACAGGGCAATATTGGCCTTATCATGGACGTTTTTATGGAAATGACCGTAGAATTGGGCCGAACCCGTAAGGTTATTAAAGAGATTCTTGGAATGGGAGAAGGTACCATCATAGAGCTCGACAAGCTCGCTGGTGAGCCGGTAGATATTTTGGTTAATCATAAACCTATCGCCAAGGGTGAAGTCGTTGTTATTGACGAAAACTTCGGCGTCCGTGTAACCGAGATTCTCTCTCCAATTGAACGGGTAACGGATATGTAGCCGAGGCACTATACGGGGTGGGGGGATTTTCATGTTAATCAACACGTTTGGTGGAAACACGCCTTTGCGTGCGCTGTGTTTATGCGCCGCATTGGTGTTTTCTTTTTATTCGCTGCCGTCTATTCATGCACAAGATGCGGAGCGAGCAGAAGAACAGGCAATTATTCTAGATAATCAGGATGTAAGCTCACCATTGGCCGGCTCGGAACAGGGCGAAAGTAGTATTTGGGTGTTACTCCGCGTCGTTCTTGTCCTTGTGGTTGTGTGTGCGGCAATTTACGCGGTTGTGTATCTTCTTAAAAAAAGTACAAAAATCAACGCAGCAAACGATCCCTATCTTAAATCTGTGGCATCTCTTCCTCTTGCGCCTAATAAGGGTTTACAGGTAATCACTCTTGCCGGACGCGCTTTTTTAATAGGATATACCGATCACTCGATTAACTTGATTGGGGAAATAGACGACAAGGAACTTATTGATGCGATGAATCTGGATGCAGAGCGGGTAATGCCTCCTGTGGCGGCTAATTTTGCCTCTCTTCTTGCGCGATTTTTACCAACAAATACAAAAATAGGATCTCCAGAGTCTGCCGAAGAAATTCCCGATACTGCCGATTTTATCAAGCGACAGCGGGAGCGCCTTCGCGGGATGTCAGGTGACACACCACCGTCCGATTCTTCAAGGTCGCAAGTATGAGCATATCATTACGCCGTGTGTGTTTTTTCTCGTTAATAGCATTACATGTTTGTATTGCACCTGCTTTGCTTTCTGCGCAGACAAATCCGCTTCCGCAGGGAAGTGCTCGGGGAACAACCGCCATGAATGCGGAGCGTCAGGCGACCCGCATTCCCTTTGTTAATCTTGAAATTAGGGAACCTCAATCCAATCGTGAAGTAGCTCTTTCGGTTCAATTACTGCTGCTTTTAACCCTTCTTTCTCTAGCACCGAGTATTTTAATTCTTACCACCAGTTTTCTTCGTATTACTATCGTTCTTGACTTTGTTAAACGAGCCTTGTCTCTTCAACAGGTTCCACCCACGCAGGTCCTTAACGGAGTCGCGCTCTTTTTAACGATTTTTATTATGTGGCCTACCTTTCAAACGATTTATGATCGTTCGTTTAGACCGCTCGCCGATGGACAAATCGGCGTTGAGGATGCCTATCGTGAAGCAGAAGGGCCCCTGCGTATGTTTATGTACCGGCAGATGTCTCAGGATACCTCGTCAATAGCCCTGTTTATGTCAATGTCCCGTCTTGAAAAACCGCAAACACTTGCGGATGTGCCAACTCGGGTGTTAATACCCGCATACATTCTCCATGAGCTCACTGTTGCTTTTAAAATAGGTATTCTGTTATATATCCCTTTTATTATTATCGATATGGTCGTGGCGAGTATCCTTATGTCAATGGGTATGATCATGCTTCCTCCAGTACAGATTTCAATGCCATTTAAGCTCATTCTGTTTATTCTGGTCGATGGATGGGGCCTGTTATCGCAGCAATTGTTTAATTCATTTTTATAAGCGGGGAGGAGTAAACGCATGTCATTAGGAATGGTTGTAAGTATGATGCGTTCGGGAATATTCGAGATTTTAATCCTATCCGCTCCTATTCTTTTTGCCGCTCTTACGGTTGGTTTGATTGTAGCGATATTTCAGGCAACTACATCAATTCAGGAACAAACGCTTACCTTTGTTCCAAAAATTCTGACGATTCTTGGGATGCTGGCCTTGCTTGGAGGTTGGATGTTCGCCTCGCTTCGCGAATACACCATCAATCTCTTCGAGATGATACCCCAGATGGTTCGATAATCAACGATGAGTCCTTTTAATGATCTGGTTGCAAAGGCCCCGATTTTCTTTTTAGTTGCCGTGCGAATCTTTGCCATGATCTCTTCAACTCCTCTACTTTCTATTCAATCCATACCTCGAGTAGCCAAGATTGCACTTGCCGCTCTTGTCGCTTTTTTAGTGTATCCCTTTGCGTTTACTCAAGGGTGGCAAGTGGAAGCTTTTTCCCTTCATTACGCGTTGCTTGTTGTCGGAGAGGCCCTTCTTGGAATTATTACCGGTTTTTTTATCAGTATGGTTTTTTCTACCTTCAGTTCTGCAGGTCAATTTTTTTCATATCAGATGGGCTTTGGCGCCTCGGCAGTCTATGATGCCCTTGCCCAAATTGAAAACCCTCTTATGGGACAGTATCTTAATCTAATTGCCATGCTCGTTTTTGTTCAGATTCGCGGGTTTCAGACGCTGTTTCTAGGTGGTGTATTACGAAGTTTTGAAACGATGAACTGTCATGTTCTGATAACTCATCAGGGAGTCTTTCTTACTTTTTTTCTTAAAGGTTTATCGCTGCTTTTTATGGACGCGATGATTATTGCCATGCCCATATTGGGAACTTTGTTTTTGATACACGTGGCAATGGGTCTGCTTTCCAAGGCAGCTCCCCAGATGAATCTTCTGTCTGAAGGCTTTCCTATTACCATACTCGTTACTTTTTTCCTGCTTAGTATCGCACTTCCACTCATGATTAACCTCTTTATCCAAATTATGCAAAATGGATTTATTGCCTTTGAACAGTTATTGGCAGATTCTGGGGGAGTTATTCCATGACAGCCCTAACCGCCCATGATATACACTACCTTCTAGGCTCTTTGGACCTTCAGTGGTTTGCCGCCGAGGATGAGGGAAGAACAGAAGACCCAACCGAGTACAAACTCAGAAAGGCTCGGGAAGAAGGAAGGGTAGCCAAGAGTCAGGAACTAAGTTCTGCCCTGGTGCTGCTTTTCCCTGTTGTGGTGTTGTTATTTACAGCCCCTTCCATGCTTAAAACCTGTACGGAGATGCTTACCTTTTATTTGACTCGCTCCACAAGCGCCGATTTTTCTGATCCTGCTCTATTTCAGGCCTTTCTCCGTTATTTTATCAAGTTGCTCCTTCCCGTTACCGGTACCGCTGTTGTTGCAGGTATAGCTGCAAACATCCTTCAAAATGGTGGATTTATTTTTTCGTTAAAACCAATAGAGCCCAAACTGAGCAAGATAGCACCCAATTTTGCCCGTTTTTTTTCCAAGGCCCTGTTCTCTACCGAAGGTCTTTTTAATCTGGCAAAGTCGATCGTCAAGGTTTCTATTATCTCCCTGGTTGCCTATATGAGTATAAAGGATGAGCTTCCACGGCTTGTCAGCATGCTGTCGGCTGGTTTTTGGCCATCAGTTGCCTTTGTGGCCAGGATGTCTGGTCGCCTGCTTTTTACTGCCTCTCTTTTTTTTGTTGCTATCTCGGTACCTGATTATTTATTTCAACGACGTCAATTTATGGAATCCCTAAAAATGAGCAAGCAGGAAATAAAAGAAGAGTATAAGCAAATGGAAGGGGATCCATTAGTAAAAAGCCGTTTGCGTCAGCGAATGCGCGAGCTGTTAAGCCGGAATATGGCAGTTAATGTTCCCAAAGCCGATGTTATTATTACTAACCCGACCCATTATGCCCTTGCTTTACAGTGGGACAGGGCTACCATGCGCGCGCCCATGCTTACCGCAAAGGGAGCTGATCGGCTCGCCCTCAGGATACGAGAAATAGCACGGGAGAGTGGGGTTCCTATTGTAGAGAATAAACCATTGGCGCGCGCTCTCTATGCGGAAGTCGAAATTGGTGATATTATACCTGATGAGTACTATCAGGCTTTAGCGGTTATTCTCGCGAAGGTCTATGCGCTCGACTCCCGAAAAGCTCGCATACTCAAGGAACTGTAACAAAAGCGCATGGCAGAAAAAACTGGAAGCGTACAGAAAAGTGATCTCTTTGTAGCCTTCGGCGCCATTGTTGTCGTCCTCATGCTTATTATCCCGCTCCCCGCGGTAATCCTTGATTTATTTATGGCCCTTAATCTGGTCCTTAATCTGCTTATTATGCTTATCGTTCTGTATACTCGCAAGGCAACCGATTTTTCGGTGTTTCCTACGCTCTTGCTTGTATCAACGGTGTATGGACTTGGATTAAACGTATCGTCTACCCGCCTTATTCTTTCTCAGGGAGTTAAGTTCGAGGGAAAGATGGTCAGAGCCTTTAGCAGTTTTGTTATTGGAACCTCTGGCACCGAAGGATTAGTTATTGGTTTTGTTATCTTTATTATTCTAATCGCAGTTCAAGCATTTGTTATTACCAAGGGTTCAACCCGTGTCGCGGAAGTTGCCGCACGTTTTACACTCGATGCCATGCCGACTAAAAACATGGCCATAGAAGCTGAATACAATGCGGGGGCCATTACCGAAGAAGAGTCCCGCGCTCGCAAGGCAGAGGTTCAAAAAGAAGCGGATTTTTACGGTGCGATGGACGGAGCGAGTAAATTCGTTTCGGGAAACGT
>JAFGIM010000039.1 GCA_016929605.1 Spirochaetales bacterium | reverse complement strand
TAAATGTGTCAATAAAGATCCAAACAAGGCGACTGTATACCGACTTGTTTCGATAAATCTTTATCGATAAATACTTCGAGTATTGTACTAATAAAGAGGGAAAGTATCAATCGGTTTCTGTATCTACCACTGTACTGAAAGGCGTAGCGGCTGGTCCATTATAAGGATTGCTGACAGGGGGATGGAAAAACGGGCTGTTTTTCCGGTTGTTTCGACAGTTCCGGACGGTTCAATGCGGGTAGATTGTACTGGCTCAGGGCAGGCAAGGGTAAGGATCAGATTGGAAGTGCTCATTTCCATAGCCAGATTGTTTCCCCAAAAAGAAGCGAGTTGATCGGTATATTCCTCTTGGGTAAGAATTTCTCCGGTAAGGGCCGGCGCCATCAGTAAATCAAGGTAATCCATAGTTTCACTGCCCATCAGGGCAATGATCTGTGAAAGAGATTGTCGATCGAGCTTCATTTCCGCCTTCTTTTGGTCCAGAGATACTGTGTATATCTGACCAAACAGGGTGTTTGGGCTCAGGTGGCGGGCAGTAAAACGAAGGGATCTTGCAGAAGTGCTGATTGTTGATACCGAGGTAAACCCGGCGGCTTCCAATCGACGGGTACATTCCTTGGTATCAAGCGTTTCAAGGGGGGCCGCTCCTCCAGCTGCGTTTTGGAAGGCTTGGTTGGCTCGCTCGGACAATTCTCCCGATACGGTTAGATCTAGGGCCCCGTCGTTTTGGATATCTATTGCCAGGCGAGGAGCGCAGGAAGTTACCAACAATCCTGCGAGCAGTACACTCAGACATTCAAATGGATGAACTAATCGAAAATCTATCATTCTACCCCTTCTTTAGCGGTCAAATACAAACGTGAGTCCGCTTACAAACCTAAAACCACGGGAAAAGGTTTCATTGGGGAAGTGGGAGTATTCGGCGCTTTGATAAAACCGGAATTTTTGACCGAGTACCTCAGCGGGCCTAGAATTCCAGGAAATACCAAGAATTCCCGGGAATTGGGGGCTTGCATCCAGCTCATCATCTGCCATCAGGTGAAACTGGGTGCCGATAAAGACGCGAAATCCCTGCTTCATGGTAAGGGAGAGAAAGAGGGGGACGCTGATAGAACCGGTTTGGGTGTCGGTACAGAAGCCAAAGCCAATCCCCGGATACACGTCAACCCCTCGCATCCAGGAGGCTTCTCCGGTGAGATTACCTCCCCGAAATGGGCTTTCCCCCGGCATGATTCCCCATACGACGCCTCCGGTTACCGAAAATCGAAAGCCAAAACTGCCCTCAAAGGGGAAGCTCTCTCCTCCAAAGCTCGATGTGCCGCCAGTGCTGTCCTTTCGGGCCCGGTCAATGGCTGAATCTCCGCCAGTGCCGGAGTCGGCCGGGGTGTAGGTGTCGCTATATGAGAGCCCCTCACTAATAATGCGGCCGGAAAACCGGTAGGTGCGCCGCCAATAATCCTCAGAAAGACTTGAAACGATAACACCCGTTCGGTTCCCGTCAGAAGCGGCATGAATAAATGAACCCCCACCAAGATAGATGGCAACATGGGAAAGTCTGCCTGTTGTATTAAAAAAAAGAAGATCTCCTGGTTGCCGGTTTGCGTCCGCGATTCGCTCTGCCTGGCCAGAAAGGGCGACCACGGTGCGGGGTAGGGCAAGTCCTGGCCCGTCCTGTCCTGCTCGCCAGACCAGTCCTGAACAATCCATGCCTCGCTTGGTGGTTCCCCCCGAAACATAGGGGGCGCCAAGGTATGATCGGGCCGCCTGTATAAAGGCTTGGCGTTGTTGTTCTCCCTTTTCTGCTTGATCGGGAAAGACTGCCTGTGCATGTACAAAGGGAAATAAAAGCAGGAGTGAGCCGGCTATCAGGGTGCATAATCGTTGTTTCATAGTAAAAGTATCGGCGTATTGCAACCGTTGCCTTGAATTCAGGGTCATAATTTGAATGATATCTTTGTTTTCATTTTATTTCCAGAACAAGGGGTTGATATGAAGAGTGTAACCAGGCAGCCATGGGCATTTCTTGATTCTTGGAGAGGAAAGGCTTTTTTTGGCCAATGGCCAACGATGCCCGAGATGTTCAGAATTTCGGCCGAGCGATATGGAGATCGCCCCTGTTTAACCGTATTTGAACCAAACCGTGTTTCATTAACGTATAACGAAACCCTTGCAAAGGTAGAGCAGCTTGCCGCGTGGCTTAGTGAAAAGGGTATTGGCCGAGGCGATCATGTGGCGGTATCGGGAAAGAACTCTCCTGAATGGGCAGTAGTCTATTTGGGCACTCTTTTTGCCGGGGCCACTGTGGTTCCCATTGATTGGGGGCTTCATGACGGTGAAATTGAAAACTTGCTCCGGGTTGCAAAACCCAAGTTCTTCTTTGTAGACGAAGAGCGATACGAGAAATTCAGCAAGATAAAGGTTTCTGGAAAGGTGTATTCATTAAGTCCGTCATTCCCCGACACCTATGTATATGGTCTTGCCGCGAAGAAAAAGATACAGATCGAAGCGGCACACGAAGAAGATATTGCAGCTATTATGTTTACCTCGGGCACAACGGGAAATCCAAAAGGGGTAATGCTTACTCATCGGAATCTTGTAGCAGATTGCTATATCGCCCAATCGAATCTTGATATTTACTCAACCGATGTATTTTACGCACTCTTGCCGATTCATCATTCCTATACCATGCTTGCTGTTTTTATAGAGGCTCTGTCCGTTGGCGCCGAGATTGTGTTCGGAAAGAGTATGGCTGTATCCAAGATGCTTAAAGAGCTTCGCGAGGGAAAGATTACAATGCTTCTTGGCGTGCCCCTCTTGTTTAACAAACTCCTTGCCGGCATTTTAAAAGGTATTCGTGATAAGGGCATTGTGGTGTATGGCATCATGAAATTTCTTATGGCCGTATCGTATATGATAAAAAAAATAACCGGTAAAAATCCCGGTAAAAAAATATTTCATTCGGTGTTGGAAAAAGCGAGCCTTTCCACCGTTCGTATCGCAATCTCCGGTGGAGGGCCCTTGGCCGCAAGTGTGTTCAAGGTTTATAACGAACTGGGCATAGACTTTATTCAAGGCTATGGACTTACCGAAACATCCCCCATCGTTGCCTTAAACCCTATAGAGAATTTCAAGATAGAGAGCGTTGGCAGTTACTTCCATCCGCACATGGAGATGAAAATCCTTGACCCTGACGAAAAGGGGGTTGGGGAGGTTGCCATTCGCGGTCCCATGGTGATGAAAGGCTATTACAACATGAGCGCAGAAACCGCCGAGGTATTAAGCCCTGATGGTTGGTTTAGAACCGGAGACCTTGGCTGGCTTGATGATGAATATTATCTGTATCTTTGCGGACGGGCCAAGAACATGATTGTTACCGAAGGCGGAAAAAACGTATATCCCGAAGAGATCGAAAACGCCTTCCAGCTCTACTATAACGATATTGAACAGATAACCGTGCGTGGCTACCTAATTGATACGGCAACCAAGAGCGAAGGCATTGAGGCTCTGGTATATCCTTCCGACGATCTTCATAAACGCTTGTCTGTGATGCGGGGCACTCCTGAATCGGTTGATCCGGTGTATCAAGCAATCGAAGAGATAGTAGAGAAGGTAAATAAAACACTGCAACCGTATCAGCGAATCGGCAAGATAACAATTCTTGGCGAAGCGCTAGAGATGACTACGACGAGAAAGGTTAAGCGAACGTATTCCAGGTAAGACGTTTATCGGGGTCGCCGTAATAAGGCGGCCCTGATTGTATCCAGGTTGACACTACCGTCGCTCAGAGTGAGAGCGTCTTCTTGTATATCAAGGTCAAAGGCCCTGCGCCCTATGTGTTCGATGTAGTGTGCGTCGCTCGAGGTAATAAGGGGATAGTCCCGGGTGTCCAGTTTTCGCGCCGTTCCCTCTTGGGGCATGGCGGTAATTTCGAGTGCGGCCCAAGGCCCGTCGGGAATGGAGCCTAGCTGGCTGGAAAGCGAATACGAGGGCCGGTCAACATGAGCCGGGATAACGATTCCGCCAAGCTCGATAGTGATGTGTGCAATTTCATCGAGCGGAAGATCCGCGCTGGTAATCAAGAACTTATCAACCTCTCCAATAATATCTTCATTCTCATCTACGTATACCTGGTCTCCCATTTTTTCGGGGATATTCATAACCGGAGGCATCGCCTCGTAGAGGATATCTCCCAAGGCAAGGGCTTTTTCCACCGTCGCAAAAAGGCAAAGGATGTGACATTCCTCCTGCCCCTGTGCTTCTATACCAAAAAGGGGAAGGATGCCCTGCCTTGCGCAGGCATGGGCAAAGGCCGGGCAGTTTTGCGCGCTGTTATGATCGGTAAGGGCGGCAAGCCGTACGCCCCGCTCCTTGAGTACCACGGCGATGGTAGCGGGGGACATGGAAAGATCCCCACAGGGCGAAAGACAGGAATGCATATGAAAGTCCGAACGGACAATCATGCGCCCAGCCGCTGATAGAGTTTACCGGACACCAGGTATTGGCTGTCCGCTGTAACGAATAGGGCAATGCCTTCAAGCCGGGCCGCTTCTTTCATATCGTCCGGGATGCTGCGGTTGTTGCAAATAACGATAGCTGCCAGGTCTTTAAGGGTTCCAACCGCGACGGTGTTTTTATGAGCCTGTATGGTAACCAGAATGCCGTTTTCCGGGGCGTTCGCGATGGCGTCGCTTAAAAGATCGGAGGTATACACTCCGGCGATATCTTTGTCGTGAAACTCGTTTTGTACGCAGTCGGCCGCAAGAAAGCTCGCGAGTTCGCTTGTTTTCATGGTTGTCTCCCCAATCTAAAACTAACCGTAACCAGCGTTCCGGCTGTGCTTGATTCAATAGCAAAATCGTCTGACACCCGCTTTGTGTTGGGAAGGCCCATCCCTGCCCCGAAGCCAAGCGAGCGTACTCGTTCAGTCGCTGTAGAAAAGCCTTCGGTCATGGCCTTTGCCACATCGGGTATGCCAGGCCCGGTGTCCTGGGCTTCTATGATCAAGGTGTCGGGTTGTATGCGGTAGCGCATAATCCCGCCATTGGAATGGACCACCTGGTTTATCTCAAGTTCATAGCTCGCAATGCCAATTCGGCGTAGAATGGAGGGGTCAACCCCGGTAGCCTTGAGGATTCTTTTGATTTCGGTGGAGGCTTGTCCGGCTATTCCAAAATTAAATGGTTCGGTGCGAAATTCGATGACGCGCTCTTCTTGAATCTGGGAAGTGTTTTCCTGATCGGATACACTTCCTTCTTCTTCGACGCGTTCCTGTTCCATGCGCTCCAGTTCTTTGTTCAGTGCAACCAGGAGAGTGGAAATGACATCCGAGGAAGTCACGATGCCGGTAAGCCGTGAATGTTCGTCAAGGACGGGGAATCGACCAAAACTCCATTTGTTAAAATACGAGACACAAAAGGAAAGGGACATTGACTCTTGAAGGACAATAACCTTGGTGGTCATGTGGAGGGCTGCGGGATCGTCCATCCACCCGCCGTCCAGGGCGTTAATAATGTCGTTCATCGACACCATACCCAACAGTTTCATGGATTCGTCCGCTACGGGAATGCCGCGGATATTGTTTTTCCGCATAATCTCGCGAATTTGGCGCATAGTGTCCGAGGAACGCGCGGTAAGAATGGGATGGGTCATAACGTCTCGAACCTTGAGCCTGAAGAGAAGATCGAGCACTGCCTCCGGGGAGGTGTCCTGGTTAATTGGGATTTCAAGCATACTGGTGAGTATATACCATTGCGTGGTTTTTTTTCTTACAGAACATGCTTTTCCAGAAAATCGGCGATTCCATCTTCATCGTTTGAAAGATCGGTTCGATAGCGCGCAAGATGCAATATTTCCCTGCGGGAGTTACTCATTGCCACACTCATGCCGGCCCAGGCGATCATTGACTCGTCGTTCATGCTGTCTCCAAAAGCCATAACTTGCGCTTGGGGAAGGCCAAGGATTCCGGTGGAAATATCCCTGAGCGCCTCGCCCTTTCCGGCTTGCAAGGGGAGAATTTCCATAAAAAAGGGCTTGCTTACAAAGACCGTGGCACGATCCTTAAACAGCACCTTGAATTCAGCTTCTACCGGAACAATAAACTCAGGATCTCCGGGGATAACAAGCTTGTATACACCGTTTCGGATAACCTGTTCGTAGTCGTCGGGTATGATGGGGATAAGTCCGGAAAGCTCCTTGTCTCGATCGGAGTAGGCGGTCTCCCGGGAGACGATGATTCGGTCTCCTTCATAGATATGGCAAGAAAGCCCTGCGTCCAGGGTTAGACGAAAAGCCTCCAGGGCAATATCGGTGGGAAGCCGATGCTCCAGGATCGTTTTTCTGGTGTCTGATTCTATGGCGTGAGACCCATTGTGGCAGATCAGATAACTTGATCGGGTATGAAGGCCGAGCCGTTCGGCATATTGATACATGGCTTCCGGGGCACGGCCTGAGGCGAGCATAATGATAATCCCTAAGTCTGCGCAGCGATTGAGGGTATCTACCGTACGGTCCGATATAGAAAGATCGTGCTTGAGCAGGGTGTCGTCCAAATCCATGGCAATAACGCGGGGTGTAAGCTTCATGCCGGTGAGTATATCCTATTTGATTTATTGGAGAAAGAGCGTTACCATGAGGGTGATGACAATACTACTAGCTATTCTTTGCCTGGTGCTAACAACCTTGCTCATTCTTGCGGCCAGAAGGCTTAAAAGCTGTTCTGACATGCTTAAGGACGCGACCGGACCGGTAAGCGCGAGTCTTAAGATTCTTCGTAATTGTATTTCCACCTTTGCTTCGGGTGATCTTCGCGTTCGGGCGGTTATGCCAGCCGAACGCTCTCGGTCTGCTGCGGGGCGGGTTCTGGATGAGCTCGTTCGTACCGGATTAACCGATTTTAATACCATTACCGATATCCCTTCCCGGCGCGTGTGTTTTTCGGGAGCTAACAGCTACCATGAAGGCAAGATTGCCGGCATGCGCATTGCCGAGATTCTTGGGGGCAAGGGTTCTGTCGCCTGTATCATCCCCTTTTACAATCAAATAAACCATGTCCTTCGCATGAAGGGATGCCTTAACTATCTGGAAGATCAATATCCCCAGATTAAAACCCTGGGTATCTTTGAGGGTGCGGGAAACCGCGAGGTGTCGATTCAGCGTACGGAGGAGATATTAGAGGCGAACAAGAATCTTGATATTCTCTACGTTACCGATGGGCATACTCCTCCGAGTGTGGTAGAGACAATAGAAAAGTTGGGCAGGAAAGAGGTAAAGGTTGTCGCCTTTGACGCCATGCCGGAGAATATTGCCTTGTTAAAGGCCGGGAAAATATCGTGCCTTATAGAGCAAAATTCCTTTGCCCAAGCGTTTAACGCCCTGGTTCATTTGTATAACGCGCGGGAAGCAGGATGGAGGCCATTAACGCCCAAGCTCTTTATGCAGCCCATTTCTATTGATCTTCGCAATTACCGCACCTATTGGGACGACGAGACGAATAGTCGCATTATGATGGACGAAGAGCGCTCTGATTTAGCTATACCAGAGCCCAACAAGAGCGGAAGCCGATATCGCTTTGCCCTTATCATGCCGCTTTCCACCGGCTTTTTTGAAGGTCTTGGCCGCGGAGCTGCAGCCGCTAAAAAAACCCTTGCCGAATATGGTGTAGAGGTTGAGGTTATAGACGCCTTTCATGAATGGGCAGACTTTGGCTCTGCCTCAATCTTTAATCCAATAATCGAGCGCTTTGTACGCGAGGGGTATGATGGTTTTGCGACTGTAGTTGTTGATCCCCCCATTGTGTATAGCATCAATGATGCTGTTGCAGCCGGTTTGACGGTAACCACGTTTAATACTGAACCTTCGAGCTTCCGCGAGATTGTATTAAATATGATCAATAACGTGGAAAATCTTGCGGACAACAGTCAGTCTCTTGCCGCCGCAGCAGAGCAGTCTGCCCGGGCTACGGCTCAGATCGGAAGCTCAATTGACGGAATAAAAGAATACATTCACGAGCAAAAGAATCGAATCGCCGCAAGCGACACCGAGCTTAAAGGGCTTAATCAGATGATTGGCGAGGTTCAAAAGTCCTTGACCGGTTATGGCGACCTTGTAGAAAAGCTCACCTCAGAATCAATGGAAGGCTCTCGCCGTGTGGATGGAGTATTCGAGGAGACCAAGGGCCTTAAGGAAATGATTGGACGCATCGAGGCTGAGTTAACCACCTTTAGCCAGCGTCTTTCACAGGTACGCGAGTTTGCTGCGGTAATCGAACAGCTTGCGGAGAATACCAATGTTCTTGCGATTAACGCGTCCATTCAGGCCGCTCGTGCTGGAACCGCCGGTAAGGCCTTTGCTGTTGTTGCCGGGGAGGTTCGTACCCTTGCCGAGAACTCGCGTCATACCGCAGAGGATATACGCGACATGGTTGGCGAGATAACCTCGAACATGGCAAAGATTCTTAAAGAAAGTGAAAGCGGCAGTAATCACGTTGCGCAGACACTTGAGCGCGCACAGGAAGCGAAGCAATCCTTTGAGTCCATCAGTTCGGTTATTCGATCGGCAAATACCGAGATATCCCGTATAGAGGGTGCCATGGGTGGCATCGTAAACATGGGCTCTTCGGTAAAAGGAAACATGGACGAGATTGACCGCATGAGCAATCAGAGCGTTGACCGCTTGGACGAAATATCCCGCTCTGTGGATGAGCTTGCCCTGCAGGGAAGTCATCTATCCGAAACCGCGAATACGCTTAGGACCATGGCCACCAATCAGGGAATCGTGTTTTCTCAACTCTCGGTCAAGGAGTCGGACGAGTAAGCGAGGACCGATCTATTCCGGCAATGATTCCCCCACCCACCACAAGATCTCCATCAAAGAACACCACCGATTGACCGCTCGCGATCGCTCGTTGGGGCTCGTCAAAGACGACTCGTACCATATCGCTTTCGCAGGGGTATATGGTAGCCGGTTGTTCTCCCTGGTTATAGCGGATTCGGGCGGTGCATCTAAGTGGCCCTTCCAGGTGTTCAAAGGGAATAAAAGATACATCACGGGCAAACAGGGCGCTGGCAAATAGATACGCGCTTTCGCCCAGGGTAACGGTGTTATCGTGCGCGTTTTTATCAATCACATAGGCCGGGTATCCAAGGGCAATTGCAATGCCGCGACGCTGACCAATGGTGTAGCGGCTTACGCCCCGGTGACGTCCAATAATAGAGCCCTGTACATCAAGGTAGTTTCCTTCGGTAATTGCCTCGGGGCGTTCCCGCTCCAAAAATCCGGCGTAGTCTCCATCGGGTAAAAAACAGATGTCCTGGCTTTCTCCGGTGTGCGCGCTTTCAAATCCTTCCCGTGCCGCAATGGATCGCACTTCTGCCTTGCTCATTCCGCCAAGGGGAAAAACTGCGCGGGCAAGCTGGTCTTGTTGTAAGGAGTACAATACGTAGCTTTGATCTTTTGCCGGATCAATAGCTTTTTGCAACAGATACCTGCCGGTTCGCTCGTCCTTGCGGACTCTGGCGTAATGGCCTGTTGCGATCGAGTCAAAGCCGAGCCGTACCGCTTCGTCTATCAGGGCGCCGAATTTTATGTGGCGGTTGCATTGTACGCACGGGTTTGGGGTATCGCCATCCAGGTATGTTTGAATAAAGTTGTCGATTACCTGCTCCCGGAATATTCCATGAATGGTGAGGACCCGATGCTCTATACCAAGCCGTTGGGCAACTTTTTGTGAGTCGGCAATAGCCTTTGTTGCCGGACAGGGTTGAGCAGAGCCGGAAACGGATTGATCAAACAAATCAAGGGTGCAGCCAGAAACCTCGTGTCCCTGATCCATTAATAAAGTGCAAGCTACCGAGCTGTCTACTCCACCACTCATGGCGACCAAAATACGTGACATATCGTTATTCCTTGTCCCCACCTAAAAGCCGTTCAAGAGACAGCTCTCTACCAAAGGGGCGGCATGCCCGGGTGGGTATACTGTGCGTCTGTGTCTTTTTTATTGCCCTGATAAGGATGTTCTTTGGCGTGTGGCTCATATCGATAAACTCCAGAAGCTGAACGCGATATCCATATTGTTCCAACACAGCCGCCCGGGAGGCGTCGGTAAGAAGGGCTGCGATGCGCTCGCGTACAAGCCCATGTTTAAGAGCATACGCCAGCTCTTGTTCCGCTGGACTGGATGTGTCCTTTTCGGCCAGGCGGGCGTTAAGTTCATGTTGGCAACAGGGAACGGCGAAAATGGCCTTGGACCCCCAACTGACAGCCTTCGCCAGGGCCGCATCGGTCGCGGTATCGCAGGCATGAAGGCTAATGACGACATCGGGCGGGCTGTTACAGCTGTAGTGTTCAATGTCTCCGGTTAAAAAACGTAGTCCGGAAGAGCCATAGCGTTGAACAAGAGCCTGGCAATGGTCAATTACGTCTTTTTTAAGGTCGAGCCCCGTTACTCTCGCCGGTATGCCCCGAACCTTGGTAAGAAAGTGATGGGTGGCAAAAGTGAGGTACGATTTACCACAGCCAAAATCCACTACTTCAAGAACCCTGTTTTCGTCCAGCCCGGCGACTACCTCGTCAATGATATCGTCAATAAATTCCAGATAGCGGTTTATCTGGCGAAATTTTGGGGTCATCGCCTTTATTAGATGGCCCTCGGCCGTCATCACCCCAAGGTCTACTAAAAAAGGAACGGGGTCGTCCTCGGACAACAGATATTTTTTTTCCCGGTTATGAGCGCTTGCCTTGCGGCAGGTAGCTTCTTCCCGAATAAGGGCGGTAAGACTGCCTTTTCGGTTGGATAAAAAACTGATGGTCCCTTGGGCGCACTGGGCTTCGGCTCGCTTAAAAAGCGACGGGAATACTTCTATCACAAAGTTCGAGAGCTCTGGAGCGCTCAGATTTTGCTGAAAGGCCTTGTTGTCCCGGATTGTTTCTTTTTGAAAGGCTGAGTCGCTTGCGGGGAGGGCGCGAATCCTTATCCGCTCTCCATGGGGTAGTTCTCCTTTTTTAGGTGCGCTCAGCGTCAGGGATACTAATGGCCCCAGGGGGCCTTCCCCGGCGGCAAGACGCGCAATAAAATCGGGAGGGTTATCAATTTTAAGATTCATGCTTGTCCATTAAAAAGTTAAGAGTTACACAGGTTTCAAAAAGCGGCATGGGGGTGGCAAGGACGGGAATCCCTGCAGCCTCAGCATGAAGTCGCATCGATGGATCGGGGAGTTTGTCGTTGACCACAAGGACTGCGCTTGCGCCAACCATGTCTGCGCAACGTACGCTTTGATCGGTGGCAAGGCCGGTAACCAAGAGGGCTTCGGTTTCCACCATCACTAAAATGTCGCTCATCAAGTCGCCGGCGATAACGCGGGTAATGGCGATGTTTTGCCATCCTTGCGGGCCCCACACCAGGTGCGCCGGCAATTCCTCGATGATCGTTTTTAAGGTCACACCGTCTCCGCGTCCTGATAGTCGTTCATTGCCGATGCGGCAAGATAGCGATAGTGCAGGGCGTTTTTGCGGTTCTTTTCTACTTCTTCGTCGGTAAGGGTGCGGACGAGCTTTGCGGGACTTCCCATAAGAAGGGAACGGGGAGGGAAGGATTTCCCGCTCGTGACCAGGGACATGGCGCCTATGATGGAATCTTCGCCAATCATTGCCTGGTTAAGGATAACCGCGCCCATGCCAACAAGGCTGTTGTTTCCAATGGTAGCCGAATGGATAATGGCGCCGTGACCAATGGTTACCCCGGATCCGATAACACAGGGGATGTCGGTGTCGCAATGGACTACCGCTCCATCTTGAATGTTGGAGTCTTTTCCGATTTCGATGGGCGCTATATCACCACGAACTGACGCGCCGAACCAGACCGACGAACCTTCATCCATGCGCACGCGGCCAGCAACTTCTGCGTTGTGGGCTACAAAGACGCTTTCGTGAAGGATCGGAATTTCATTCTTTATGCGGTGTACCATGTCTCCACCATATCAGATTTTTCCTGATTTGTAAAAGATAACAGAAGCCGTAAAGCTCTATTAGATTCCCCGGGAAAGAGAGCATAGCTGTTCATACACGTTAAGGGAGTACACCTGATTTATCTGGTCAGAACGGATTACTTGTGCGCTCGGTCCAGCAATGGCAATTGTTCCCCTGTCCATCACAATCAGGGTTTCTGCAAAACGAACGGCAAGGCTAATGTCGTGGAATACCCCAAGGGCAAGACGGATTGTGTTGTCCCGGGTCCTTTCCCGGATCGAGTCGATAAGTTCAAGTTGATAATACAGGTCAAGATGATTGGTCATCTCGTCCAGGAGGAGAATCTCGGCTTGTTGGGCAAGGGCTCGCGCCAAGAACACCCTCTGGAGCTGCCCGCCAGAGAGCTCTGCAAGGCGGGTGTGTTCAAGTTCAGTAAGTCCGCACTCATTAAGCACCTGATCAACCACCGCCTTGTCGGCGAAAGAAAAGCCGCCAAGAGAGGATGCGCTTTGATGAGCGTAGCGACCCATCAGAGTGGCCTCGCGCACTGTATAGGGAAAATACGAGGATGAAATTTGAGCAAGAAACGCTATTTTTTTTGCAGCTTCCCGTCCCGAAACGCTTGAGCGCTCTGTTTCCCTGCCTTGACGATCTGTAAGAATAAGGGAGCCCGTATACGGGAGGACCCCTGCAATAACCCGAAGCAGGGTGGTTTTACCCGACCCATTGGGGCCAATAATGGCGACACGGGAAGCGGAGGGTATTGAAAGATCAAGCGACTTAAGCACCGGGGACTGACCCTTTGGACCGTATCCGGCAGAGAGCTGCTTCGTCGTTATTACAGAATTAGCGCTACTGGTGTTCATCGATCCCTCCGTCCTGCGTGCATCCACAGACGGGCAAAAAAGGGGGCTCCCAACAAGGCAGTGACGGCGCCTACCGGTAACTCTGTAGGGGCAAGGACAATCCGCGCGATAAGGTCTGCCGCCACCATCAGGGTTCCTCCCCACAGGGCGCAGAGGGGTATGAGTAATCTATGGGCGGGACCTGCGATCCGGCGCACCGCATGAGGAACGGCAAGATCGACAAAGCCAATAACTCCCACAAAGGAAACGGCGGTACCCGTCATAACCGCCGAAATAGCTATAAGAATTACCCTCATTCGCCCTGAGTTAACGCCAAGGGAGACAGCTTCATCGTCTCCAAAGGTAAGGATGTCCAGCTCGCGATGAAAGAGACTAAGCAGGCTTATGCCCGCGAGCGCAGTAACCCACACCACCACAACCGCGTAGGGACCTTTAAGGGCAAAACTGCCCATTTGCCAGAACACAAGGCGTTGGACACTTTCGCGGGAGAGCGCGGTTGCAAGGGTAAGCAGAGCGTTCAGGAAGAGCGATATAACCATTCCCGCAAGAATAACCGTAGTGCCCGAAAGGTCTGGATCTACGGCGCGAGAAAAACGTAACAAAATACCAACAGTAAGCATTGCCATCAAAAAACCCGCAAGAGGCGCGCTGGCAAGGGAAAGGATACCGCTTGCGGCGGCAAGGGAGGAGCTTAGTCCAAAAAGAATTACCGAGCCAGCGCCAAGGGATGCACCGGCGGATACACCAAGGGTAAAAGGGGAGGCAAGGGGGTTTTTAAGCACAGCCTGGAGCGCTGCCCCGCTAACGGAAAAGGCAGCCCCTGCGGCAAAGGCAAGGAGTACCCGGGGCAGCCTGAGAGAAAGAATAATGGCCTTTTCCAAAGAGGGTTCGGGTGAGTTAAGCGAAGACAGGGCGGAGAAAAGCGACCGAGGGGATATCCAGACCGTTCCAACCGCGAGGGCGAGGAGCATACAAGAGATAGAGCCCGCAGTGGACAGGGCAAGGAGGGAAACAGCGCGCGATTTAGGGTGTGGGACCATTGGGGTATACCGCCTTGTAAATTTCCCGCAGGGCAACAAGAACATCGGGGCCGGGTTGGGAACTTGCGTTACTGTCTATTTTGTACACTGCATGGTTTTGTACCGCGGGAATGTGGGTCCATCCAGGCCTGCTGAGTATCTCGTGCACCGGGTCGTCAATAAAGGCGGTGTTGGTAAGGATTACATCGGGGGAGCGGGCAAGAATCTCTTCCGCGCTTATGGCAAGCCACCCGGTTTTGTCGGCAAGGCAATTGTGCGCGCCCGCGATGGAAAGTAGCTCATCAAGATAGACCCCAGAGCCAAAGCTATAGAGGGCGGGCGCCGGTGATAGTTCAAAATAAACGGTCTTTCTCTGTTCTTCCGGTATCGCGGCTCCAGAAGCGCGAATCGCTTCTACCTCGTCCGTTAGTCGGTGAACAAGATCTTGCCCCTTTGATGAGTAGCCAAGAAGATCCGCGATTCTTTGTATATCGGCAAAAACATCCGCAAGGTTTTCACTTGTATGGAATATCTCTATCTTGATGCCCCGCAGTATAAGGGGAGAAAGGCTTTTTTCCGGCTTTCCCTCTCCAGTTAAGCTGGAAAGAAGGATCACGTCGGGCTCAAGAGCCATAAGTGTTTCCGCGTCCGGGCGTATAAGGTCAAAGTGGGGAATGGTGGAGGGAATCTTGTGCGTTTTGGCGGACCATGAGTCCACGCCGACAAGCCGGTCTGTCGCGTTAAGGGCAATTATAATCGAAGTGGTTGCCGGTGCGAGTGAAACAATCCGTTCAGGCGGGTTAGTCATGCCCAAAGGAGCATTAGAGGTGCTGTGTTGGCCTTTAGCCATGCACGAGGCAAGGAGGACGAAAGAAAGAAGGAGGGGGATGGAGGCAACTGGCTTACATCGGTGCATATAGCCACTATACAGTCGTCCAAAGGCGCAAGCAAGGGGCTGGAAGTTTTCTTCTCTTTCCTTGATTGAATTCCCTTCGGAAGTAGGCTAGAATAGAGCCTTAATGAAATTCATACTGGCTTCTGATATTCACTCCAACTTACCGGCCTTGGAAGCCTTCTTTTCCTACCTGACCTCACATGGTCTTTCCGGCGAACCGGTCTTCTTCTTGGGCGATTACGTTAATCTTGGTCCCTTTCCCGAAGAAACTGTCTCCCTGCTCAAAACCTATCCCGCACAGGTGTTTTTATCCGGCAATCATGATCGGTATATCATCAATGAACACGCCCTTGATCATAATCCCTATTTTGGCAGTCCGGAAGGGGTAACCCACTGTCGCTGGACTCGTGAACAGCTTTCTCCCCAAAGCATCGAATGGCTTAAAAATTTACACACTCGCCATCGCTTCGAAGCGCTCTCCTGGAAATGTGATCTTATTCACGGCCGCCATGGCTCGGACGAAGAAACCCTGGACGAAAGCAAAATAGACACCACGTCGCGCATCCTGTATATCTGCGGTCACACCCATGTTCCCCGGAATCAGACTGTAGGCAAGGCGCGCATTTTTAATCCCGGAAGCCTGGGTAAGCCCCTGGACCGCGATAATCGAGCCTCGTTCGGTATTGTTCACCTTACCGAAGATGACGCCACCTTCGAGATTGTCCGAATTCCCTACGATATTGAACGATCCGTAAAAGCCCTGGAAGATCGAAAGGTCCCCTGGAGGGGTGGCATTATTCAAAGCCTTCGCACTGCTGTTTATACCGATGAAGAATAATCTGTGCACCGTATTTCTGGCCGGGGATGTGTGCGCGAGCGTAGGCGTACGCGCGGTTACCAATCTACTACCCAAGCTTATAGAGCGAGAATCCATTGATTTTTGTGTTATCAACGGTGAAAATGCGACTGGGGGTATTGGCCTTTCCTCAGGAGACGCCGAAGCAATCCTTGCAGCCGGCGCCGATGTGATAACCGGTGGCAATCATTCTTTTGAAAAACGGGATCACTGGCCGGTTCTTGATGTAAACCCGGCGGTATTGCGTCCTGCAAACTTTCCTTCCCGGGGTCTTACCGCGGAAGAATCCCTTCCTGGTCATGGCATGGGAATCTACGAAAAAAACGGACATACCTTTGCGGTATTCAATGTTCAAGGTAGGGAAGATATGACCGCCCTTGACTGTCCCTTTGTGTATATGCGCACCGCCCTGGAAACCCTTTCGCTCAAGGATTCTGGGGCGATGATCCTGGTTGATTTTCACGCAGAGTCAACACAGGAAAAGGAAGCCTTTGCCCTGATGCTCGACGGGAAGGTCTCGGTGGTAGCTGGGACGCACACTCATGTGCAAACAGCGGACGAAAGGGTGTTGCCCGGCGGCACCGCCTATATTACCGATTTGGGCATGACCGGACCCTGGCGGTCGGTTATTGGTTCTGCGCCGGAGATTTCCATAAAGAGAAATATTACCCAGGTACTGTACCGGATGGAGGCTGCCGAAGGAGCAGGCGCCCTGCGCGGGCTTCTGGTCTATATAGATCCGGAAACCCGCAAGGCTATATCGGTGCGAAGAGTGGAAGTAATCGAGGAAACAGTCTAAAACTTGTCGCGAGAAAGAGGAGTGCCAATCCAGACGCCCTCTGCACCAAGGTATTCCCGGCGTTGGCCGTCTATCAGGAACTGAACTGATGTAACCGTTGGAAAGGCCGTGGCGGTAAAAACCACCTGGGCAAGTTGCCCTAAATATCCTTCTATACCGTATTGGTTAAACTGGAATTCCTCACTCATGTTCAATGTAGCAACCCCGTCCTTAACGGTGGCCGAAAGAAGCTTGGTTCCTCCGGGAATAAGCGATCGGATATCTTTTTTGGATTCTTCTGCTGTGGTTCCCCTAAGCAGGGTTTTAATTGTGTCGGATAGCGGAGAGTCGCTTTGGGCAATCTGGCGCGAAATTTCTCGTCGCAGGATGCGGCCATCGGAGTCGATAGACACAAAAAAGAGGGTGGCCTTTCGGGTAGGTGCTGCCTTGGGCTCCTCTTTTTTTACCGCTTCCGTTTTTTTAACCGCAGGTTTTACCTCGGTTTTCTCGGTTGTAACCGCAGGTTTTTCGGCAACCGGTTTGGGGCTTTCGGCAGGTTTTTCGGTTTTAGCTACCGGCCTCTCTGCCTCCAGGGCGGGGCGTTCAACCAGGGGTTCTTCCGGGGCTTTGGGAGTATCAGTAGTAATGTCAGGAATTTTGGGGCCTTCGGGTCCAGTGTCTCGGGTTTCCGTTTTTGATCGACCGGAGATCAATTCTGCCGCGCCGGTTTTTTCCATAACAGAACGGATATTGTTCCGGTTAAAGAAGAACAGAACCAGGATGAGCAGGATAAAGGCAATCCAGAATAGACAACCCAGGGATGCAGATTTTTTCTTCTTTTTGTCCGCCATGGCCCCATGATACGCCGATTTTCCCGTGTATGCAAGGGAGGGTTTTTACGCTATAGTGGAAGGCGTGAGAAAGCTTGAAGGCTTGTCGGCGTCTCGGGGCATTGCAATTGGTCCCGTGTTTTGTTTTCCCGACGAAGATACCGCAGAAATATCCCGATATCCCATCAACGGCGAGGCTGTGGACGCCGAATGGAGCCTTTTTGATACTGCTTTGGAAACCTCTCGCAGGGAAATTACTCTCTTGCTGGACGATCGTAATCGCGAACAAAGCGAAATCCTTAACGCGCATCTGTTGATGCTTTCTGATCCTGAGTTTATTCCCCGCATCAAGCGGGATTTGGAGACGCGTTTACTTAACGTGGAAGCAGTTCTTCAAGACGCGGTAGAAGAATCTTCGGGAATCCTTCGCTCCACCGGCGATGCGTATCTGGCCGAACGGGCGGTGGATATCGAGGATGCCTTTGGCCGGGTAATGAGCCATGTTGCGGCCTTGCGACACGGAACACAGGGCAAAGGCTTAAAAAGGTCTTCTACTACCACTTTTATTCCTCCGGGAACCATATTGGTGGCCCGTAATCTAAAACCCTCGCAAGCCTTGTCGCTTAAGGATTCAGGAATTTCCGGCATTATTCTGGAAGAAGGCGGGGCTACCAGTCATGTGGCTATCCTTGCCCGCTCCTGGCGCATACCGGCGGTAATGGGCGTTCGCTCGTTTGCCTCCCAGGTTGAAGACGGACAGACCGTCATCCTGGATGCAGATAATGGCTTGGTCATTGTATCTCCTACCACCGGACAGCTCTCCGCCTACCGTGTTCAAAGCGCGGCGCCGGGTGAATCCGGAAAGGAAAAAGAAACGCGGATTCGCGCACCCTCGGTTACCCGCGACGGTGCGCGCATGGTATTGCGAGCGAACATCGCCCTTGCTGCGGAAGCAGAGGACGCCATTGCCGAGGGGGCAGAGGGCGTAGGCCTCTTTCGCTCCGAGTTTTTGTTTATGGGTTCGCTTAATCTACCGGACGAGGAAACGCAGCTCGCTTCTTACCTGGAGGCTGCTCGTCTTCTTAAGGACACACCTCTGGTTATTCGTACCCTGGACGCTGGCGGCGACAAGATGATAGGGGAACAACTTTCCCTTACAGAAAAGAATCCCTTGCTTGGCTGGCGGGCTATCCGGTTTTGCCTTGATCGGCGCGAGCTTTTTAGCGCCCAGCTCAGGGCAATCCTTCGCGCCAGTGCGGAGGGGGATGTCAGGATCATGTTTCCCATGATCTCTAATGTGGAAGAACTTGATGCTGCCCTTGATGTATTGGAAGAGGCAAAAAACGAATGCGAGCGGCGTGGACAGGCATATAACCGACGGATAAAAACCGGTATAATGATAGAAACCCCGGCTGCTGCGGTGTGCGCGGACCTCTTGGCCAAAAAGGCAGATTTTATGTCGATCGGCACGAATGACCTGATTCAGTACACCATGGCCTGCGACCGGGAAAACACCCTGGTAGCGCATTTGTACGATGGGTTTAATCCTGCGGTTTTAAGGATGATTCAAAAAACCATCGATGCCGGTACACAGACACATACCGACGTATCGATGTGCGGAGAAATGGCGGGAGATGCCGCCTCGGTGTTCCTGCTAATGGGTATGGGACTTCGCAATTTTAGTATGGCTTCCTCCCGTATCAGCGCGGTAAAGGAATTGATTCGTAGAGCGTCGCTTGCCGACGCAGTGGAATGCGCCGAGGCAGCTATGGAGCTGTCCGCCGCACGCGAGATACGTAAACTCGTACAGGAACGACTTAAGACATATGAATGAACACATTGACGAGGACGGCCTTGCCGATCCCGTATTTGACCGCTCCAGAAAGTATCGCAATCTGCCCCTTATCGTTATCGTCGGCAGACCCAACGTAGGAAAATCAACCCTTTTTAATCGTTTCCTCAGGCGGCGTCGCGCCATTACAGATCCCACCCCGGGCGTAACGCGCGACCCGATCGAAGACGTAGCCTTTATCAACGATAAGCCGTGCAGAATTATGGACACCGGCGGCTTTAAGCTGGACCGGGAAGAAGGCACCGACTCCGCAGTAATGGATAGCCTGGTTGTGGAAAAAACCCTTCAGGCGCTTAAGCACGCCGACGAGATTTTATTAGTGTTGGAAGCCGGAGCGGCTACTGCCGAAGACGAAGAGTTTATTGCCTTGCTCAGGCCTTACATGAATAAGCTCGTCGTAGCCGTTAATAAGACCGAGGGCGGCCGACGCGAGGCAGATGCCTGGAACTTTTTGCAGTACGGCTTTACCGAGGTGCATTTTGTCAGTGCCGAGCATGGGGATAATATAACCGAGCTTGCCGAGGCCATCACCGCACGCCTTGATTTTTCCCGGGTGGAAGAAGGAGCGCCGGAAGAAATTATTCGGCTGGCCATAGTGGGGAAACCAAACACCGGCAAAAGCACCCTGTCCAACCGTTTAACCGGGCGCCAAGCTTCCATCGTTTCCGACATTGCCGGCACAACCCGGGACGTAGTAGAAGGCGACTTTACCCATAAAGGAACGCGCTTTCGCGTTCTGGATACCGCCGGAATTCGCAAAAAAAGCAGGGTTAAAGAAGACATCGAATACTATTCCGTAAATCGCGCAATCAAGACCCTTAAGCACGCCGATATCGTTATACACATGATAGATGCACAGGAAGGACTTGCCGACCAGGATAAAAAGATAATCGCGCACGCCGCCAACGAGGGGCTTGGAGTCATTTTCGTGCTGAACAAATGGGATACCATGGATGGCAGCCCCAAGACCTTTAAGGATGCAGTACGCAATCTGCGCATTTCCTTTGGGCAGATGGAATGGGCTCCGGTTCTATCCCTGTCCGCGCTTAACGGAACAGGAATCTCGGAGCTTCTGTCCACGGCGCTTCGTCTGTGGAAGCAACTATCTCGTCGGGTGGATACCTCCGCCTTGAACCTTGCGCTTAACGACTGGATTACCGCCTCCCCGCCGCCGCAGGGACGTATGAATAAATTCAAGATTCGCTACCTGGTACAAACGCAAGCTAACCCGGTAAAGTTTCTTGCCTTTGCCACCCGGCCCGAGGCTGTCAGCGAATCCTACATATCCTATTTACGAAACCGTATTCGCAAGGATTTGGGTTTTGACGAAATACCTGTTGTTCTTGAAGTAAAGGGAAGCCGCCGAAAATGGGAGGAGCGGGAGCGCTAGGTCCTGGACGGGGAGGAGCAATGGCAGACTACTCGATCGGAGAGATAGAGCGAATAACCGGGCTTAAAAGCCATGTCCTTCGCTATTGGGAGGAGGCCCTTCCGCTGATTCGTCCGCGCAAAGACGATCAGGGCCGCAGGGTGTACGGAGAGCGGGACCTTGAATTGATCCGCCGATTACAACATCTGGTACAGGAAGAAAAATACACATTGGAGGGGGCAGGAGAGCGGCTCATCAAGGAGCTTACCTCTGTCCCGTTAAATGACGCGCGCGAGGAGATACGAGCGATTCGCGATCGGCTTACAGACGCGCTTCAGGCGGTTCGCCGTCTGGGGACTCACACAGATAACAAGGAAAGACAGAATGACTGACGAAAACAACACAGAAAAAAAGCCCTTTTGGGAAAACATAGCTACCGGGAAAAAAGGTCGGGGAAGAAAACGAAACGAACCGACCGCTCGACCAAGATCGGATTCACGGCAACGCGGGACGGAAGGCGAAAAGGCCCCTCACCGCGAAGGGCCTGCCCCCCATATTGAACGCACAGTACGGAAGCCCCGGGCGGAAGAAAGAAAGACGCCCCGGTTTCCCTTTACGCCGCCTGTTGTCTCTGGCCATGTATTTACCCAACCCGCAGGCGATGCTCGCGCCCTCTTGGACGCCTTTTTTGATATTGCACAGGCGGCGCTCCCTCTGGATAGTAAAAAAATTCAGCAGCTTCCCGGAATAATTCGGGAGCTTTCGCACAACCTTACCGATGAGCGATCTGATCGCCGCCTTGGGTATATGAACGATCCCGCTTCCATAAGCGCGTATGTCCGATTTTATCAGTGGTGGAACCTTGTTCGCTTAACCCGTCTTTTTTCTTCGCTACCACTAACGCTAGAGTCGGGTTCTGTCCTTGCAGATATTGGCAGTGGGCCGCTTACGGTTCCCATTGCCCTGTGGATAGCACGGCCTGACTTACGGGACAAAGAGCTCACCTGGTATTGCCTCGATCTTTCTCAAAACGCCCTTGCAGCAGGAGAAGAGTTATATCTGCAGTACGTGGCAAAAACGGGGGGCAGTCCCTGGAAAATTGTGCGCGTTCGCGGTGAGTTTGGAACCACCCTGAAACGCAGGGTTTCCACGGTTATGTGTGCAAATATGTTTAACGAGCTTATCGAAGGGCAAGAGAGGCCGCTTGAAGCGCTTGCTAAAGACTATGCCCGGGAGCTTTCCAGCTATGCGGACGAAGAATCCTCGGTCCTCGTTATAGAACCAGGCGTTCCATTCGCCGCCCGGTTTATCTCCCTTTTACGGGATTCCTTGTCTCGTCTGGGCTTTGCTCCTGTCGCTCCCTGCCCTCACGATGGGCCCTGTCCTTTTCCCGGACAAAGGGGCGGCAAGTGGTGTCATTTTGTTTTTGATACCAAGGATGCACCCAAGCGACTTCACTCTTTGTCCGAGGATGCAGGGCTTTCCAAGGACCGGGCGGCCCTTTCGTTTATTCATGCCGTTCGCTCCGCTCCAAAGGAAGAACAACAGAGCGTGGTCGAAGAGCTTTCTTCGCGTGCAGTGGTCAGTCGCCTTAAAAAATCATTTGGAGCCATGCCGGCCAGAATCATGTCGGATCCCATACGCCTTCCGGAGTTTCAAACCGGGCGGTATGCGTGCAGCGAGATTGGCATGCTCTTGGTGTGCGGCTCTTATCGCGCCGCAGATTTTTTGCGGGACTGCGCCTCAGGTTCTCTGGTGGACCTGCCCCGTCCGGACATGCGGCATCTGGAGCGGGACGGTAAAACCGGCGCCATTATTATTCGCTTAAAGGACCGAGCGGATCGGTCTTAAAAATCTTTGCCAGTTGCTTGCGGGTGGTATCCAGATCTTTAGGATACGGCGCGCATAGCTCAAGGGGTTCGCCGGTTATCGGATGATTCAACTTCATCTTCCAGGCATGCAAGGCAAGGCGATCCAATAGCGGGCGCTCCTCAAACGAGTCTCCTCGCCAGGAGCGTTTTATTTTGGAAAGATAGAGCGGCTCTCCATCTCCATACAGTGGATCACAGGCGATAGAAAGCCCCGACAGTTGCAGATGCACCCGGATTTGATGGGTACGGCCGGTAACCGGTTGTGCCTCTATCCAGCTATACGGACCTGCCGGGCCAATATATCTAAACAGGGTTACAGATTCTTTCCCCTTGCGGTCGCGTACGGTGCGATGGCGCTCGTCTCCATCAATGCGCAGGGGAATAGATACTTCTGTTTCATCCCAGGCAGGCCGGCCATGAACCAGACAGTGATAGCTCTTGTGAATTTCCCGCTCCTGAAAAGCCATGCTCAAGGTCCGGTGGGCTTCTTCTGTTCGGGCGTAAATAACCAGACCCGAGGTATCCTTGTCGATACGGTGAACGGCATAGAGCCGCTGCCCATCGGTGCAGATGCGTTCGGTCGCAAGGTTGTCCAGGCGCAGCACATCGGGATCCCAGCGGTCTTGGGCTACCAGTAATCCGGACGCCTTGTTCAGGGCGACCAGATGATCGTCAATATAGAGCACGGAAAAAGGTTCGCTTCGTTTCATATGGTAGACTATACCAAAAAATTGCCAATGGAGATATCCTTGAGCTGTACAAGGAGGTGTCTGGTGTCTTTGTCCCGTTTAATTGCCCTGTTTGTTTCTTATAGTTTTGTTGGATGGGTGTGCGAGGTTATCTATTGCTCCATTCTTGAACGCCGGTTTGTAAACCGCGGCTTTCTCCGTGGCCCGCTGTGTCCGGTATATGGATTTGGCGCCCTTGCGGTTGTTTTTTTATTGGAGCCATTCGCTCATTCTATCATCACCCTTTTTATTGCCGCGACCTTGATAACAAGCGCGATTGAATATGCAACTGGATGGTTTTTGGAAACTGCCTTCAGGACCCGATGGTGGGACTATTCATCGTTTCGCTTTAATCTGCACGGTCGGGTGTGCCTGCTCAATTCTCTGTTGTTTGGGGTGATGGGAGTCCTTGGCCTTCGTGTGTTGCATCCCTTTTTATTGCTTCTTATTGGCTCTCTTCCGTCCGTTGTTTTGGACGGAGGAGTTCTTGCCGTATCGATCGCGGTATGCGTTGACCTGAGCTTTACCCTCAGGAATCTTTCCGGCTTTGAATCGCGTCTTGCCTCGCTTAAAGATTCCCTTGACCGACTTGGTGATCTTGATATACGGGAAAACCTGGAAGGCTTGCGGGAACGGCTTCGCCTTGACGCCAGGGATGCAAGCCTGCGGCTTTTGCGCGCTTTCCCGCTCGCGGTTAGCCGGGAACACGGGGCGGAGCTGGATGTGCTCAGGCGCCTTCATTCAGCCTTAGCCCGCTCTCGACGTGTCGCGCACGCGGGTCACGTTGATCGCGCCCTGCGGCCGGCATTGTTACTGTTAGCTCTTGTTTCTCTTGCTTATGTTTTTTTCCGTTAAGCAAACTGCCCTGCAGGATTACCAACAATCCTGCGAGCAGTAATTAGTGGATATCCTCGATGTCGTACGGGGTTTCCTGGTACACAAAGTAGTTCAGCCAGTTAACGAACAACAAGTTGGCATGGGCGCGCCAGGTAACGGGAGGATTTTTTTCCGGGTTGTCTCCGGGAAAGTAGTTTCGGGGAACTTCGATTTTAAGACCCTTGTTGATATCCCGCAGGTATTCGCGCGAAAGAGTATCCGCATCGTATTCGGCATGACCGGACACATAGACGGCTCTGCCATCTCTGCTGGCGACGATAAAGGCCCCTGCTTCTTCCGATACTGCCAGAATTTCAAGTTCCGGAATTTTGTTGATGTCTTGCGTGTAAATGGTCGTGTGGCGGCTATGCGGAGCGCGAAAGGTGTCGTCAAAACCGCGCAGGAGTTTGTGTCGTGGATTGAGCACACGGTGCTCAAAGATACCAAAAACCTTGTCGTCCAGTTTGTGTTTGTCTATTCCATATTTATGATAGAGCGCGGCCTGCGATCCCCAGCAGATATGCAGGGTACTAAAGACGTGGGTTTCGCTCCAGTCCATGATGCGTGTCATTTCCTTCCAGTAATCCACATCCTCAAAGGGCATGTTTTCTACCGGTGCCCCGGTAATAATCAGTCCGTCGTATTTTGTGTCTTTTACGCTCTCAAAGGTGCGATAAAAGGCTTCAAGGTATTCCTTGCTTGTGTTAGTCGACTCATGACTTGCCATGGTAAGCAGGGTTATTTCTATCTGAAGCGGGGTATTTCCCAACAGGCGTAAAAGCTGCGTTTCGGTTACTTCTTTTGTAGGCATCAGGTTCAGAATGGCTATTTTTAACGGACGAATGTCCTGCTTCATGGCGCGGGTGTCGTCCATCACAAAGATGTTCTCTTCGGTAAGGATGCGGGCCGCCGGCAGGGCCGCGGGAATTTTAACGGGCATGATGAACCTCCTTCGGTATAGTGTGACTATACTATACACAATGGGCCTTTGTGTCGATTGTACGCAAGGATGTGTTTTGGTATACTCGCGTTATAGCATCTGGAGGATTCACCCATGAAAAACCGAACCTTGATATATGGTCTTGTTGCCCTGTCTCTTGCTTTTTTTTCCTGTTCGTCCGACGGCGGGCTTGAACTGAGTTTTTCTACCATTCCCGGCGAGGGTCCGCCCAAAAGCGACTCTGGTCTGGAAATTGTTACCACAGAGCCGGTGGTTCCCGCAGGTGGGGTGCTCTATGTACACACGGGGGATTCTGTCCTTGGTCCGTATAAGGTGCAGCCACGTGTTCCCCTTCACATAAAGGATTTTCCGGTTGGCAGTTTTGAGCGTCTGGCTCTGTATTATCTACCCGAGCCGATAGACCCTTCCCGGGGAACTACGGTGGACCTTCCTTCTCCTTCTTCTTCTTTTGATGAATTGTATCAGGCTGTCTCGAGTCCCCGCGTTTGCCGCGATCTTTTTGCGGATGCCGGTGCGGTGGCTCAGCTGGAGGGGGTAACGGTGTCTCGCGGAAAAAAGGCTCATCACCGTGTTACCTTGCAGCCTCTTTCCGCGACTGTGTATTCTGCGGACACCGAGGTGTCTCCGCCCTGTCCGGACAGTAATGGTAAGGTGGTTAAGCGCTTTGTTCGTCTTGATCCTCGGGGCGCCGAGTCGGTGTATGTTATGATTTCCAGTTTTGACGGGGCAGGTATCTTTTACGCGGGTACTTTTTCTCTCTATGCTGCCGATGGCACCCGCCTTGATACGGCTACCTTTAATCGCGAGATTTCCGAGGACACGCCGATGTCTGCCCTTTTTTATTTTCCGCAAGGGGAGACCTTCTACCTGTATGCGGAATATATTTCGCGGGGGAACAGGGTTTTGCCGCTTTTTTACTACTATTAGTAGCGGTATAAGCCGGAATATTGGAATTTTTACAAAGTTAATGGTATACTGCGATACTTGAGGTATTGCCATGAAAAAGTATCTTTTTGTATCGCTTTGTGCACTCTGCGCGCTTTCGCTTTCTCTGGTTTCCTGTTTTCAGGATCTTGATCCAGCCAAGCCCGGCGAGGCAACGCTTGCTTTTTCTGTTGCTACTCTTCTTCCGCCCGCACAGGCGGAAAGTCGTGCGGTAGCTCCTGGCACCGGGTATTTGTATATCCGTACCTTTGGCGGCCCTTCTTCTTCCGGTCCTCTCTATGGCCCTTTTACGCTTGCTGCGGGTGCTACTTTTAAGACTTCCGCTATTCCTTCCGGTTCCTACGACGCAATCGGGGTTATCTATGCGATTTCTCCTCTTGATGCGCGCTCTGTGGTGATAGACGGGGTGTCCCGCACCTTCCGCGAGATTATGCTGTTAAGCGATGATGAGTTTAACCGCGTTACCGATAATCCTGACGGTAGCGATCCTTTGGGCGATTTGATCGACGGTCTTGCTTCGGGCGATTTGATCGAGAAGGTCTCTCTCCCTGCAGGTAAGGTTACGAGTCTTTCTCTTACGTTAGTTCCTATGACGGGCTCTTTCAGTCTTGATGTGGGCGCCGATGTTTTTTCGCTCAGTCGCGATTGCGACGCTTCTTCGGTAACTCGCCGCTTTATCGAGTTCTCTTCGGTGCAAACGCCCGACGGTATTCCGGTCAAGTCGCTTTCCTGTACGATAACTCCGGTCTCTGGCGGCACCTATCTTGGCGTGGCTGCCCTTTACGACGATAAGGGCACTCTTATTAAGTCTTTTCAATTAAACAAGGATCTCTCCGGTCCCGAGGTTCTTTCTGCCGACTATTCAGGCGACTCGCAGGACTTCTATCTTTATCTTGAATATCGCACCACCAAGCTCTTGCTTTCGCTCTCCCGCACCTTTGACGAGTCCAACCTTGCCACGCTGACGGTGAACTTTACGGGTTCTGCCGCCACGGTCAATAAGCGCCTTTTCTACGGGGTGTACTCTACCTCCGCGGTTACGGTTGATGTAACAAACGGAGAATTTGATGCCTCTGGCGATCCCGTCGCAGTAGGCTTTACTGTTCTAGACGCTTCCGGTTCCGGCTCCGCCAAGGCCTATCTGCTCAGTAGCGCAACTCCCGCAATATTGGCCCCTGGCGATTACTATATTACAGCCTTTGTGGACACGAACAATAATTACACCGATATTACGGGCGCTGCGTCTCTTTCCCCAAATAACGATATCATGCCTCACTATAACGACTTGGTTACAACAAATAGCATTAACAACCAACGCATTACGATTAGCGCCTCTAAACCGCACACCTTCGAGCTAAATGCTTCGCAATTCAGTCCTTCGACAGACTACGTCTACTTTGTCTCGCAGGACGGAACCGGCACCGGAGCCCGTGCGTCTAGCCCAACGGCATTGACAAGTACATTGATGGATACGTGGAAAGCGCAAGATAGTAATATCATCTACCTGGTCAGCGATATAGCATTTGGTCAGGCAATCACACTAGGTAATAATACGACCACCTCTAACTATTTCATTACCTCGTTTGGAGAGAGGAAAAAGGTTGCAATATCTTTTGGCAATCCAACATTTGCTGTTAATGCTAACAGTACAGGAATACTGAGCAATATAGAGTTGGTTGGAGCTAATCTTCCTGGGTCTGCACTGATAAATGTTTCCGGCACCCTAATGATAGAAGAGGGGGCTTTACTTCGAGATAATAATTGTAATGGAAGCGCTGCCGGAGCTATAAATCTCAAGACTGGAGGAGTGGTTTATATGAACGGAGGAGAGATTACACGTTGTATAGCTACCTATGGAGGCGGCATGTATATAAGTGGAACAGGAAAATTCTATTTTAACGGTGGAACTATAAACGCATGCGAAGCAAAAGCCGGTGGTGATGGAGCCGGTGGAGGAGTGTTCATCCTGAGTGGAGATATGTACTTAAACGGCGGCACCATTACCGGATGTAAAGCTTTAGCAACTGGAGCTTCTGGTGGCGGGGTTGCTGTTGATTCAATGGGGAAATTTTTTCTATACAAGGGTTTGATTACAAATAATACTGCTAATAGCGGAGCAGGGTTGTTTGTAAAAAGTGGAGGAATTTTTAGCGATCTATCTGAAGGGAACATCTCATCCATCATTACGGGTAACCACAATGATGATGTTGAGATACCGCTCCCCTGATGGAGCCTTAATCCTCCTCCCTTACAACGGGCCTTCGGGCCCGTTTTTTTTTTGCTCGGGGGCTTGTGGTTCGTGGATTTTTTACAGAGTAACGGGTATACTTACCGGTATAGAGGTACTGCCATGGAAAAGGTGAAAACGTGGGCGCGTACAGCGCTTGTGGTGTGTGTTGTCGCGGGTTTGCTTTCTTGCTCGCTTGACCTTGATCCGGCTCCTAAGGATCGTGAAGCGACCTTGTCGTTTACTATTGCGGCCCTCCTTCCGCCAGTGGCTTCGGGAACCGGAAGTGCTCCTGGTATACAAAATGGACGCATCGTCAGCCCGGGAACCGGATATATATACCTTCGAACCCTTGGCGGACCGGTTAGCTCTTCTGGGCCCTTGTATGGCCCCTATACGATAACAGAAGGCGCTACCTTCAAGACCTCCGCCATCCCTGCCGGATCGTATGACGGAATCGGCGTACTCTACGCAACAGAAACTCTGGAAGGTCTTTCTGCCAGCGTCAACGGCACAACCTATACATTTACCGAGCTGATGCGATTGCCTGATTCAACGTTTATCCCTCTTACCGACGGCGTTGGAGAAGAAATCTCCGTAATGGACAAGATGCTTGACGGGTTCGCATCCGGAGAGCTAATAAAGAATGTTACCATAGCCGCGGGAAAGGTTACCTCGCTCTCGGTGGTGCTTACCCCCATGGCGGGAGGCTCTCGAGTTGACCTCTCTTCTGGTACTGCAATCGCGGTTGCGGGGAAGCCGACCGGCCTAACCCGACGTTATATCGCGGTAGAAGGATTATCCCTTCCTTCCGGTGCTTCAAGCGCGCCGGTAACCTGGACGGTAATGCCTCCAAAGACAGGCTCCCTTACCCTTGGCCGCATGATACTCTTTGACGAAAATGGAACCGTTTTAAAAGACGTTCCCGCTTCCGGGGCCGTAACCAAGGCCCTTTCCTGGGAGGCAAGTTATGGTCAGGTTAAACGCCTGTACCTTTATGCCGAATATGAAGGCTCATTCCTTCCGGTTTCCTTTGATGCCTATAGCGGACCGGCTTTGACGGTTCTTGTCGACAAGGGTAGTACCTATAATGGGAAAAAGGTCCTCCTTGGCGTGTATCCCGCAAGTGCCGTTGAATGGGACCCGGATGAAGCGGAATACTTCCCCATCGGCGCTCCTGCGGGAACAGCAGTCTTTACCCTGGATATAAATGGAAAGGGACAAAGCGCTATCTATTCAATTGGCTCTACTTCAAAATTGGTAGTAAGTCCCGGTGTCTGGTATGTGTCGGGCTTTATCGATGTAAATACTAATTATGCATCATTACCCGATGGAGCCGTTGTTACCGAGATAGACGGCATTATGCCCCATGCAGGAGATATTTCCTCCGAGAAGCGGCTTTTACCCGTGACGGTTGGAACCTCACCAGTCAGCTTTGATATCTCGGCGCATTTGACCCATGTGAGCACCGATGTGATCTACTTTGTGGCCAATTCCGGTCGCGGTAACGCGCTGGGACAGACCATAGAGAATGCGATTGCTTTTAACGAAATACTGGACGATCTGGATCAAGAAGTTTCAGAGAGCATGTATGTGTATCTTGTAGAGGATATCAACTTGAATAGCTCGTATGCCTCAAGCGGAATATCCATAACCCGATGGGGAACGGTGATGCTCAACTCTGTTGGCTCAACTCCGTATTCACTCCGTCTGGATCACGGCGACAAGATAATCAGCGTGAGCTCAAATACAATGCTCTATCTGACGAACGTCATTATCGACGGGAATAATGTGTCCAGAACGCAACCGCTTATCGATCTGTATGGGGAAATGGTAATTGCCGAGGGCACTACGATCAGAGGCGGGAATAATAATGACACTGTTACAGGAGCTGGCGGGGTAACGGTTCAGTTTAATGGAGCGCTCGTTCAACTGGGAGGATACATCAGAGACTCGGCAGGATATTATGGCGGAGCGGTTTTTGTAAATGGGGTTTCTGGTTATACTCCATCCTTTAGCATGACGGGTGGAGAGATTATTTCCTGTACGGCCCAAGAAGGCGGTGGAGTAACGATCAACGCGTATGGAACCATGTATTTAGCTGGTGGGACGATCAGGAATTGTTCCGATCAAAACCAAGCAGGAGGAGTATTCGCTTCGACGGAAGCCCAAATTGTTCTTGAATCCGGCTTGATAACCAGCTGTTCAACTACTAGTGGCTCTGCGGGCGGATTGTATTATGTTCAGTCCTTCCTAACCCTGGTACTGCCTGCTACGTTGGATGGCATCGTGAATGGAAACATTGGCGCTCAGTGGTATGAATCTCCCTATCCGTAAACAATACCAGGGTGCATGAGAGATAGCCTGTCCCGTTTTAGATTCGGGACAGGCTGTTTTTTTGTAAATTTAATAACGATGGTTTGTCTTGTGCCTTTTTTGATGGTACTCTGTAAAAAGGGAGTGTGTTATGAAAAAAAGTTATTTCTTCCTTCTCGGAGCCTTTTTGATCTCGGTTCTCTTTTTGGGCGGCCTTGCGGGCTGCGCCCTTGATCTTGATCCAGCCCCTTCGGGAAAGGCGACGGTGTCGCTCACTATGGCATCGCTCCCGTATACGGCAACCGCTTCACAGGGTTCAAGTCGGGCCGTGGTGCAGGGTTCCGGCTATCTGTATATTCGTCCTCTTGGCGGTCCTGCGGGCACGGGGCCTAAGGGGTATTTGGGTCCATACACCATAACTCCCAAAGACGCGAGTCAGGGTGGAACGGCTGAGTTTTCAACTACTGATATTCCCGCAGGCGTCTATGACGGCCTTGCGTTACTCTACAGCGCGAATAAGATTGACGATCTTGAGGTTACCCTTGGCGGCGCCAAAACAACTTTTGCAAACGTTTTTGGTCTTTCGGACGCCCAGTTCCTGGCAGCCTTTGAGGCAGAAGATTCATCCGGTATAAAAGTGGTCAGTAGGGCTCTTGGCGGTCAGGCAAGCGGCGCCATTTTAAAAAACGTGACGATACAAGCCGGAAAGAAGAATCCCCTTGCGGCGGTTTTGGAACCATTTACGCCCTATGTGTATAACGTTCTTTCTGGCGGCTATTCCTTTACTCCTTCCGCTCCTGGCTCCCAGCGCGTGTTCGTGCGCGTTCAGGGGCTCGCTTTATTATTATCTGCGTACACCGGTACGGTAGATATTCAGTTTTCCCTGAACAACACGTCTTCGTCGAGTATCACGTTTAACCATGCAGCCGCCTATGGCCCCACGGGTGCTTTTATTACCGGCGCTCACTCTGTCTCTTCCACCGTAGCCGCAGGCGCCTCCACAACGTTGACCGCCCGCTGGGGCGGCACGGATGCGGTGTACCTCTATCTTGACTATTCAGGCTCTTCCCTCGCTATAAGCGCAACCGCCACAACAGTAAACCCCTCCGAAGCTATTTCCGTAACGGTGAATAACCTTCCGGTAAATGTGATGGGTCAGGAACTGATGGTTTTTGCTATACCGATGGGAGCGGAGCAAACTTTGTTTACTGGAGATTATGAGTCAGTCGCGGTTGGTATGGGTCTCATTTCTGGTTCCTCTATTACTGTTCAGCTGTATGGAGAGGACGCAGAAGAAGAGTATTCCTTCATGTGGAAGCCGTCATCCCCGATTAGGGCAGGAATCATTTTAATGACCGAGTCAGGTATTCTTGCAGGTCCTGGCTCTACAATGGACGCAATTATGCCTTTGTATATTGGAACCTTTAGCGGAGGATCATCCCATACGGTAGATGCTGGGAACGCGGAGATGGTCTCATTGATTCCTACCATAGAAATTTCGGGGCAAATGGATATGGATGAGTATTATTTTAAGATCCCGAATGCAAAAATGTATTTTGTTACCGATCCCAATTATACTCATTGGGGTGAACCTCTTTCAGATTCCCATCCTATGGTTGTTGGTATGGCAAGTTTTGACTCTGGAGAATATTCGGAAATTCCCTGGGCTGGATGGATTAAGAGCGATTACCCAACAGATGGGGTATACCTTGTAATAGTTACTGAAAAATATGGCCAACAGATTCCGTATGTCTCACTAAATAAATATAATCCCCAAAATACCACTAACTATGCCTTTGTTTCCGATACCTTTAAGCCCGCTATCACCTTTGCTGTGGTGAATAGCTTACCAAACCAGCCAAGCATAGGAGAACCGGTAACAGTGAAGGTTCAGATAGAGGGTACTAATCAGGCACGGGGCACCGGGATCATGCTTGAGAATCCAGATCCTGGAGTACAATATGGAGCCGTAGTTCCCCTTATTCTGGAAGGAGAAATTGATCCTTGGGAGTATGAACCCGATACTGAGGTAAATATTATTATTGACTATTATGACGAAAATTATCAGTCGCAAACAGAAGAGCTTTCCTCTGTGTGGACTCCTTTTTTCTCGGCATTTTGGGTTATTACAGAATCATAAGCGTTTGTATCTAGCCCTCCGACAGGAGGGCTGTGCGCTTTTGTATGAGGTTTTCTAATTCTTTTTGCCTTTGGGGTGCCAAAAGCTTTACCGCTGGTAAGTGTGCAAAGTGCTTCGGGATTGATTGTGCTCTGGCAAAAAAATTATCAATAGCCTTGTCTGTAAGTTTAAGATTTCTGGCGAGTGCGTAAAAATCTGGACGGGTAAGGTGATTCTTTTTTCCATTTATATGTAAGGCGGACTCTTCTTTATCGGCGGGGAGCACCAACTTTGTTGGCACTAAATCATACGCTGGGGCTAACATCCATCCTGAATCCGAAAGAAAAAGCGAAAAGTTTTTTAAATGCATATCTGCATTTCCGGTAACAAAGGAAAAGAGCGCGCGAAAAAAAAAGTCTGCCGCATCAAGACCTGCTTGAGATGAATGAGTAAGGATAAGTTTGCCGCATTGCTCAAGAGATCCCTTGTATTTGTCTTCGGAAAGACGTTGTGAAAGCTGACAAAAATCTTCCATGTGAAACTTCTCGGAATGCTTTTGCTGCGGAAATCCCCGGTCAATTCTACGAGTAATATACGCAAACTCTCCAGATTGTAACTGAATAAGGGCATGGGGCACTGTTTTAATTCCGAGAGCATCCGCAAGAGACATCACAACATGTTCGAGCTCAGGTAGATCGGGGAACTCGTCGACAGGTGGTTTAAGTATATAGCCAGAAGGAAAGCCTTGAACGGTAAGTCTTTTTCTCGGCATGGTATCTTCAAGATGAACAGACATCTTTTTTTGTACACCGGTAACTGTATTACCTTCTGTAATTGAAATTCTGGCGGAGTTAGAAAAATTAGTAGTTGTGATATCAATAATCGGAAGTATAGATGTACCAAAAAAAGAGCGGCAACAGGAAACATGCCAACTCATTGTGTGCGGTGTATCCAGAATTGTTTTACCGCATAAAAGGCAAAGTGAATGTTGCGCTGCCTCTTTCATCAATCAACCTCCGGTATAACGCTTACCGCACCGATGCAGTCTTTACCTGTTGCAAGAAGAATCCCCATGCGATCTCTTTGGCTAATTTTCCATGTTTGTATCGCGATTTCTAAAAGCCATCCTTCGGGAATTAGTCCATCGAAAAAAGGAAAAAGTGTTTTTGAAACATATGGTTCGATAGAGAGCGGCAGAGTTAAGGAGATAGGCATAGCATGTTCATGATGTAACCATTCAGGGAGATAATAAAATTCATATCCCTCATCTGTTTCGCTGAGGATTCCGGCAGGAGTATCTTTGTATAAAACCTGTGCTCGCCGATTCATTCAGTAATCCGTACCGCACCGGTGCGGAAGCCGAACATATAGAGTGCCTGATTAACCTTGTCCAGGCGGAGGGTCTCCTTGCCCTGTTCAAGTTCCCGGACAAACCTGAGGCCAAGGCCTGACCTGAAGGCGAACTCCTTTTGCGTTAGCCCGGCGGCTTTACGCCGGCTTTTAACAAACACTGCTATGTCTGAAATTTCTTCCATCAATAAAATATGTACCCTATCGGGTGTAATGTCAATCATTTACGTAGAATGTATACCATATCGGGTATAAAATGCATTTTTTACGCGGGATTAGACCCTATCGGGTATATTCATGCTGCATCCCAACTATTAGTGGTTTGAACAGGGAAACGTGCTATACTAAACCTCACTCTTGCTCATTGTGGGGGTTTGAAATGAAAAACGTTTGGTATGCTGTTGTTGCCGCTCTTTTTGTTCTTTCCTGTTCCCTGGACCTTGAACCCGTCAAGGAAGGCGGATCAATAACGCTAACATTGCCAGCTTTAACTGACGCAAGCGGAGCGGAAGGCACGCGCGCGGTGATTCAGGGCTCCGGCTATGTATATGTGCGCCCCTTGGGCAGGATAACGAGTAAACCGTACTATGGCCCTTACAAAGTACAAACCCAAACAGCTCAAGGCTCTGTTATAAAAATTACCGATATACCGTCTGGTACCTATGAAGGCTTTGCCGTATTACATACAGCCGAGGCTGTTGATAATCTGACGGTAACAGTAGACGGAGCGAGCATGCCGCTGTCCTCGGTGCTTTCCTTGCCGGATACGCGGTTTCGCGAAGTAGTAACCGCGCGCGTGGACGGGCTCACCCTGTTTGACCGTTCATTGGGTAATGCTGCAAGTTTTGCGATATCAGCGGCAGTAACAGTACGCTCCGGCGGATCGACTCCCCTGACGCTTAGCCTGATACCCGCGACCAATGTCACCGTTACTGCCAATATAGTCTCCACGGTAACCTTTACTTCCGAAAGCCTCCATCGATCTTTTGTGCGGGTTACTGGTCTTAAAAACCTGTTCTCTGGTTTTACCGCAGAGGGAAGCTCCCTCAAGATTTCCATACTGAACAAGAATACCGCAGCCATAGGGATGACCGCCGCCGTGTATCGCGCGGATGGCAGCCTTGCGCCTTCTGCCGTATTATCGTCCTTTCCCCTTGATCCTGGCGTAAGCGGGATGGTAACGGCCCCCTGGAATGGGGATGACGAGTGTTATCTGTACATAGAATCTCAAGGCTTGTCTCTTGGACTTTCTTGTGAGGCGTCTGTTTCTGACGGGGTGGTTCTGCGTCTGGACTTACCCGGAAGCGGGATAGTAAACGGTCAGACAGCAACGGTCTATGTGTTGTCCCGCGCCCTTACCGAAGCGGACTTTTCCACAACAATATGGCCGCGTACCGTGTGCGACATTCTTGCCCTTGCAACGTATACCGCAACAGTAAACGGCGAAAGTGTTTCGGGAATATTCAAAGCTCCTGCTAGCACTGCGCTCTGGAAGCCATCCAGCGCAACAAGCGGGTACATATATCTATTGGTAGACGACATACTCTATCTTGCTCAGAGCGCTACAATAGATTCCCTGCAGCCGCTGGGCCAACCAACCCTGTCCATCGGCACCCCGGCAACGGTTACTGCTTCAAATCCCAAACGACACGATGAGGTGTTGTTCCAGACAACTGGAGGGGCTTTTAGCTGTGACGGAAGTGGTGACTATTTCTACAATCAAACATTTACAAACCCGCAGGATGTTACCATCTATTTATTCTCCGGGGAGGTATCCTGGTATGGAGTATGGGCTTTGGAGAATCCCCTGACGCATCCTCACTGCATTGGGTATGGTAAACCAATCTCTGCGATTGAATGGCAAGGCAAGTTAAAGAGGGGTTTTACCGGAGACGTTTGGTTATTGGTATCCGGAACCTATGGAAGTTCGGTAATTCGCTATAGGTCATCGGATGCACAAACGATTTATGAGCCGGGCCAGGAAATTGTTGTAGATATGAATAACAACCTTTATATTGCTTTATTATATTATGCGCGTGCGGTATCATTGTCTCAAGACGGGGATTATACCGTAGCCGTATTTGATGAAGACAATTATCTTGTTGGCAGTGGAATGGGAACCGCAATTAGTGGAACAATGATTTCACCCCTATTTACACCAGGAACAGAGATACCAGTCCAATTTACTGGAATGCAGTTAACTTTTGAATATACCCATACTTCAACAAGTACAGAATCAAAAATGACTAACACACGGCCTGAAGCTATTTACTTACTTTTATTTGGTATGTAGGAGTTATCTGATGTCTACTTCGGCAAACAAGTATTACCCCAGGTATGGGTATCTGGTGTTCAATGTTTTGTTTACGGCCTTGTTTTTTTGGGGGGCGTATTACATGGTGTCTCTTCCCTTGCATGTGCGGTATGACGGTTCGTTGGATCCGATGGGACTTATGCTGATTGCGGTGTGCCTTATTGTGCCCATTATTATTAATGGGTCTACCGTGCCGCAGTATCGGGTGTATGGGGTAGACGATCAGTTTTTTCGGATTAACGGTAAAAAATATGAGTGGAAGAGGGTAAGCCTTGAAGGGTACGAAACTTTGGAGAAACGGCTTACCCTTGTACATGCATTAACGGTGGCGCGGCGGGTGGAAGAGAACTTGAAGATCGTCATATTGGATACAGAACAAACGCGCGTGCTCAGACGCCTGAGAATAAACAACAAGATATGTAGCAAGTACTACGACCTGGAGTATGAAATTCGCGAGCACCTAACAAAGGCGTAATCAATTTTTATTTAGGACAGTCGCAGGAGCCCTGCTCGCTTACATACGATGGGCCCTGCGCGGCGGCGTAGGATTCGTAGCCGGGAGAGAAATCCCACACTCGGGTAAACCCCGACACCACCAGATACTCAAAAGCACGGGCGCTTCGATTGCCGCCATAGCACATAAGGATAATGTATTTGTCCTTGCGAAAGGGAGCGATCCAGGTGGCAAAGGGCTCGCCTGCGCGGGCGTTGGGAACGTTAAGGAAGCGGGGCGCGTGGGCTCTTTCGTAATCGACACCATCGCGAAGATCAATCAGGACGGGATTTTCCCCTTGCATGGAAAGTTCGGCAATCAAACGGTCAAGGGTAGCCGCGTCGGTAATAGTGCGATAATCAGTCTTTCCGGTTGACGTTGCGGCAGGGCGGGCGCCAGAGGCACAGGCCGACACAGCAAGCACTACAATCGTGGCATACAGGGCATATGTTAATTTATACATCACGTACACTCCAGAAGCGATGATTGCCAAAGACAGAGGGACTGTCAAGAGCTTTAGGTTTACTTTTTCCCTTGTCGGCAGGGCGCGAATCCGGTAGAATACCCCCCTATGGAATTTACCCAGGAATTAATTGACGGATTAACAGTGAACGAGGTAGCGATCCTTAAACGGGTTGCCGAAGAATTAAAGATACAGCCGGCTCAGGTGTCCGCTGTTGTCTCGCTTGTAGCCGAGGGATGCACCATCCCCTTTATTTCGCGATACAGAAAGGAAAAACACGGCTCCCTGGACGAGGTTCAGGTACGGGATTCGGACCACTTGTTCAAGAGCTATCATAACCTGGAAACAAGGCGAATCGAGATAATCAAAGGCATCTTTACGCAGGGGAAACTAACCGAGCTTCTTCATGCCAATGTGATGAAGGCCGCAACGCTAACCGAACTGGAAGACCTGTGGGCTCCCTTTAAGAAAAAGAAAAAAACACGCGGCATGCTTGCCATAGAACGTGGTCTGGAAAGTCTTGCGGACCTGATGGAACAAAAGGACAAGGGCGCGGTGGATGCTGCCGCTCCAGAATATGTGCGCATCGACGAAGAAAACACAGAGCTATCGGTTCATAGCGCAGACGAGGCCATACAGGGAGCGATGGACATTATTGCCGAACGTATTGCCCAGGATCCCGATAACCGCGCGGATATTAGAGCCTGGTATTATAAAACTGGTGAGTATGTGGTTACTGGCGTTGGGGATGAGGGCGCGCAAAAAACAAGCGTGTACCAGATGTACTGGGATTATAAGGAACCGCTTAATCAGATAAAACCTCACCGCGTCCTTGCGATTAACCGCGGCGAGAGGGACAAGGCCTTAGACGTAAAGATTGAAGTTGATACCGACGGTGCCATCGACATTTTGCTTCGGAAATATCCTCCTGCCAACGACTACCACAGACAATCTATAGAGGACGGGTTGATCCGCCTTCTTTCTCCGGCGGTAGTACGCGAAATCCGCAGCGACTTGAGCGACAAGGCAGATGACCACGGTATTACCGTATTTAGCGAGAATCTTAAAAACCTTTTGATGCAGCAGCCCATTAAGGGAACGCGGGTATTGGGCATAGACCCTGGCATCCGCACGGGTACCAAGTGCGCGGCCCTGGATGAAACCGGAAAATATCTGGGCTCCTTTGTTATCTACCAGCATAAGGCTGCCGAGGGCGAGGCTGCCGTCTTAAAGGCAATTAAGGACTTCAATATTCAGTTGGTAGCTATCGGAAACGGTACCGGCACGCGCGAGGTTCAGGAAGTGGTGGCCAAGGTGATTGGCGATCATTGTCCTTCGGTCCTTTATACCGTGGTTGATGAAGACGGTGCGTCGGTGTATTCCGCAAGCGATGTAGCCCGCGAGGAATTTCCCGAACTTGACCTTACTATCCGGGGCGCCATTTCTATCGGGCGGCGTTTGCAGGACCCGCTTGCCGAGCTCGTCAAGATTGATCCCAAGAGTATCGGCGTTGGTTTGTATCAACACGACGTAAACCAGAAGAAATTGTCGGAAACCCTGGACGAGGTAGTCGGCTCGGTGGTAAACAACGTTGGAGTGAACCTGAATACGGCGAGCTTTAGCTTGCTTAAATACGTGTCCGGGATTAACGGCACCCTGGCCAAGAAGATAGTTGCCTTCCGCGAAGCCGGCGGCAAGATCGTCTCGCGCGATCAGTTAATGAAGGTGCCTGGCATGGGCCCCAAGAGTTTTGAGCAATGTGCTGGCTTCCTCAAAATCCCTGAAAGTCCCGATCCCCTTGATAATAGCTGGGTTCATCCCGAAAACTACGAGGCAGCCCGGGTGGTCTGGACCCTGGTGCAGGAGAAAAAGGACGTAACCCAGGATGTGCGTGGGGACATAAAGACCAAATTCTCGCTGGGAGACCAGACGATCACCGACATTATTGACGAGCTGAAAAAACCGAACCGCGACCCCCGCGACGGCTTCCCCAAGCCGATTATGCAAAAAGGCGTTATCGCCTTTGAGGATCTTAAAGAAGGCATGATGGTAACCGGCAAGATCAAGAACGTAGTAGACTTTGGCGCCTTTGTTGATATTGGCATCAAGGAAACCGCTTTATTGCATCTTTCCGAGATGAGCGATCAGTACGTTAAGGATCCGATGGACGTGGTAAAGGTAGGAGACGTAAAGGAATGCCGGATTATCGGATTGGACCTTGACCGCAGGCGTATAAGCCTGAGCTGTAAAAGCGGGGCTTCCGCTTCGGCTGCCTCTTCCACTTCCGCTACACCCCGCCGCGTAGTGGCGGTAAAGCGTGGCGACGGCTCTCCGTCTTCTGCACCTGGTTCTCGCTCTGCACCGCCCGATCGCCGGCCTGCTCCTTCCCGGCAACCAAGAAATGAACGGGAAGACGACGGTATGACCTACAATCCCTTTGCAGACCTTTTAAAGGGTAAGCGCTAGTCGTGGCAAAAACGGTTGGCGCTGTTCCGTCATTTCCGCTTTCCGGAAGAGCCTTGCTGCAGTCAGGCCTTGAAAAGATAGGTCTGGCCGGCGAAGACGTCCCGGCGGGCGAGGAAACCCCCGCGCGCCGTGGCGCCACCTCGCTCATTCCCCTTCTTGAACAGTACATGGGTGAACTGGAGCTCTTTAACGCGGTGTTTGACCTGGTGGGGGCGGATACCCGCGACGATTTGATTGTTCGCCATATTCTGGACAGTCTTGCCCCCTGGAAGGCGGTTGCCGCTCTGCTTGCCCGTAAGGCCGGATCAACTCTGGCTGATGCCGGCACGGGAGCCGGGTTCCCGGGTATTCCTCTTGCTCTGTTGTTTTCCCAGACTCCGGTATTTCTTCTTGAGCGAATGAGTAAACGATGCGCTTTTTTGAACGGGCTTCGTGCGGTACTCAGGCTTTCTACTGTTTCGGTACTTGAAGGCGAGATTGAGAAGGCAAGTGGGCCCTATGATGTGGTGGTATTCCGGGCTTTTAGGCCCCTTGAACCGCCAATGTTTACGGCCCTTTCCCGACTTGTCTGTCCTGGAGGCTCCCTGGCCGCCTGGAAGGCACGACGGGACAAGATAGAGGCCGAGATGGCTCCGCTTGGCAGGGAAGGGGTACTCTGGGAGTCAAAACCAGTGCAGGTGCCGTTTTTAGACCATGAAGAGCGTCATCTGGTGATTATTCCCCGATAAGGGGCAAGTCCTTACAGGATCAGGCTTTAAGTGACACTCCAGAATCTACCGCGTTAAGCAGTTTGTTCAGGCGGTCCTTGTCGTAGAGGTCTATGGGGCGTCCTTCGGTAAAGCGCCTTGATTCTTCCGAAAAAATTCCTGCGGACATACAGATGCCTTTTCCGGCTTTCAGGTCTTTAATACGTCCATAGAGGTCGCGCAACAACAATTCTCCTACCACTCCCTGAGAACGGAAAAACCTGAATATAACGATGTCCGACCATTTTGGGGTGTCGATTTCGGCGATGATGTCGGAATAGTCGGCAAACACCGAGATGTCGGTAATTTTTACCTTTGCGCCCTGATAAAACTGTATGACGATCTTTCGGCACAGGTTGATAAACTCGCTTTGGACGGCAAGCAGATACACTTGCAGGTTCTTGTTCTGGTTCAGTTCTTGATAGCGGACTATGAGCGCGGGTACGTCCTTATAGCCAGGGGTAATCCGCTGAATGTCTTTAAGGGTTAAGAGGGCTCGAGAGATATCCTGTATCTTTATCAGGGTAACCGCCATTTTGTACCGCAATTCATTCGCTATTTCGGGTGGAATGGTTTCGTGTTTTAATCCTATTTCAAAGTCAACAATGGCCTTGTCCGCCTGGTTGGTTTGGCTGTGAATGATGCCGGCATAAAGGGCTGATTGTGGTCCAAGGGTGGGGTCGGGACGAAGGTGAGAGAAGATTTTTTGGGCTCGCTCGGAGGCTCCTGATTCGTAAAAACATTCTGCCATGGCAAAAAGGGCCTCTTTGTCGTCCGGCTGAAGGTCTACTGCCTTTTTTAGGTAGCCAAGGGCTTCCCGGTAGCGATGCGCCTTGTGGAGGCTAAATCCCATGTACCGTTGGGCCAAGACGCTTTCGGTGTCGGCCAGGAGGGCTTGTTTAAGGAACATGGCGGCTTTTTCGTAGTCTTTTTGTAAAAAACAGATGTAGCCAAGGTTATAATTAACCTCAAAATGATCGCTTTTAAGTTTTCGGGCCATTAAAAAGCCCTTAAGCGCTTCCTGAAGGCGGTTTGTTTTGACGGCTGAAACGCCCATTCTGAGCGCGCATTCAAATTCGTCCAATTTTGCGTGGTTTGGGGCCATATCGATAAGGATTTCGTAGGCGGCATAGGCCTTCTCCCATTCCTGTTCCTGATAATGAAGGGAACCCATGGCCTGAAGGCCTTCCGGATCACGCGGATTTTGAGACAGTCGTTTGGTCGCTTCACGAATTATTGAAGCTCTGTCCTTGTGTTTTTTCTTTTTTGGGGCCTTGGTTTCTTTTTTTTTGCCAAGAAAGGACAGTAAAAGAATGGAGAGGGCCGCTACGATGATGACAACGACGAGCGTGATGCTAACATTCATATCATTACATTATGCTCCCAGTGGCTGGAGCTGTCAACATTTCACGTTGACAAGACTAATCGATGCGTACTACAGTAAATTCAAGAGTTTTCTCAAGTGAGGTATGCGTATGGGAGCCGGTTCTATCGGCATCAAACTGGCGGACAGCAAGTTTTTCCCGGTACTTGAAGAGGGAAATCCGGCCAGCAAGATTCTTGAACTCACCACGGTGCGCGACGAGCAAACCAGCGTCCAGATAAATCTATTTCGCAGCGAAGACGGTGAGCTTGATGAGTCTGCCTATGTTGGCACGCTTATTATCGAAGATATCTCCCCGCGTGCGTCGGGCGAGCCCACGGTAGAGTTAACGCTTACTCTGGACGAGCAAAACGAGCTTTCTGCCGAGGCGGTAGATCTTGATTCGGGGTCCCGCCAAGCCCTGTCTGTTTCGTTGGAAACCCTTTCCCGCGAGGATTTGTATTCGCTTCCCGATTTTGATTTAAGCCCAATAGATTCTTCCCTTCACTTGGGGGAGGATCCCGATCATCGTAACCTGGCGTACCAGGGAACGATTCCCGGCAATGCGCCGGAAGGATTATATGAAATGACAAACGAAGAAGAAAAAAAGAGCGGCGTGTTTATGCCGGCATGGCTGTGCGTTTTGGTGTTGGTTGTGGGCGTTCTTGCCCTTGTTCTTGCGTTACTAGTATCCGCCCGGGTGATGATGCTTAATCGCTCCATGCAAGCCCAACAAGCCGCTCGCGAGGAGCTTGCTACCGAACAGGTAGTTCCTGCCTCCGAGCCTGCTCCCGCGCCGGTGGCTCCCGCAGAGCCGACTCCGCCTCCATCCACTCAGGAAAGCGAGCCCGTTGCCACTGTTGTAGAAGAGCCGGTTGTACCTGAGCCCGCCGAACCGGTGAGCAATGCCAAGCCCGTTAACTACAAGATTAAATGGGGCGATACCCTGTGGGATCTTTCTGAAGCCTATTATGATAACCCCTGGAGATACACGGATATTTCCAAGCACAATAAAATCAGAAACCCCAATTTGATTATTGCAGGCACACGAATCGAAATCCCTCCCAAATAATATACCCCCTCGCGCAGGCGGGTTGCGTAGAGCCACAGGCATAATCGGTACGATACGGCCGATAGCTGTGGCTTTGTTTTTTTTCTTTTGTCTATCTGCTACCTCATGCGGGGAAGGCCGGGTTTTTGGGGTTCCACTCGGCGAAGCCCGCGAAAAATTATCCAGGGCAGACATCTCCTTTGTATTGCGAGTATCTCCGCGCCGTTACGCCGAAGCGTTTCGCTTGGGTGCGGAAGGTCCTTGGGTAATAGCCATGCATCTTGAAGCTCAGGGGCACGTGGACAAGGCTTTGGATTGGTATGGTTGGGCTTCCGTAAAGTCGAGCGAACCTTATGCAACACTGTGTGTGGAAGGTCTTTCCCGTGTGGGTAGCGACCAGCAGCGTCTTAAGGCCCTTTCTGTCCTGGATGATATGGGGGACTATTCCATAGCGTCTGTTCCGGCACTGAGGGAAGAGCGGGAGCGTATGCGGAACCTTGTATTGCTACAATCCGGGAGGCACGCCGAGCTTCCAGGAGGCGTCTCTCGTTGGATATGCGAAGCAGACCTTGATGCTTCCTATGTGGGCTTACTTGCTTCTATAGCGAAAGAGGACCCTGTTGCGTCCCTTCGCTCTGCCATGCTGGAAAAACAGTATCAGCGCTCGTGGGAGTACGTACAACAGCTGTTTGACTCTGCCGGGGAAAGAGCGTATTACCGCAGGGTTCTTTCGGATGCAGGCCGCTCTGCTTTGTTCGGCTCTCCATCGGCCAAGGCGGCATCAGATTTTTTTGTGTCTCTACTGCCTCGTATACCCCAGGGAGATTCCTTTGCCGACGCTCCGTATATGATATCTTTTTATGCTGCGCGTCTTTTATCCCGCGAAGGAAAAGAGTATGGAGATGCGGCACGCGAGTTGTTTGACCGCGCGATTCGCACGGCGCAAAATAGCCGGGATCGGGATGTGGCAATCTGGTATCTTCTTGATCAATCCCTTGCCGAACGCACCTCGCTGTGTCTTGACGATATTGAGCGCTATGGCCCGCAATGGTCGGACGGTTCCTATTATGCCGATATACTTGAGCGCCTAACGATGTCCATTATAAGGGATCGCTCCTGGTCGTCGTTGGAACGCCTTTCCGACATTCTTCCTGATGCTACAGACAGGGATAGCCGTGCTCGGGTGGACTATCTGAGCGCGCGCCTTGCCCCGATACCAGCGGAAGAAAAAACGCTTGCCCTTAGGC
>JAFGIM010000038.1 GCA_016929605.1 Spirochaetales bacterium | reverse complement strand
ACAGAAATTACTTCTGTAGAAAACAGCAAAAAAAGAAATCCCAACGCGCTGAATACGATTGCCGGAGCCATGTAGATGACATGGAAGCGACCATATTGAATAAAACCGGAAACGACAAAGGCACACCCGATAAACAACATCTCCAGGGGCCATACTGCCCGGGAAGGAACATGAAGAAGCTGAAAATCAAGAATAAAAAAGAGAATACCCGTTAGAAATAAAAAAACAGAGGCAAAGAAAAAACGGGTGCGAATCTGTATCAGAATGCCCGCCCACCACAACAGTGCGGCAGAAAAAAGGGCAATAAGAGAAATGCTTAAACGAGGTATCGTTATATCGGTAAGCATCAAAAGGGTTACCGCAACCGCTACCAGGGCGATGCTAACCGGAAGGAGGATTACAGACACGCGTAACAAAAGTCGATTCACAAAAGCTGTTCTGCTCACTCGTCTGCCTCCCTCTGTTATTCGTTACATACGCCTTTGACTACATCCATTGTAGACGGTTTGGTCTATCTTGCCAATACAAACTCGCGTATGATAGTATTCGCCCGTGCGGAATTACCACCTCTTGGCCCTGTGTTCGCTCGCCCTGCTTTCGCTCGCCCTGGAGGCGTGTGCTCCATCATCGTTAGACTATCTAACGGTGAACCTGAAAGAACGAAAGGCCGAACAAAAACAACTCATCACACTGCTTACCCGGCGTAACAACGAAAGCGAAACCCGCTTTGCGCTTATGAATCGCCTTGCCACAAACCTGCTTGCGGAAGGAAACAAGGCAAGCCTGATTGTTTTTTTAACCCAGGCAGTAGAAGAACACCCCGACGATCCGTATAACGCGTATTGGCTGTTGATGGTTGCCCATGCGTATCTGGAAGACGGGTCTTCTCAGATAGCTCGTTATTATTTTGAACGAATCGTACACAATTGCCAGGACATGGAAATCCATAACGAATCCATTCACCTGCTCGCCCTTAAAAACCTTATCAATATACACTCATCTCCCGAACAGGAAGTTGGATACTACACCAATCTTATAACCCGCTTCCCCGATAAAATTGACCTGGGGTATGCCTATTTTATGTTGGCACGCTCATATGAACGCCTTGGGGAGTGGGAACTGGCTATACAAACATACTCACAGTTCCTCGGTTACGGCCAATTTAATGTAATTATTCCCGGAATTCCCGATTCCTACGAATATGCCAAGCGCATCGTAGACTATGACTCATCCTCTAAAGACTGGACATTTGAAACCCTGGATGAGCTGGTGGCCAGTATTAAAGGGGCAATAAACACCTATAATGTCCGTGCACTGGATCATTACCGGGCAAAGGTTAACTTTTTTGCCATGTCCTGGAAGCAGGAATCGAGTGACAATAATGCCCAAGCTGATTTCCACATGCGTGACTTCATGGGCGGCAACAGAATCAAATACAACGAAAGTCTTGACGCATCATCGAATCCTAACGAGGCTTATTTGAGAACCCAGGGGTGGAATCAATATGTATCGGTATGGTATCTGTATTTCAGAAAGATTAACTTCCCGGCAGATCCTGATATACATGGCCGCTGGGAATGGGCTGGTATCTATTACGGGGAGAAGATGTAATGCTATACAAACGCTGCCATAGCGCACGACGGGTCATTCGATGTACCGCTATGGTGGCGGCGACGCTCCTGTGCACCGTACACCTGTATGCCTCAGTGGACACGGCCCGAGAGGAACAAAACACAGTAGAAACCCAGGAAACAAGCGTCCCTGAACTCCCGAAAGAACCACAGCGAATCCCTATCGTTATTTTTGATATTCCCGACAATCCCCTTATCGAGCGATATCGCAAGCAATACACCAGCGAGGATGGCATTAAGTATCTTTCCGCGGTAATGAAGCGTTCAGTGCTCTACCGGGACTATATGATCAAGGAACTCGATCGCCTTCAAGCACCGGAAACCTTGTTTTATTTACCGGTTATCGAGTCAGGCTTTTCCGCCACGGCTGTTTCCCGTTCGGGAGCAACAGGTGTGTGGCAGTTTATGCGAAACAGTATCTCCGGTTATGGAATCAGGATAAATGACTGGATGGACGAACGGCGTGATCCCTGGATAACCACAACGGCTGCCATTCGTAAATTACAGGACAATTATCGGGAGCTGGGAGATTGGTACCTGGCACTTGCTGCGTATAACTGCGGTCTTGGGGCAACCAAGCGGGCAATTAAAAAGGCTGGGAAAGCTGATTACTGGTATCTGTGTGAAAAAGGCTATTTCAAAAAGGAAACGGTCCATTATGTGCCCAAGTTCCTTGCTATATCGCAAATACTCTCACAAAGCGTGGAATTAGGCATTGACTGGGGCACCTGCGATCTTACCGAGGAACTAATCACAGTCCCGGTAAAACGAGCCATAGACATGGGGGTACTCGCAAAGGAGACAGGATTGGAGAAACCCCTCCTTAAGTCAATGAACCCCTCCCTTCACTACTCCATCACACCCCCCGATGTAAGCTACAATCTGCGCATACCAGCGAGCAAGGTCGAAACAGTAGAAGCACTTCTTGCGGATAGATCGCGAATACTACTTGAATACTATATGTACAAGATTAAATCTGGAGATACGCTCTACGCCCTCTCGCTCCACTATGGGGTTAGTGTCGATATGATCCTTCAGTACAATCCCGCACTTAAGCCCTCCACCCTGAAAATTGGATCAAAGGTGGTAATCCCTGCGCTTAAAGAAGTAGGCTCCTACAAGGGGAAAAAGGACCCGGACAACCTTAATTTCTCCGGTAGCTACCAGGTAAAACAGGGCGACACCCTCTGGTCTATAGCCCTGGCCTACAATATTCAGGTAGAAACCCTTGCCGAACGCAATAATCTTGAGGTCAATTCCGTTCTCAAGTTGGGAAAACAACTTCGCGTGCCGATACTGTAACCGAATAGGAGCTTATTATGCCAAAACTCCCCATCGGTTCTCTCTTTTTTCTCTTGATTTCCCTGACAGCAGTCCCGGGGCAACAAAAACCAATTACCGCCACTTCGACCATAAATTGGAAAACTGAGACCGTAACGTCTATTATTCGCCTGGACATTCATGCAACCGGCGTGCGCCTGCCCGAGGGAAGAAGTTCTGCCCTGGAGTTGATAGAGATGGAGCTTCCATCCCTGCTACAAGAGACTTTTTACTCTATTCCGCTTGATTCACGGGAAAAGTTAGGCCATGCAGTTGAACGAGGCTCCCTGAGCCTTTCCGAACTTAACAAGATTATCGATAGTGCGAAAAAAACGCCGCCCTGGTTTTCCTCAGACTTAACGAGCCTGTCCATGAGCTGTACGATGCCGCTTTCCACCTTGGGGAGTATCTTTGTTACCCATACCAAGGCGTATGAGCCAAAAGCCCCCCTTCAAAGCATACATACCAGGGCATATAGTGGTATTGTGATTGACGCTCGGGGAAGCCTCCCCGTTCACGGGGAATATCGTGAGGATACGGTGCAACCCTGCCTGTTCCCCAAAATTTGGAATACTGACATGGAATCCGTCTACGAAAAAAACATGATGGACGGGAAACGTGCGCAAAAAGCAGGAATTATCAGTTATGCGTCGGAAAGCGAAAGTGCCGAAGTACTGCAGCGGGTGGGCAAGGATCCCTTACGCATCCGCGCCCGCGGGGTGTTTGGCAATCATCGCACCGATCCAGTCATTTCCATGGATGATTACCTCAAGATATATGCCTTAGCGGACAATCGTGCCCTGCTAAAAGAAGGAAAGATTGTTATCCTCCTTGACCAGGCAACGCTCGAGAGCCAACCCCTGGGAGTTCCCAAGGATAGCGAGTATTACTTTGCCTGGGGAGAAATGCAAAAAAGCCTGGAAAACGTTCCCGTTACTCGCATAGACCTTTCGGATTCCTGGGAAGGGCTTAAGCTGACCATTTATGACATCCGTTTTGTCGCTGATACAGCCGAGATACTAAGCGAAGAAAAGTCCAGGCTCGATTCAATAGCTGATGCCCTGAAAAGAGCTGGCCCGCAGGCCCGCTTTTACATAGAAGGCCATACTGCCGCAGTTGGAAAACCGGAGGGAGAGCGCCGTTTATCAGGAGAGCGAGCGCGAAAAATTGCCCAAGAGATGGAAACAAGAGGCATCCCCTCTGACCGGCTTGAAGCAACAGGTTTTGGAGGAACAAGACCCATTGGTCCAAATGAAACCCCGGAGGGCCGTGCCCGCAACCGTCGGGTAGAGATAATCATACACATTGACGGCACCCAGGTGCCGTGATAAACTATAAATTCGTTAAAAAAAAGGGGGATTATCCCATGTCCGTAGAAAATCGAATTGAAAGCGAGATCGAACTTGACCAGATGACCGATTCCAGGGAAGAAGGCAAGATCTTTTGCGCGAATTGCATCCACTGCAAACTGGTAAGCGCTCCAGCCGGTCAAACCGGTCAGTTTTACCTTCGGGTTCGTTGTGCCGCCGGCCAATGGAAAAAGAAACTGGGAGAGGAAAAACAATACAAGTATTTCACTGTTACTCGCAGAAGTATCGATTATTGTTCAAAATACGAACCAATGGGCGAAGCCGATGAGTTTATCAGTGATCTGCGTAAAACACTTCCCATTCGGGACGAAATATACGAAAAGGATTAAACGTTCATGTTAAGGAATATTTTTGGAGCCTTGCTTATCGCAGCGCTCACGCTCACCGCGACAGGCTGTATGTCTGTACCCGACCCTGCATCAATTCCTCAGGATACCACAGTTCGAGAACTCAGTCAGAGCGGCCAAGCCGCCCTGGATGAGAGTAACTTCAAGGCTGCCGAAGTGTACTACCAACTCATTATTGATCGCTATGGATCAGATCCTGCCGCACGCACCGCAGCTGAGTTCGAAATTGCCCATATGCGTCTAAAACAAAAAAAATGGGCAGACGCACGAAGTCGGCTCGAGACTATTATCGCCCGCTATGAAGAAGCAGGAGGAGCCGGTCTCCCCCCCGAATATCTGGTATTAGCTAAAAACGACCTTTCCAAGATCCCGCAATAAGAGACTTAATACGTCTCCCCATGGGGAATAATTATCACATTCATTTCAATTTCTCGCTCCCGGGCAAGGTTCTCGACTACTTCCCGGGATATCTTTCCCCTCGGTTTTGGATGGGGAGGTGCGTCTCCGATCAAGATTATCTTTCGCTCTGCACCCTCATTCCAGGGAAGCATCAGCGCGGCATGTAGCCCTTCATACACCGCTTCCGGAATATCCCTGCCTCCCTGTACCCGGAAAGCATTCAACGATTTTCGGAAAGCAGGAAGGCTTTTTGTAAAGGTACAGGCAACTCTTACTAAAAAATCTTCAAAATAATCCTTGTATAACACAAGGGATACCCGCCAGGATGGATAGCGATTCAGATGCTCGTCGAGCATTGGCTCGATCAATTCACGGATTGTTGCTATATCGTCTACCATGCTTTCTGTCGCATCGATAACAAAGACCAGGTCCAACGACTTGTTCTGCGGGTTTTCAAGTATCGCCTGAATGAGCGGTATAATATCGGCAGGACCTGCGGCATACCGCGTCTGTCCCCGAGAGGTATCGGCAAGAGATGAGAAGGCAGAAACCGTATCACTCATATACCGCACATCAGGAGGTTCCTGGCGGGGCGGCACCGGTTTTTGCGTCAGCTTAAGCTTGAATGGATTGTCGATAAAAGTCCCGGCGTAATCACCATAGGGTTTGGAAAAAGCACGTATGTTAAAAAAGGTTCCATCTTGAACCTCGACCTCTCCCTGACGCGACCAGGAATAGCCATAGGCGATTATATACGGAATCCATATATGATAGGCCTCGCCAAGCGGGGTGTCCTGTTCTACCGTTGAATCGATAAGACTCCAGATCGCCTTTTCCTTGGGAATAATCACGCCATCGAGCAAGCGTTTTTCATCACCGTTAATCGCATTATATTCAAGCGCACGATAGGCATAGTTATCTGCCTTGAGCGAGGGATCTTTGGTGGTTTCCGTCAACAAGACCGACTCGATTCCCGCTTTTTTTTTGATATACAGATGATAGCCCCCTTCAGGGCTCTGGATTATTTTTACGTCCCCACCAGATAGCTGTAAATCCTGTGCAATAAGATTGACAGTAATAAGCGATATCAACGAAAGAACAAGATATTTCATACTGGTTTTATCGGCGGAATTAGCCCTGGAGTATAGCTTGTATACCCCGGTCAATTTTGATAATCTGGTTGTCACTATGGAAACTACCGGAAAAAAGAGAATACTTACCGGAGACCGCCCTACTGGCCGCCTCCATCTTGGTCATTATGTCGGTTCAATCGCAAACAGAGTGCGATTGCAGGATGAGTATGAATGTTTCTTTATCATCGCCGATCTTCATACTCTGACGACGAAACCGGAAAAAGAGCATATAGAGGAATTAGCGGATAATGTACGGCAAATGGTACTCGATTATCTTGCCTGTGGCATTGATCCCAAAAAATCGACTATTTATCTTCAATCCGCTGTTACCGAGGTAACCGAACTCAATCTGTTTTTTTGCGATATGGTCACGGTGCCCCGGCTACAGAGAATTCCCTCGATAAAAGAAATGGCAAAGAATGCCGATCTGTCCGAGCTTCCCTTTGGTCTTCTTGGCTATCCGGTTCTTCAAGCTGCCGACATTCTCCTTCCCCGAAGCCATCTTGTTCCCGTCGGCAAGGATAACGAAAGTCATGTTGAGCTTACGCGGGAAATCGCAAAACGCTTTAACTTTATGTATGGAGACACCTTCCCCATCCCCGAGGTTATGGTAAGCGATTTTGGCTCGCTCGTTGGTACGGACGGACAGGCCAAGATGTCCAAAAGCCTTAACAATGCAATATTCCTCTCTGATGACGCAAAATCGGTAGTTAAAAAGGTTAACGGTATGTTTACCGATCCTAACCGGACCAGCGCCGATATTCCCGGTCGTGTAGAGGGCAATCCGGTGTTTATCTATCATGATGCCTTTAACCCCAATAAGGCTGAGGTAGAAGATCTTAAGGCCCGCTATCAGGCAGGAAAGGTAGGAGATGTTGAGGTAAAGCAAAAATTATCCAACGCTCTTAACGCCTTTCTTGAGCCGATACGCGAACGCCGTGCCCACTTTGAAAGTCAAACTGGTTTGGTAGACGAGATTATCTATGAGGGAACCCTCAGGATGCGCGAAGAAGCTCGCATCACTTTGAATATGGCAAAAAAAGCCATGGGTCTATCCTCTGTGTGGAACCGCATTAGCCGAAAGGCAGAGGAAACCCGAAAAAAACGGGACAAGGAAGGCTGATATGGCAGGTAGCTCCTTTGGAACACTCTTTACCGTTACCACATTCGGAGAAAGCCATGGGCCAGCCCTTGGCGTAACGGTAGACGGTTGTCCGGCGGGGCTTTCCTTGCGAACATGGGATATACAACGAGAGCTCGATCGCCGTCGCCCGGGAGCGCATCCAAAGGCCTCCGATGGCAGCGATCAAGATCCAAAATTAAACCCGGCCTCCACGAGCCGAAAAGAAGCCGATGAGTGCGAAATCCTGTCCGGGGTGTATAACGATATTACCACTGGAACACCCATTACCATTGTCGTAAGAAACACAAATCAAAACTCGGGCGATTACAGCGATATAGCCGACGCATTCCGACCTGGCCACGCAGATTGGGGCTTTACCCAAAAATATGGGTGCCGGGACTGGCGCGGAGGCGGACGGGCATCGGCCCGCGAAACCATTGGTCGAGTTGCCGCAGGCGCAATTGCAAAGAAATTCCTTGCCGAAGCGGGTATCACTATTCTTGCATGGACAAGCGAAGCCGCAGGTATTACCTGCGAGGAATTTGACGAAGCCGAAATAGAGCGAAACCCCCTTCGCGCGCCCTGCCCCATCAAGGCGCAACAGATGCTTGACCGCATTGTCGCCCTTAAGGCCGCAGGAGACAGCTGCGGTGGCGTTATTACCTGTCGGGTTTCAGGCAACATACCCGCGGGTCTTGGCGAGCCGGTCTTTGACAAGCTCGACGCCCTGCTCGCTCATGCAGTACTTTCCATAGGAGCTGTAAAGGGTATTGAATTCGGTTCTGGATTTGAATCCGCCAGAATGACAGGCAGCACCTGGAACGACCAGATGAGAAACGGCACTTCAGCGGACAAGCCTGTTTTTGTAACGAATCATGCAGGCGGCATTATTGGCGGCCTTTCCAGCGGCCAGGACATCCTCTTTCGCGCCGCCATAAAACCCATTCCCTCTATAAGCATCCCTCAGCACACCATTGATACGAAGGGAGTAGAGCGAACCATAGCGATCTCTGGCCGCCATGATGTATGCGCCTGCCCGCGGGTTGTTCCGGTTATCGAAGCGATGACGGCTATTACCCTGATGGATCTGTTGTTGCGAAACAGAGCCTCCCGCATCTATTGACTTTACGCCGGGGGTGAACCATGGTATCCTTTTTTTATGACAATCACTGATGTACTTTCTGCCATTGAGGCAGAAGCGATAGCCGACACCTGGCGCGATGATGTCGAAATCAATTCAGCTTGCGGAGCAGACTTGATGAGCGATGTGATGGCCTTTGTTAAGGACCAGGTGTTATTAATGACCGGTTTGATCAATGTGCAGGTTATTCGCACGGCGATTTTAATGGATATCCAGGCTGTTTGTTTTGTACGGGGAAAAAGCCCGAACGAGGAAATGATCGAAATGGCCAAGGCAAACGGTATTGTTCTGCTCAAAACAAAACTTCCGCTATACATATCTTGTGGCAAGCTCTATACCGCGGGTGTCCGCGAGGGCGGCGTCAGGAAGATTGACTAGCGCGGGGCGGGAATGGAGTTTCATTACGAGGTATCCGGCAATGATTTTGCCAGAGCAGGACTCGCTTCATCAGAAATAAAAAAAACGCTCCAGCGACTTGGCTTGCCCCATGAGGTAATCAAGCGAGTTGCAGTTGCCATGTACGAAGCCGAGATCAACATGGTGGTACATGCTGGTGGCGGAGTTGCCGACGTACGCATTGATAAAGAACTCATTACGATTATTATGTGCGACAAGGGCCCGGGCATTGAGGATCTGAGCAAAGCGATGGAAGACGGCTATTCCACAGCAAGCGAACAGGTGAGGGAACTTGGCTTTGGCGCGGGCATGGGTATGAGCAATATGAAGAAAAACGCAGACGAGATGTACATAGACACCGCAAAAGGAAAGGGCACCTGCGTCACCCTTAAAATCCGCATCCCGGAGCATTCATGAGCGATCGTCGCTATCATTCGGTTATTCTTGACCATGACGCATGTAAGGGCTGTACCATCTGTGTAACCGGTTGCCCTGCGGAGGCTATACGCGTTCGTGACGGAAAGGCACAGATTATTGCGGAACGATGTATTGATTGCGGTGAGTGT
>JAFGIM010000037.1 GCA_016929605.1 Spirochaetales bacterium | reverse complement strand
TGTTTCGCCCGGGATATCAAACATTGCAGAGCGCTTATTACCCGGATAATAGGCAATAATATTTGTTGCCAGGGGTTTTCCCTCGCTTTCCAACACGAGTAAGACCTTTAAAATCTTGTCGCCGGACAGGGACTCCTTAACCGGATTAGTCTTCATCCCCAACACCAGAGATACCGCGGCAATCACCAAAACGGCAAGGATGATAATAAGAAAAATAATACTACGATCGATGCGGAAACCTCTCATGCCGTTTCTCCCCTTTCTCCAAGAACCGTGAGCATCTCCATCGTCTCTGGAGATATCTCGCGACCCCTGTGTTCTAGATAGCGAACGCCCTCCTGGGCAACCATTCGTGTCATTCCGTCCAAATCCTTCTCCAGGGCTGTTGTGCGGTGAAGCGGATCAATATCTTGCCGCCCAGGTTCCAATTTATCGGCTACATACACAATCTTCCCAAGAGAATCAAAGGATGGAGAGCCGAAGGTATGATGCCGGACGGCATCGAGTATAGACACAGAGTCTACAGAAAAATCTCGTTCAAGCAAAACCGCCGCAGCCCTGCCATGCAGCAAAGATGGCTTTTTTGCTTCAATATCCCCAATACCATATCCGTCGCTGCGAACAAGCGAAAATAAACGGTCTGACCCTTCGGCCTTACAGATATCATGAACAAGACCGGCAAGAAAGGCTTCCTGTTCGTCAATTCCAAAACGTATGGCCAATTCCCTGGCAAGAGTCGCTACCCTGAAGGAATGGAGATACCGGGGAGTTGGTAACACTTTTATGGCATACTGGTCCACCAAAGCGGTAATGCGCATCAATTCATCGCTCGTCATACAGCCTCTGCTCTACAATATACCGGTATACCGCAGGGGGAACAAGAGAATCCCATGGGCGACCTTCCCGAATTGCCTGTCGAATAGTCGAAGAAGAAACAGCAATCGGCTCGTTTTCCAGGCGTCTGTGCGGAAAGGGAAAGCTGTGATCGGGAAACCCGGGCCGGCACGCCAGCAAGATATCGAACTCGCAGGCCAAGGCAGCGGCTTCCTTCCAGGAGCTAAACCCCGTAACCAAATCCTCTCCGATAATCATGGCTATCTTTGCGGTAAGAAGGTCGTGTAACTGAGCACGCAAGGCCCGCAAGGTGTCGATGGTATACGACACCCCTTCGCGATCAAGTTCAATAGACGAAACCTCTAGCCACGAAGAAGCCGGGCACGCCAGTGTAAGCATCTGGAGTCTTTGAGCATCACAGACCTCTTGCGGGGCCTGTTTATGCGGCGGAAATCGGGCGGGAACCAGCAAGACCCGGTCAAATCCGGCCTCTCGATGAGCCGCTTCCGCAAGGGCAAGGTGGCCGTTATGAACGGGATTAAAGCTCCCTCCAAGAACGGCAAGCTTCATTTCTTCTTGCCCTTTCGCTTTCTGTTCAAGCTGACTGTGGCTCCAAAATCTTCTGTATCGGTTTCTTTATACAGAGGATCTTCAAGTTGCGCATGCATAAAATCCGGGCCTGGAGGAATGTCTTCAGACACACCGGCGGCAAGGGCCTCTGCCTGTGCGGTTTTATTGACCATCGTTACAAAGGCCGAGGCAACCTCATCAAGCCCCCAGCGGTTATGAACGGAAATGCCGAGTATATCCAGATTTGGATACCGGGCCCTGAGTTCCTCAAGACGTTCCCTGGCTTCGGGAAGATCAAGCTTGTTAGCCAGCACTATCCGCTCTTTGTTGATCAATTCCTCCGAAAAGGAAGCAAGCTCTGTTTCCAGTTTTTCGTAGGAGTCCAAAAAGTCGTCATCGGAGAGATCGATAATAAAGGCAAGACCAGCTGACCGGGCGATATGCTTCAGGAAGCGTATGCCAAGACCATGACCTTCACTTGCACCTTCGATAATGCCGGGGATGTCGGCCAGGATAATATCCTGTTCTTCGTTTACCCGTAGTACCCCAAGATTAGGAATCTTTGTGGTAAACGGATACGGTGCTATCTTGGGACGTGCATTGGTATAATAATCGAGAAGAGACGATTTTCCTGCATTAGGAAAGCCGACAAATCCAATATCGGCAATGATATTCAATTCGATGCGAAGACGCCTCGTCTGTCCTTCCTGACCCTTAAGGGCTGTTCGGGGGGCTTGATTGGTAGAACTCTTGAAATGAACGTTTCCCCAACCGCCATTGCCTCCCTTGAGTAGCAGCAACTGGCCTTCCATATCAAAACCAAAGTCGTGTATCAAATCGCCAGTGTCTGCATCGCGTATAAGCGTTCCCGGAGGAAGGGGGACAATACAATCTTCTCCGTCTTTACCGTAACATTTATTTCCGGCGCCGTCTCCGCCATTTTTTGCCTTAAAACTCTGCTTATATCTAAGATGGGCCAAGGTTCTAAGATTTCTCCTGATTTCAAAAATCAGATCTCCACCCTTACCGCCGTCTCCGCCGGAAGGTCCGCCCATAGGGATATATTTCTCCCGTCTAAAAGAAGCGCAACCATTACCGCCCTTACCTGAGGAGACTACAATCAGGGCCTCGTCCGCGAATTTAACCATTACTACACTCCGAAAAAAAAAGCCGGCAGTACTAAACCGCCGGCATCAATCCCGTAATACGCTTCCCGACCGTAACAGGTCGGGTAGATCTTACCTGTCCCGATACCGGGAAAGGCTTAAGCCTGTATGGGCTCAACGGACGCGAGGTTTCTTCCCTTGCGTTCGTGATACTTAACCACACCGTCTACTGTAGCGAAAAGGGTATCGTCTCTACCACAGCCGACATTGTTCCCTGGATGAATCCGGGTGCCTCTCTGGCGAACGAGAATTGAACCGGCGGACACAACCTGACCGCTGAATACCTTTACTCCGAGGGATTTCGGATTTGAATCGCGGCCGTTTTTAGCACCGCTACCACCTTTACTGCGTCCCATATCAATCCTCCAAGCGAGTTTTTTACGCTCATTTCTAAATGGTCGAAACCGATATCAGCACCGATTCCGGATATTCCCGCGCAAGAGACTCAATGCCCTCTCGCAGGAAAAGCGCCGCGTATTTTAGAGCGGGAAAACTCCCCTCCAAAGGCGGCTCAACGGAAAAAGACAGGTCTCCCCGTCCATCCGATTCGGCCGTAATCGCGTCCGGAAATTCCCGGACAAGAACCGCCAGGGTTGTGCGCAAGAGCGCTGTGGCCGCCGCGCATACAATGTCGCGACCACACACCGACGCTCCCGCATGGCCATGAGCCCTGGCGGACAGCAGGTTTCCCCCAGAATCACAGACCAGGGTAACCGTAAGCACCATTAGGCTCCGACGATAGACTCGACGGTTACCATGGTGTATCGCTGACGATGACCGATAAGCCGGTGATAGTCCTTCTTGCTCTTGTATTTGTATACAAGAACCTTTTTGTCCTTAAAAGAATCACCAACGACAACCTGAACCTTGGCGCCCTTAACATAGGGGGCACCTACAGTTGCCTTACCGTTGTCACTGATCATCAATACGGTATCAATATCAATCTTGCTGCCTTTTTCGGCGTCGATCAGGTCTACCTGAATCTCTGCGCCTTTTTCGGCCTTATACTGTTTTCCCTTGTACTCGACGAGTGCGTACATCTTACAACCTCTAATCACATGAATTTATTGACATCTCCGGATGCGTTAACGGGTGCACACCGGACGCAATGTACTATGCGTATCCGTATTTATAGCCCGCCAAGGGTGTAAGAGTCAAGAGGCGGGCAAGATCTTACATTGAATCAACAAAAGGAACCAATACAAGGTCCATCGCGTTGATCAGGGTAATGCGGGCAGCCTTAACCAGTTCAAGGCGGGAGCGGGACATAGCGGGAGAAGCAGCTCCCAAAATAGGACAATCGTGATAGAACCGGCTAAAGGCCCGGGAAAGATCGTATAAATAGGCAGTAATAATGCTTGGATCATGGCCCTCTGCTGCTCGTTCTACCTGTTTGCCAAAGTCTCCCAGAACCTTTATAAGCTCCCATTCTGCTTCGCTGTCGAGCAATTCAGCGGAAACCGGTGAAGCAGAAATAGAAGCATACTCAGATGATGATTCAACCTTTTTAAGAATAGAGCACATACGCGCCCCCATATATTGTAGATAGGGGCCGGTATTACCCTGGAAAGACAGGGACTCGTGAGGATTAAAAATCATGTCCTTTGCGGGGCTCACCTGTAAAAGGAAGTAATGCAAGGCGGCAAGGGCGATTTTTTCGGCGACATCCGCCGGGTCTCCCACCGCTTCTTCCCTCCCCTTGGTCTGAATTTCTTC
>JAFGIM010000036.1 GCA_016929605.1 Spirochaetales bacterium | reverse complement strand
TGATGGGTTTCGAACCCACGACAGCCAGATCCACAATCTGGTGCTCTACCCCTGAACTACACCCACCGAGAATTGACGAGGCACATAATGGCAGAAGCGGGTGAAAATGTCAATATCGATGATTTTATCGTTTTTGCTTTCTTTGTCTCAGGAATTGATCTGTTAGTTCCGATAATGAGTTGAAGGAGTGTGCACAATGAATGACGCATGGGTATATATGACGGCAATTGAACGGGTTTTGGAACAGGAAACAGCCCTTTTACTGTCCCTGTATGCCGGCCAAAAACGGCTTAGCGAATCTGTTGTCGCGCGCGACTGGCGAGCTCTGGAAAGTGAAATCCATCTGTGTTCAAGCCTTGCCGACAAGTTTAATGAAATTGAACAAGAGCGCCTTTATCTTGTAGCTAACGCACTTGGACAGAAAGAGGCGCTTAACGGTTTTTATCGACTAACCTCATTTTTTCCCGATGCGGACCGAACTCGCATCAATGCCCTGTATCGGGAGGTTAAACGCCTCCTTCTTTTATGCAGAACAGAAAGCGAGGTCTTTACCTCGTATGTCAGTAACGCAAAGAGCCTTTTGAGCGGGATGTTCGATACGGTACTTTCAGGTGGTGCCGGTAAGGTGTACACCAAGTCGGGAAATCTCGCTTCTCGCACTCTGGACAGTGTTGTCCTAAACCGTTCGTTTTGATAAGGAGTAGTAGATGTCTACCTTTTCCGGAATAGAAATGGGTAAGCGAAGCTTATTCGCTCACTCTCAATCAATGCAAACTGCCGGTCATAACCTTTCCAATTCATCTACCGAAGGTTATTCACGCCAGAGGGTAGAGCTTAAGGCAACTGATCCGCTCTATCGTCCCGATCTTTCACGTGTTGAAACTCCTGGACAGCTTGGTCAGGGTGTATCTGTCCAGTCCATTAGACGAATGAGGGATGAGCTTTTAGATCAACGCATTGTTGCGCAAACCAATAGCGAAGGCTATTGGCAAACCAGAGATAACTACCTGTTAATGATGGAGCAAGTATATAACGAAGCCGGCGATACATCGGTAAGAACCCGCATGGATCAATTTTGGGATTCCTGGGAAGAGCTTTCCCTGTATCCCGAATCCAGAAGCGCCCGTCAGGCAGTTCTTACTCGAGGCGAGACTCTTACCGATTCAATTCACCAACAATATCGTTCACTGCAGGGAATTAGGGATATGGTCAGCGGGGATATCGAAGCGGTTACGAAACAAGTGAACGATATTGCCCGCGAGATAGCTGCCTTAAATGAAGAAATTGTTAAGGTTCGCGCGATGGGTGATAATCCAAACGATCTTATGGATAGGCGCGATTTATTAACCGAGCGCCTGTCTGGTTTGATAAATATTACGACCGATCAGCGAGACCCGGATGAGTTTATTATCCATACCGCCGGGTATGAGCTGGTACAGGGAAAATCATATCGCACCTTTGAATTACGCAGTAGTTTTGCAAACGATGGATACCCTGATGTTGTATGGTCTGATTCCGGAAATCGTGCGGACTTTGAAAAAGGAAAGCTCGGGGCGCTTTTAGAATTGCGCGATAAGGATATTCGCGATGAGATTCGAAGTCTTGATACCATGACGATGACCTTTGTCGATTTGGTAAATGATATACATCGTGATGGAACCGGAGCAAATGGCAAAACTGGCCTGGACTTTTTTGTAGAGCAAGATTTTATCAATAACATCGCTGGAAACTTTGATCAAAACGGTGATGGCGAATACGATTCAAGTTATATCTATCGAATAACCGGTGCAAACCAGCTGTCCGCACGGGAGCAGATTGGTCTATCAGGAACCCTTACCCTGTCCGCAGCTGAGGGGAACATTACCGTTCCCTATTCTTCTACGGATATGGTCGCCGATGTTGTTGCACGTATCAATAATTCCGGATCTGAAGTTGTAGCGCATCTAGATCGCGATGGTCGTCTTGTGCTTAAAGGAACTACTTCGGCTAATAAAGAAAACCCTGATTTTGTTATCAGACATGTCGAAGATTCAGGTCGTTTTTTGGCCGGCTATGCGGGCATCCTGAGCGCTCAAGGTGAAGAAGGGGCATTCCGTTGGAATCAAGCTGATGCGGTAACTGCACTCTCTGGCGGAGAGCTTTCCTGGTCTGTGTCTCCCATCGCCCATCCTGCCGGATGGATGGAAATAAACCAGGTGCTGTCCCGCGACCCCCTTGGAATAGCCGCTGGATTCCCGGGCTCTGATGGACAGGTTAATCCCGGCGATAATCGTGCGGCCCTAGCCATTGCTGCTATTCGCAACTCTCCGGTTATGGTTGGAAACACCAGAACCTTTGACGATTTTTTTGCAGACGCAGTAACTGCTATTGGTCTAAAGGGTGAGCAGGCTTCACGGGCAAATGAAACTCAGTTGGCCATTCTGAAAGAATTAAAGGGAATGAGGGATTCCATTTCCGGAGTAAATATTGACGAAGAGCTTGCGGACATTATCAAGTTTCAACATGGATATAACGCGGCGGCCAAGTTTATTTCAACGATTAACGAGATGTTCGATACGGTGATAAACCGTATGGGCGTATAAGGGGTAACTGATGAGACGTATAAGCAGCAACATTCAGCACGATGACATACAGTATTCGCTTCGCAGGCAAGAGTCTCGACTGAGCGATGCAAACAACTCAATTGCGAGCCAAAGAAAAAACAATCGCCTTCGAGACGATCCATTGGCTGCTGGACATACCATTCGCTATCAGTCCTATCTTTCAAGGCTCGATCGCTTTGATCGCAACGTTAAAACCGTGCAAGATCAATTCAAGATTACCGAAGGATATGTCAATCAGTCCTTACAGGTCATGCAGCGTGTTAGAGAGCTTGCCGTTACCGGCGCTCATGGAACCTTTACCCCCGGTGACTTAAAAAATATTGCTGTAGAGGTTGATGAACTTTTAAAAGAACTTGTTTCTTATGGAAACGCAACAGGACCCGATGGTACCAGGCTTTTTTCGGGAACAAAAAGTTTTACCGAGCCATTTGAAACCGTTATGGGAGACTTGAACGGGGCAGGAGAAGCGATGATCCGGGAAGTTCGGTATAACGGTTCGGTGGACGGAAAAAAAATTGAGGCCGATGAGCTTACCTATCTGGAAACCGAGCAGGCGGGAAACCGAACCTTTTGGGCAGAACGGCAAAGTCTTTTCTCCGAGCTTGACGCGAAAGATTACTCGGTTAAAGCCGACAGCGTAATCGAAGTTGACGGCGTATCCATTAACCTTACTCCCGGTGATACCGTTCATTCAATTATTTCAAAAATAAACGACTCTGGCGCGGCCGTTAAGGCAAACCTTGATCCAGTAACCAATGGATTGAATATCGAGACCACCGATGCCAGACAGCTTTGGCTTCGGGATGCTGCCGGTTCTACCGTTCTTTCGGACCTTGGTATGATAAAGCCGGATCAACGCCCTCCTTATAATCTTTCGGCCTCTGTTCGCGTCTCAGGCGGTTCTTTGTTTGATGCGGTAATCGCCCTGCGTGATTCCTTGTTTAAGGGAGATCAGGAAGCCATCGGTAGTCGAGTCTTGGGATCGATAGACGGCGCAGTCGATAATTTATCAACAAGATTAGCTGGTATTGGCTCTCGTTATGAACGCGCGCAGGCTGCCCTGTCCAGAATAGAGGTTCAAAAAATAAATGTTACCGCCGCAAAGTCCCGGGAATCGGATCTTGACTTTACAAAAGCGGTTACAGATCTTAAGATGTTCGAGTATACACATCAAGCTGCGCTCGGCGTGGCCGGGAAACTGTATTCAAATACACTTCTGAATTACGTCAAATAAGGTTGAACAGGCATGGACATCCGAACAAAATCGATGGGAACCGTTTCCATCGTAGAAAAGCAGATTATTGATCTTGGTAAGGGTTTTTATGGATTTGGTGAATTTCACCGCTTTGCGTTAATAGACGCAACTCAAAAACCATTCGTATGGGTACAGTCAATGGATAAGGAAGATTTGGCCTTTTTGGCAATTGATCCTTTTTTATTTAGACCCGATTACGAGATAGACATTGACGACACCTTGCTGCAACCCTTGGAGGTAGCCTCTCCTTCGGATGTTATTGTGTTTGCATTGGTTACCGTCCCTACCGACGGAAGTTCGGTTACCGCGAATTTGCAGGGCCCGCTCATAATCAACAAGAGAAACAACCGGGCCATGCAAGCGGTCTTAACCGATCCCCGTTGGCATACCAAGCACGATATTGTGGCAGAATCGGCCGCAAAGCGAGGCAGATAATGCTGATACTGTCGCGCAAAATTAATGAGAAAATCATGATCGGTGAGGATATCTCGCTAACGATTATCGAAATTCGCGGAGATCAGGTAAAGGTTGGTGTAGAAGCGCCAAAATCGGTCAAGGTGTTTCGTCAAGAAGTGTACGAGGCTATTCAAAGTGAAAACCGCGCCGCCGCGGTTTCTGCAACGAACCTGGACGGCCTTTCCAATATCGTATTATAAAGCTACAGCGATTCGGAAAATTCCTTTGAACGGTCCCGGGTGTCCGGTCGGGGAGGTTCCGAATCCTTGAGTAAATTCCAAATATCATTAAAATTATCTGATATTGCAGTAAACACCTCAATGAGCGCAGGATCGAACTGTGTCCCCTTGTTCGCTAAAATCCGCTGCACCGTTTCTTCATGAGTAAACTCTGATTTATATGTTCTTTTCATTCTGAGTGCGTCGTATACATCGGCTATGGTTACAATCCTGGCCGCGAGCGGTATCATAGTACCTTCCAGCTTGAACGGATATCCGGAACCGTTCCACCATTCATGATGACTGAGTGCAATCTCCTTGGCCATGGGGTCTGGATACGAAGAGAGAATAAAAGTTCCGTTTATGGTGTGCTCACGCATAATTTCCCATTCAAGATCGGTAAGCTTTCCTGGTTTTTGTAAGATATAGTCCGGGGTTCCAATCTTGCCAACATCATGCATTGCCGCAAGAAAGCCGATAGAGTCGATAAAATCGGGATCGATTTGCGGGTACTTGTGAATGTCATAGAGGTACTCACACATTTTTCGACAATAGTAGCTCACTCGCTCGTTATGAAGTCCGGTGTCGTTATCCTTTAATTTTGCTGCTTCCAGAATTCCGTTAAAGGTATTTCGGAGGTTCCCCTTGTACACATCGGTAGTATCTACAAAATAAACCAGGTGTCCTGCCAGGCTTCGATCCTCGTTAAAAAAGGGTACAAAATTTGCGGTGGTATGCAGTGTCGCCGTAGAGCGAGTTTTGTGGCGGAGATTCCCTGACCAGCCAAAGCCCTGATCGGCCGAGTGTAGGGCTCGAACCAGAGATCGTATCTCGTCAAGGGAAAGACTCTGCTGGAATACGTTAAAGAAGGGTTTTTTTTCAATTTGATAGTATTCAGAAAACAGTAGCCGAGCTGCCTGGGTTATATGCTGAATACACAGATCGGCATCTACAATCAATATGGGAATGGTGGGGCTATCGGTAAGGCCAATCATTTGTTTGGCGCGTGGTGATAACGTTCGTGGTGCGGAAACCGGAGTATCAGATTCATCCGCAGCTTCTAGGGTCGCAATATCATCTTCGCTTTCATTTTGTTGTTCAGGCATTGGCATTTTCCGCGTCACTTTTTCGGACATACAGCGGGCCATCGTGATCCGCTATTCCTTTAGTATAGGCGGAATGAGCCGAGTTTTCCATCAGTTCCCTCTCTTGGGCAAGGGAAATCATAATTGAGGAGATACCCGTAGCAGGCGGGGAAACGGGAATAAGAGACATATCGGCTCTAATGGCATGGAGAGCTTCGCAAAAGGTAAGCGCATCATATCCGGTTACCAGTATTCGCTCTTCCGGATCAAGATAGGAAAGAGATGCTGCACTGTCTATATCCAATATGTCGGTAACCGGTTTTCCTGAGCGGAACACTTGTAGGTAAAACCGCTCTTTCCTGGCGTCAATAACGGCGATAACCGCGCCTGGCCAAAAGGAGTAGGATCGAGCGTAGCAATCAAGGGGAGATATCGGGATAACAGGGGCGTCTGAGGCCAGGGCAAGGGCCTTGGCCGCAGCATATCCGATACGGAGCCCGGTAAAGGATCCAGGCCCCAGGGCACAATAAATGCGGTGTATATCTGTTTTGGGAACTTCGGCTTTGAGGAGGGTTGCCTCCAGAACCTCGATTATGCTTTGGGCATGTTGACCTTCGCCCTTTACAGAAATATGTGCTTCGGTTGCCGCACCTGTTACGGATACCGAAAGGATAGGACCGCTCGTGTCAATGGCAATACGATTCATATCGACAGCTCTCCATAAGGCCAGTTTGTAATGGTTATTGTACGGTTTTCACCGTCGGTATGTTCAATGGATATGAGTATTGTACTAGATGGTAATTCTTCCATAACGCGTTCGCTCCATTCGATGATGCACACCCCGCGCTCACCCAGATAATCTTCCACGCCCAAATCAATAAAGGCCTCTGCGCAATCAAGTCGATACGCGTCCATGTGGTATAGATGCAAGCGACCTTCATACTCCGAAATAAGGGTAAAGGTTGGGCTTGTTACTGGCTCTTCTATGTCCAATCCCAGGGCGATTCCCTTGGTAAGTGTTGTTTTACCGGCAGCCAGGGTTCCTTGTAAGGCGATTACATCTCCATCCTTAAGAAAAAGCCCGATTTTTTTACCAAGGGATATAGTTTGTTCTTCGGTGGTAGTGGTCAGGATCATGAGATGGAAGGTACTGTATAGACCCGAAAGGGTCAATATGTAAGCTTACGGTAACCTTCCGTCGCGATCGAGTTCCATAATGTATTGCTTCAGGGTACTCATTACAGGGAGGAGGGGATAATCTACGGAATCAACCAGCTTGATTTGAATCTCTTTTTTACCGGTTGGGGCTGTTTCTATAACGAATTCTATCTGGCCGGTGTGTTTCCTGCCAGGAAGATCATAGAGCGCTTTACCGGAAAACTCTCTGCGGTAATAAATAAAGTTTTCTTTTCGTACAATGTCGTCAATTGCAAGGACTGTCACTTATGAAGCTCTCCATAGTTGAATATTAATGCAAAAATTCTGTTCATAGTAGCTCGGGGCATTTTGGCAAACTGTATATGCAAGATAGCATTTGCTTCTGAATCTCCCGAACTAATGCGGACAACCTTGCCAATCATTGAATCCGCATTTTTACTGTCCAGGGAACATTGTATCTGAATATATTGATTTTGTGCAGGTGTGTATGGGCTTATAATGCTGCAGCCCCCGGCGGAGATATCATTCATGGTTCCCGGATTGTCTTTACCTGAAGGGTAAAAACGATGTTCGGTGTGTTTACCGTTAACGATATTAGCCACAGATACCGGTGTTATCGAACAATCGCAGCTAAAGGCTTTACGGTTATGTTGTCTGTTTGGTAAGGGTTTAAGTGAGTCAGTATGAGAGAGCATCAAGATTGTTTGTCCGGGCGATGATTCATAATGAATTATTCTCGCGTCACATCGATAGGACTGGCCTGTGTGTATGGAGAAAAAAAGACCAACCTTAGTCCATAAGGGAAGACGCAATTCGTTAGAAAAAGCGTCTCGGGGTACGGGACAAATCATCCCCTTTGAGGTGTTTTCCAGTATTGTCGTCTCGTATTGCTCATCTTGCGGGGTCACAATTGTTAGTGTCCACCCATTATCAAGGGAGCGGGTAGACGATATTCCTTTTTCCGATTTTTGAACCTTGGCCAGGGCTTCCCGCAGGGTAAAAAGGATTGTTTTATGTAATTCTGTTTCTTTTGTTTTTTGAGACGGGATTTCCAATTTTTGAAAGGCTCTACTAAATATTTCTTCCAGGAACTTGGTGTTTTTTAAAATTTGGAGGGGATGCTCAACGTGATTTGTAGCACACAAGGAAGAGAGAAACTCGCTTTGATTTTTATCGAGGGAGCAGAGCGAAGTGATTTCCCGTATTTCCTGTTTGAACTTGCGGTTTTTAACAAATACCAGGTTGTTTTTAGCTACTTCGCCTAATATAGAGCGGGATTGACTTCTCTTTTTTTTTCCTGCTTCTTGTTGCCGGTTTATAATCGCCGCAACGGTAATAATGCCAATAACAATAAGAATTACCACAAGGTACCGTGGATCCGTTGAGGTGCTGTACGGCAACACCTGATTCAGGATTTTTTCAATCACGTGTGCCCCTTTTCAGGATAAGTCCTGAAGCGCCAATCCAAGTTCGCTTAATCGTGGTGCGAGCTCGTATTCGGCAATGTCTCCAACCAGAACGGTGTCTCTCTGCTTAAGAGCGTCCAATAATTGGGAAAGTAACGGAGCGAGTTCACCAGGATAATTACCCAGAGGAACCGAACCAGCTGTAATGGTAGTTGCATCCATACCGGTAAGGGGGAATAGGGGAAGAAGGCGATAAAATTGCTCAATATCCACAGAAAAAGTATGGATGGTTTCCATTACCGTAAGATCCTTTCCTGTTTGCAATAATACCGGGATATCTTCGATAACAGGAATCATGTCGGTAAATCGCTTGCCAAGATCTTGTAAGGCTTTGATAATAGATTCACCATTGAGCGTTTCCAACTCAATAGAGGTTACTTCGTCGGGACTCTTGCGAAAAAGCGCGTCAAGGGCTGCTGCGTCTATAGTATGCCCATCCACTCGTACCGAGGTAACCGTCATTCCCGCTTTTTCACATTCCGATTCAACTGAACCCAGAACTTCGCCAACGGTTTCTTCGGTATCAAGTGTATAGTCCAGGTTTTTGCCATTTAACAGAATTTTCATCGATTCGTCTCCTATTGGTTCCGGGTGTTTTGATTGTTAAAGTTTTGAATCGAGTTTGACTGTTGCTGAAGGCTGTTAAGGGTCCCTTCCATTTGGCCATACTTGATTTTTAGTTCTCGCTCTTTAGCTTCAAGCTGTTCATCGAGTTTGGTAATCTTTTTTTCGGTAGTTGATATTCGGTTGTCCAAACCAGAAGTGCGGGTTGCGAAAATTCCTCCAGTTTGAACATAGGGGGCAAGGGCATTGTCCATGGAATGAGCCAGGCCGTTGTCGATTATCAGATCACCGTCCGAGTCAAAACCAAACAGGGTTTTAACCTCATTCATCCGGGCATCCAGGGCTGCATCAAGCTTCTTTTCGTCTATTTCCAGGTATCCACGCAATCTGGATGAATCAAGGCCGCCACCAGTACCCGATTTGGTAGAAATACCGAGTTCGGCAAGGGATCTAATTGAACTGGTGTCTGATGAAACATACAAATTGGTGGTAATTCGCTGAAGGCTTGCTTTAATCCCGTTCAGGGTAGTATCGCCAAGCATCATTCCCAGCTTTTCTTCTGCGGCCTTGCTTTCATCCGGGGTAAAGTAGCCAATCTCCTGGATAATTTCCGGTCTTTTTTGAGTCAGGATATTTAACTCCGCCATAAGGCGATTATAGTTGCCAACAAAACTGATTATGGATTCCTTGGCTGTTTCAACATCCGGCTTTACGGTAAGCGTTTCTTGTTTTGCCGTCGCTTCATGAAGGTTTATTGTAACTCCGGGTACCAGATCTTCAATGGTGTTGGTGGGCCGGGTAATGGTTATCCCTTCGTATTTAATAAGTGCATCCTGGGCAACTGATACCGGATTAACGGGAATATAGTCACCTGCAACCTTGGGATCAATTATAGCTATATCCTCTACGGTAACGGTTCGATGCGTGTTCTTATTATGAACAAGAAGGGCCTCTACATCGCCAAATTCAGAAAGGGGAACACGAACGATGGAGGATTCAGCCTGTAGCGTTGCAGCGGGCAGGGGAATAGCCGCACCTCGAGTTGATCTAAGGGAAAGGACCTGATTGTCCTCAACGGGGGCCTTTGGTGTTGTAGCAAGGGGGGTATCTACCGGTAATTCGGACGGGTTATTTTGAATGGTAATACCGGAAAACTGTATAGAACCTGATGCTGTCGACACAGCGGTAGTGTCTTCGGTTGTTGTCTCGGGAGCCGGTGTGTCGCTTACAGATACTCGATATTGAAGAACAAGACCATCCTTTGCCCGTGCGGTAGCGGAGAAAGCAGTAACGGCATTACTTCCCGGTTTTGCGGTAATCGAAGATGGCGTAATTGATATGATGCCTTGATCATTTTTTTTGATAATACCGCTTTCCAGGGCAAAGCTAAGGGCGTCTTCGGAGAATTTGAGTCTTTCGTTAGCGCCGGTTTTTAAGGATTCTATCAAAAGCGAGCGGGTAGTGGGACTAACTTGAACAAGGGATGCGCGTAATACATCCTTTCCCCGGCGGTTAAGGGCATCGATAAACTCGCGATAACTACCCCCCTTCCAGTTAAAGGCAATCTCTGAATCCCCAACGTTAAAGACATAGCGACCCTTGGATACCTTGCCTTCCGAAGGTAATTCTGAGGAAAGAAAGCTGTCTGCCTGGGCAATTTGATTAACGGTAAGACGAAATCGCTGATCTTGCGCTTCTCTATTTGCCGATGCGGTAACCGCACGTGGATCAGTAGATTCAGCGATTTTTTCGTTAAAGGGATTATTGTAGGAAAAGAGGCTTCTCGAGGTATCGCGGAGCTTCCCGGCATGTTGGTTTACACCTCTCCATGCCGATTGCTGACTCCGGTATGTTTTTAATTCCTCTTCGGCGCGGTCGCGGGGGACTCGCTCAACCTTCATTAATCCCTGGATGAGTTCGTCAGTTTTATATTTGCTTGCCGTTACGCCCGGTATGCTTATATCGGACAATGCTGACCTCCCTCACGCCCGCTGTCAGAGGTACGGAATGACGGCTGTGCACATCCGTTATATCGACTCGTCAAAGAGAAGGCCTAATGCCTCCTTGATCCTTAACTGAAGATTCTGTATCTCCGCAGACGGTATTTCTCTTATAACCTTATCGGTGCTGGAATCGATAACCTTGACGATTACCTGCTCCAGCTCTTTACTGACCTGGAATTTTAACGTCCGGTCAAACAAGCTTGAGATGCTTTCCAACTGTTGCGCAATTTGAGATACTTTTTCTTCGCTGATCGGAGCGGCGTCTGAGGCCTTTTCCGTTGTCTGTAAAGCCTGAGATGTAGTTCGCAATGATGCGTTTACAGAACCTTCAAGACGGCGATCCATTGCCGTTAACTGCTGTCCGATGCTTGCAACTTCTATGCTCATATCGGCAACCTCCTTGAAAGAAACACAATCCACGGTATTTCTAACGTGGCCGTATCATCCGTGATACGGGTATTGTATATGAACCGGTTCAAAACCGGCTATTTTTAAAAGGAAGAAGAAGGGCGCTTCTTCTTCTTCCAACAAAAACCGGGATATATCCAAGAGATGACGTCCAGAGGTCTCTTAGGTGTAGCCCTTATTCTGCGGAAACTACTGGATCAGCCGTAGGACCGATTGCGGTTGCGTATTGGCCTGGGCGATCATTGCATTTCCTGCCTGACTAAGGATCTGGTTCTTGGTAAAGTCGACCATTTCCTTTGCCATATCGGCATCACGAATCCGTGATTCCGCGGCTTGCAGATTTTCAGATGCGATAGCGATTCCCTTGTATGCCATTTCAAACCGGTTCTGGTAGGCACCGAGGTCGGCACGCTGCTTTGAAACGGTCTTGAGGGCAGAGTCAAGGGCTGCAACAGCCATATTCGCGCCGTCAACAGATGACAATGAAATCATAGAATCTTCCGTTCCCTGGGTTCCGGTAATACCAAGCGCCTGTGTGGTCATGGTACCGATAAAGATCTTCTCGTTCTGGTCGACATTAGCGCCGACATGGAGCTGCATGGGGCCAAGAGCGGAATCCCTTGCGAACCGGCCGGTCAGGATATTCATTCCATTGAACTGGGCGTGGCTGGCAATGCGGTTTACTTCATCAACGAGCTGGGACACTTCGACTTGAATCTGCATTCGGTCTTCAGCGGAATAAATTCCGTTGGAAGACTGGATGGCAAGTTCGCGAAGTCTTTGAATGATGTCGGTTGTCTCGGTAAGGTACCCTTCGGTAGCCTGGATAAACGAAACACCATTCTGAATATTCTGCCCCGCTTGATTGAGCCCCCGGATTTGGCTTCGCATCTTTTCAGATACGGCTAATCCAGACGCGTCGTCTCCGGCGCGGTTGATGCGCTGACCGCTTGAGAGCTTTTCGATGCTTTGCTGCAAACCTGACTCGATAGCTGAAGTTTGTCGCTGGGCATACATAGCGCTCATATTGTGGTTAATAACCATTATGACCCTCCTTGAAGTCTGTTTTGTCCGGCAATCCTTGCCAGACAGCCCTGCCGCATGCCGACTCAACCTTCAGGGGCGTCTATTGCGCCTTGCCCCTGCCGGTTTTGCCTATATACGGCACGGATAGTTCCGCTTCCAGTAGAAAACGAAACCGTCCATGCCGTAGCATGGTTGCTTCAAGAAAGGTGTTTTTCAAAGAACCCTGCCATCCAGCCGATAATTAGTCGGCAGGGCAGGCATCGTATGGGGAAAAGGTTCCGGGCCTAAACCCGGAACCATCCCTCATAGCGATTATACTACGTTATCTCAGAAGTGACAACACTTGCTGGCTATTGGTGTTAGCCTGGGCAAGCATGGCAGTCCCGGACTGGGAGAGTACCTGGTTCTTGGTGTACTCGACCATCGCCTTGGCCATATCAGCGTCGCGAATACGAGATTCAGCGGCCTGGAGGTTTTCCGCGCCAACGTCGAGACCGACGATGGTGTGGGTAAGGCGGTTCTGGTACGCGCCAAGATCGGCACGCTGCTTGTTGACGACCTTCAATGCTGCGTCGATAACACCGATGTTGCGGTTAGCTTCGTCGGCTGTTTCGAGAGTCATGATGCCTTGATCGCCAATGTTGCGGATCCCCAGGGCTTCGGCGGTCATAGTACCGATGTAGGCACGGATACGCTGATCCATGTTAGCACCGATATGGAACCACATTGAGCCGGTGATCACGTTCTCCCCGGTTTCACGGGCGAACCGGCCGGTGAGCATGTTCATACCATTGAACTGTGCGGCACTGGCGATTCTGTCTACTTCCGCTACCAGCTGGGAAACTTCGACCTGGATCTGCATGCGGTCTTCGGACGAATAGATTCCGTTCGAGGCCTGTACAGACAGTTCGCGAATTCTCTGAAGAATGTCGGTGGTTTCCTGCAGATAGCCCTCAGTCGCCTGGATAAAGCTGATACCGTTAGAAGCGTTTTGGGAAGCCTGATTCAAACCGCGAATCTGGCTCCTCATCTTCTCGGAAACAGCAAGTCCGGAGGCATCGTCACCGGCACGGTTGATACGCATACCGGAAGACAGCTTGGCGATGTCGTTGCCGATTGCGCCGTTGGTGACGCCGAGTGTCCGCTGAGCGAACATTGCAGAGAGGTTGTGGTTGATAACCATAGTTATTCCTCCATGGAATAATTTTTCCGGAAAGCATCCATGTTTTCCGGCCGGGAAGCACAAAATACCCTAAGGCATCTTCCGGCATCCCGGTAGTGGAGAAAAGATCGAATCCGTGGTAGTTTCGACGAAACGTCCACAGGACAATATCTTCCCCGTTTCTTTTATCGGCATGAGGATGGCAATACTTGAGTGATTTAGAAAAAAAAACCGGTTTACCCTGTCTTTTTTGCGGAAATACCGGGACAGAAGCGATAGTCCTTCCTGATCGGGAATACCACCGATGCCTCTCATGCCAGGGGATCACCCTGGATCAGCGATTCAGGCTTTCTGCAAGCGCAGAGCAGGAGCGCTACCGTTTACACATAAATACCCTGGATGATAGGGGGTATCGCTCGTATTTGACCCATTTTTTGGATACGGTTCTTGATTTTTATCGCACCCGCCTCTCAGCAGATACAGAAACCCTGCGTCTTTTTGATTTTGGTAGTGGGCCAACCCCAGCCCTTGTCGAACTCGCACGGGAGCGGGGTATCGATACACGATTTTGGGATCCTTTTTTTGCCCCAGAAGGAAAGAATTGTATCGGAGGAGCGGATATTGTTACCTGTCTTGAAGTTGCCGAACACTTTTATGAGCCACGCACCAATTTTTTGCATCTGGCGGGGGAACTGAGGCCAGGGGGCCTACTCGCTATCGGGACACTGCTTTGCGATAACAAGGATTTCCCTTCGTGGTGGTATCGACAGGATAGCACGCATGTATCATTTTATTCAAAGCAAGCGTTACTCGCACTGGGTAGGGAAGCGGGCTTAGTCCTTGAGTCGGCAAAAGAAGATCGAATTTTCTTGTTTACGACGAAAGACAATCCATCATCGCCCTGATTTTTCTTGCGGCCTTTCCCCGATGAGAAAGCGCATCCTTGGTTTCAGGAGAAAGCTCTGCAACAGTACATCCTGCTTCGGGAATATACAGCACCGGATCGTAGCCAAAACCACCTGTTCCCTGTGCACTTTCCATCAGTGTGCCTTCCATCGTTTCTTGCGCACTGATAAAACGCTCTGGACCTAGATACAGGACCATGTTGCAGACAAATCGTGCAGTACGGTCAGTTTTTCCCTCCATATGGGATAAAAGCAGATTGTTTCGCTGTAAATCGGTGAGGTTTGTCCCGTTTTCTGAACCGAACCGGGCCGAATGGATACCCGGCCTCCCTTCAAGGGCGTCTACAGATATTCCTGAATCGTCGGCCAGGGCCGCCTCGCCGGTAATTTCGTATAGGGAGCGAGCCTTAATAAGGGCATTTTCAAAATAAGTCACTCCTGTTTCTTCCGGATCAAAGGTCATCCCCTCATCAGAGGGGATGACGATAGTATGCGGGTAAAAAATGCGCATCAGTTCATCTCTTTTGTGGCGATTACCCGAAGCTAGATATATTTTCATAGGTATGTCTACCTTACCCGTTAACGCTCTTCCCTCGCAAGGGCACTGTCTACCACAGTACGGCAAAAGCCTAGTTTTTTTGCGAGCAAGCGATTGCTTGGAGAAGCAGGTTGATGTGATATCGTAAGGCGTAAATCGGCGATTCGCTTAAGGCAGTATTGATATTCCTTCTCTATCTGCTCGAATAAGGGACCTTCTTCAAGCTCCTTCATCTCGTGGAGGCATTTTTGGGATCTAAGATAGTAGGTATATTCTTTTTCTCGATTGAGCCTGATGCGGTCCTGGGCCAGGGCTGCCGTTTGACGAACAAGGTCAATTCTGCTTTTTAGAAATTCTTGCGAAAACCCCGCCATCCGCGCTATTGCGGCAATTTGACTGTCGCTGAGTAAGTGTGCGTTTTTACACGCAAGCAAGAGTAATCGCCTCGCTTCAATCTCCTTTTGCTTGGCGGACTTTTCTCGTTTTGGCTTTGTGTTTTGGCTGTTTTCTTCGTCGCTATAGTGCGTTTCCAGTTCAGACAGATAGTCGTTCCAGTTTCCGCTATTGTATTGTTCAGCCGTTATACTTAAGATGCGCGCTTCTTCTTCGGTTTGATAGACCTTTTGGCGTGCTTGATCGGTGTACCGCATCCTGCAAAAGTTACGATAGGTAAGTCTGATAGTCATGGATAGGTAGGTAGTAAACAAAGATCGTTCGGGATTATATCGTTGGACAATTCCGCCTATTTTGGGGAAAAGCCAGACAAAGAAGTCGCTCAGGGTGTCTTCATCCCTTATTTTTAAGCGGTATTTGTTCATATGGAGATAGAGATAGAGCGATACCTCTTTGATCGCCCGTTCAAGTTCAATAATCCCTTTGTCCAAGAGATAACCTTGTACACTCGCTAACATGGTATCTTCGCTCATATGCCGTCCTCCTGAACGGTACTAAGCACATTCTGTGCCAGATACAAAAAATAGAGGTTATGGAGTTTATACAGGGGTAAAAGATGAATCTATGGCGGACATTTCCTGAATTCAGGAAAATATATGGAGGCTCAGTCGATTCAGGAACCTGAAAATTGATCCTGAAAGGCTTCCACAAAGCGGGGTATCAGCTCTTCGATGGTTCCAGGAATTGACAGTCCCGAGGCTTGACGGTGGCCGCCTCCGCCAAAGCGGGAAGCGACAATGCTCACATCGATGCGATCCAAGGATCTAAAGCCGACGGTGCAGTTCGTTGGTGTTTCCTGACGGACTATAACAATTGCTTCAACTCCGCTGATGCTTTGAATAAGTTGATACAGGGAATCAGAATCACGGCCTTCCATGCCAAATTCCTCGGTTTCCTCAAGATTTTCCCAGGAAATAACGAGCTGACCGTTATAAAAACGTTGCATCCTTGATAAAATGCGGGAAATGAGAATACGGGAGCCAAAGGATTTTCCCCCATTCATACGAGCAAAGGTTTTCTTGGGATTGGCCCCACAGGAAACCAGGCGGGATACGGCCTGAAACGTTTCTGCACTGCTAGCGTCCAGATGGCGAAAAAAACCGGTGTCGGTACACATGCCAAAAAGGAGATGCTCTGCCTCGACTAAATTGGGGGTGTCGCCACAGGATTCGATCAAGGCTAATACCAACAAGGTAGTCGCAGGGACCGAACTGTCAACAAAATCTGCAGGTCCGCTTGAACCGTTCGTTGCATGATGGTCAATAACTGCTTGTGGATAGGCTTCCAGTCCAATACCCGCATCCCCAGTCCGCTGCAGGTCAGAACAGTCCAAAATAAGGGACACTGCAGTGTCCGGGACAGAGGTGCCAGCAATACTGCCACTAAAAAAAGTTTCAAATTGTCGTATTTCAACTCGTTTAAAGGGCCCGGCAGACAGTAATACCGCTTTTTTTCCTTTTCGTTCCAGGTACGAGGCCAAGGCAAGGCAACTACCCACGCAGTCGCCATCCGGTTCCTTGTGTCCTGCTATAATAAAAAAATCGTGATTCAGTATCAGGTCGCGTAATTCCTGGGGAACTGCCTTCATTTTTTACCTATCCTTCATAGTGATAATGCGTTCTTGGGGGAGACCCCCAGATATAATTGGACGATGTTCGCTCATATAGACGTTGATTTCTGTCCTGAAACCAAAATCTTTATAGTATAACCCAGGTTCAACCGAAAAAAGACTTCCATCCAAAAGATACCGGCTATCCGGAAATTCGGTGGAGTCAAGATTCGCGCCAAGACCATGACAAAAACGGTCGATGGAATGACCGGTTCGATGTCGAAGGGCCCATTGCGGGGCTTTTGAAAGAAGAAACTCCCTGACCTTTGCGTCGACCTCGCATCCGGTTATCGGCTCTTGTAGTGTACACCGGCTAAGGATAAAATCAAGCGCCAGATCTCGTGCCGAACTAACTGTAGAAAAGGCCTCATCCAGCTCGGGTCTACTCATCGTTCCATATACAAATACCCAGGAGATATCGGCATAGATTCCTCCTTTTTGGCAAGCCCACAGGTCTATCTGAAGTACATCTCCTTCGCAGAGAACCTTTCCCCTTGGCCCGGAAAAGGGGTGGCCAGGTACCTCGTAGTGTGGATTTGCGCTGTTCTTACCGGCGGCAACAATTGGACTGTCACTTGATTCAAGGTTCCCCGCTCGTGTGTGTTCAAGGATGTAATCCTGAATGTCTCCCTCGGTAAGGGGTTTGCCGTCAGCGTAAGAGCGACACAGATGCATAGCAGTGTTTTCAACGATTGCATAGAGTTGATGAGCGGCTACTTCATGGCTTTCTATTCCCTTACTATCCAATATGGCAAAAGCTCGTTGAATTGCCGTCGCCGCAGATACGAGTTTCGTACCAAGGTTTCGTAAGGTTGTGGCAAAAGAATCTGGAAGAGTCGAAAGGGAAGGAAGGGCTTCATCGGAAAGAATCGCCATGGATAGGTGCGAAAAACGAGACAGATGGGCTATCCATTCATCCCGGGTTTGGTAGGTGTACCTTTCTCCCGGAAGAGAATCCAGGATACCTGGTTCCAGGGTGGACACGATTTTTACATGATTACCATTGGAAAGAACGGCATATACCCACGGGCGGGTTGCAGGGCTGTGGATGTCCAGGTTCAGGATTGTATCTGTCAGGGGGTCTCTATGGGCCAGATTATAAAAAAGCCATCCGTCGAGGTGTTCCTCCCGGATGGCCTGTACCATCGATTGATGATTACACATGCAGAAATTAATACTCTACATTGAGCTTTTCAACGTTGAACTTATCAGCGTTTAGGGCATTTTGACCGATGGTTCCCCAGGTATTGTGTTGATTGTTCTTTTTGGCAACCACTCTGATGTGGTCAAACTCACCATTACGGGTAACGATGGTGAGGTAAGGCGTTACATTTTGCTCGGTAAGATTAAGGATGGCGCGACTATCGCGGCGGTCAAACCATGCATGGGGAATATAAATCTCCCCAGTTTTAAGACCCGCCCGACGGTAAATAACATAGTACCCGAGTTTGTGGGGGAATATCTTGAGAATAGGCACGTTAACGTAATACAGGTCCGAGTCTGCTGCCACAGCGGGCACAACTGTAAAAAGACCAAGAATAAGAGTCAAAGCGATAATAGCGAGAGAGGATTTCTTCATGATTCAACCTCCGGAATGTACTTAATTATATATCCTGCTTTTAGATTGTTGCAAGCATAATTGCCTTGATTGTGTGTTTGCGGTTCTCTGCCTGGTCCCAAACCCTGCTTTTTGGGCCTTCTATGACCTCTATGGTAACTTCTTCGCCCTTTACTGCAGGTAAACAATGCAAAAAGATGCATTCAGGATTGGCTGTTTTGCGCATTAACTCCGCGTTTACCTGGTAGGGGCGCAAAAGAGCGTGCCGCTCTTCCTTTTTTGCTTCTTCTCCCATAGATACCCAGACATCGGTATATACCACATCCGCGCCAACAACCCCATCAAGGCTGTCGGTAACAGTTATTTTTGAACCAGAGTCTGAAGCCCAGGAGTGTGCTTCGGCAAGCAGCTTTTCGTCGCAGGTAAGTTCTTTGGGACACACTATCGTGCAATTGATACCCAGTTTTGCCGAGATAACGATAAGAGAGCGAGCCACATTATTGCGTCCGTCTCCCACATAGCAGATTGTTCTTCCTTGGGCCTTACCAAACGTTTCTTGTAAGGTCATGATATCGGCGAGCACCTGGGTGGGGTGAAACTGATCGGTTAATCCATTATACACAGGAACTCCGGATTCTTGTGCCAGGATATCTACCGTTTCCTGCTTAAAGCCCCTGAATTCAATTGCAGAAAACATACGTCCAAGGACTCGTGCGGTATCTTCTATCGATTCCTTGGCGCCAAGCTGAATATCTTGTGTTGACAGAAATACAGGATGACCGCCTTCTTCCCCAAAGGCTGTCTCAAATGCGCAGCGGGTACGGGTAGAGCGTTTTTCAAAAATCATGGCAAGTGTTTTTCCGGTAAAACGTTGATGGATATCCCGGTTGCGTGCCGCCTTTTTTACCGAATGAGAGAGCTCCAGAAGAAAAAGAATTTCCTCGGCAGTCCAGTCCTTCCAGCTCAGCAGTGATCTCCCCTTTAAGGATGTCGGTTTCATGGATTTCCCCTTGTCTCAAAAACAACTCGATTTTTCCCGTTAACGGGTTTATACTAACAACCTGCGGAAACGCTGTCAATGCAATCATTTTTTTTCCGAGTATTCAGGGGATAACCATGCTTTACGTGTATATTGAACTACGGTATCAGCGTCAGCTAACCCGCATTTGCCCCGATGTTCCGGTTGCCTTTTTTTCCTCGTTCGGGGAAGCGGTACGGAAAAATGGCGGTGTAGTGGTACGCATGACAAATGGGAATCTCTACCAATTTGACGATGGATCGGTTGGTTATGCGTTTTCCGCTTCTCGCGCTCTTGAAGAGTTGCGAATACTATTACAAGAAAACCGTCAGCGAATTCGCGAGTATCGCATTATCGTTGAATCTTCTCCCTACCGTGTGTCTCCAGATAGTTTTCGGGATAGCTTGCAGGTATACCAGACCATGATACTTCCCGACGAGGGAATTTTACTCACTCAGTCGGCTTTGGAAATTCTGTCGTCCTATATCTCTGTTGTTCCATGCCCGGATACACCCCTGTTTCTTTTTACCGCACTGCGCATTAGCGAATACACACAAAGCTCTGTAAACGAAAGCTCAGTGTATCCCGCATTTCCGCTATGGCTTTCATCTGAGTCTGGACTTGGGGATACGATTTCTGTATTGAGAGATTTGGTTTTTTCAGTTGAATCGACTATTCAAGGAGTCGAAATAGCTACTGAAGGTTCTCAAGCCCTGGATGTTCACGCCATGTATCGGTTTTCTTCTGAACACCCAGCGTATCGAACCAAGGCAGCCCTGGATTATCTGACAACTCGGCTCAGAGCGCTTGAAAAGGCATTGAACCGACCTCTGTCGGTTGAACTCTATGGAGATTCCTCTTCACCTGTAGACAGGCACCTACTTACCGACATTTTGGGTAGCAGGTGCGATCTGACTCGCATTCATAAGGGCCGATATCTTCCTAACGATCTTTCCAATATGCCAGAGGATCTTCTTGAGCTGACGTATGTAACCTATCGTATACTCGATTTTATATATCTGGACGAATTGCCCCAGTTTTTTCAATTTCTGGACAAGCAATCTGATTTTATGAAGAGTCTTGGCCCCTGGATGTATAGCTTTGGGCTTTTGTCCGATAACGAAAATCCCCGCTCCCTTAACCAATCATTGCGGGAAGCGGTATATAGCCGAGCATCGTCTATAAGAAAATCCCTGGATCAACGTATTGGATCTTTTTTATGGAAGCGACATGAACAGGGCCTTCTTCTGGCAGATTCCAGTCTTAATCGGGTGTTTACCGAACTTGAGTATCCCGTTCCGGACAGCTTTCAGGTACATTGCGTCTTTCACGCTCAGGACGAGCGGGAGGGTAGAGAAGCGGCGATGGCAAATATCCAGTCTCCGCGAATTCGCGAAGCAATGAACAGTCTTGAGTTATCACATGCAAAAATGGAAAGTGGTGCTATACCAGAAGCCTTGACCCTGGCGCGAGACGCCCTGCATGTGTTCCAAAAAGAAGGGGTCGGTTCAGGGGAACTGTTCGCCTTTCTACGGGTCTCCCAGTTATCTCTTGCACAAAAAAAAGGTGATGACGCGATTGTATATCTAGAATATGCCCTGGAGAACGCCGAAAGCTTGAAAGATCCTTTTATCCTGTGCATGGTTCGATTTTCTCTTGCGATGGTGTATTTCTCTGTTGGAAATTTGCATGCCTCTATGCATAATCTGGAAGCCGCCGAGCGCATTGCACTTCGCTCGTACGAAAAGGAAGCGGAGCTTGAAATTACATTTATGAAGGGGCGAACCCTCTTTGAACTTGGCGACTATCGAAACGCGGAGCTTGTTTTTCAGTCGGCCGCAACCCTTGCTTCCATTCATGGTTTTTCTTCCCGCGTAGCCCTGTGCCGGGTATGGTTTGCCCGCTCCCTTGTCCATCAAGGGCGATATCATACTGCAGACCAGGTGTTTAAGGATTATCTTTCTACAATACCTGAATCCCTTTTGTTTTTGCTTGAGGCGTCACTTCTTTCCGCACGGCCGCAATCGGGCATTGAAATTCCGGAAACGCTTTTGATTTCAACAGGGGAAGGGGATGCCCCTTGTAGTGCTGCTCTGTGGACAAGCGGATTCTCTTTTGCCGAAGACTGTACATCGCAAGGGGCCAATCGCGTGAGCATGGCGGGTCGGATGTATGCGGTATTATCCGCGTACTATCGATCTCGTTTTTTGGACGCAAGCGATATCAAACAATTACTGGAAGAAATGGAAGGGCATGCCAAACAGGCCTGTGAATTATTGGATAGCTTTGCTCATGTGTATTATTATCTGTGTTTTGAACTTGCTCGTTGTGTGCCCGGTCCTGCCCATGCCGACGGTATGGTCTACCTCAGTCGTGCGTTTAAGGCTCTTCAGCGCCGTGCTAATGCGATTGCGGACAATGGCTTACGCGAACAGTATATGCAAAATCCGGTATGGAACAGCCGTTTATACCGGGCGGCCCGTGAGAACATGCTTATCTAGTGATGGCTTGTCTTGACTTTTTTTGGCGGTTTTGATAGTCTGCCTACCATTACGGCGGTATAGCTCAGTTGGTAGAGCAAACGGCTCATATCCGTTAGGTCATAGGTTCAAGCCCTATTGCCGCTAAATAATCAAGGTTTCACGGTTGTCCGTGAAACCTTTTTTTTATTAGTAAGGAGCAATCATGGCAGTAAAGCGACTTTCCGCGCGAGAAAAGCGTTTGATTCAGGACCTTACCGATATCCTTCCTTCGCTTGACGAGGAGGGGCTTTCTTTTTTACTTGAACAGGCAGAGGTCCACCGTTATAACATGGAAGTTACCCGGCTCAATGATGCACGGGAAAAACGGGAAAAGGTTATGTCTAAGGGGAAACCTGCCAAGAGCGCCGCCACTCGAGAAGGAAAGAGCATTCGTGCGGATTTTCGCGTCGAGCGCTCACCAAGCGGAAGTTCTTACCATATTATATCTGGCGGCAAATGGAAGATGTTTAGCGATGCCGAGATGATCGCCATGGTCAAGATTGCGCAAGCCAAGGTGACTCAAGCCGAGGCAGGGGAACACTTATATAAATGGTTCGATCGCGAACGCTCCGATGTGTTTAAGGATCTTGAACTTGGAAAAAAAGGAAGTGCAGAATACGTGGACTTAGTAAAGATGCTCCGTAAAAAATTCTCTCTACGCAAGTAGAGAAAATTGACAACAGTACCCAAGGTTGACTTACCGTCTATCTCGGGTAATACTGTATGTCTATTGTGGATCAGGAAAAAAGGAGTCGTCAATGAAAGTAACGTCGTTTGTAAGATTCGCTTTGGCTCTTACCGCCGTATTGCTTGCTACCTCTTGCGCAAGTGCGCCGCCCAAGGCTGCAGAGCCTGTGGACCCACTTACCGCTTCTCGCGAGGCAAGTGAACAAGCTCGTGCCAAGGCCCTGGAAGTTAGGGCAGATGTTGCGGCTAAAGAAGCCTTTGATGGAGGGGAAGCATCTTTTGCCTCTGCCAAGGCGCTCGAAGCCGAAGCAGATTCCGCCGGAGCCCAGAGTGCGTATGACGGAGCAGCTGTTCTATTCAACCAGGCCTTTGAGGTCGCTTCTGTAAAACGTCAAGCAGCCATAGATGCCATGAACAAAGCCGAGGAAGAACGATTGGTATCCGAGGAAGTGCTTACCAAGGCAGAACAGGAACAAAATGGCGAAGACACTAGCGGGGAGGAGTAAACAAATGAAAAAATTATTGATAGTACTACTTGCCATGCTAGTGTGTGCTAGTGCGATACAAGCGCAAAGTCTTTTAGAAAATGAATATCAGCGCGCTGGCCGTGAATACGAGCGGCAAGCAAAGGTTGCTTTTGAGGAAGGACGCTTTGAGGAATCAGCCGTGCTATCCGACAAGGCTGCCGAGGAGTATCGCAAGAGCCGTGAATGGGCAGATCTCCAATTAGTCAAGTTTCGCGCAGCTAACGCAATAAATCGTGCAGAACGCGCCATTATGGATGTGTCGGGCGTTCGCTCCCAGGCGCAAAAATATGCAGCGGAGATTGCCAAGGCAAAGACGCTGCTTGCAGAAGCGAAAACCCTCTATCGGGGTGAAAAATGGGAAGAAGCCCGCCTTAAGGCTATTGAGTCAATCGAAGCACTCGATGGCATAGGCGCTGCCTTTACCGAAGTTACCCCACCGGCCAAGTTTGACGGAACGCTTCCCCGCTATTATACCGTTGTGGCTCGGCCTGCATTAACCGATTGCTACTGGCGCATTTCCGCCATGAAGGGTGTGTACGAAAATCCTCTTGAATGGAAACGCCTGTGGGAGGCTAACAAGAAATCCATGAGGGATCCGGAAAATCCAAATTTAATTTATCCCGGCATGGTCTTGGAGATTCCATCCCTACAAGGTGAAAACCGCGAGGGTATGTGGAGCCAAGCTGCTGACTATCCATCCCTCAAGTAACAGTTGTTATTGAAAGGCGGCGGAAACGCCGTCTTTTTTTTTCTAAGGAGGCATGTTATGGGAGAGCCCTGGTTTATCTGGGCGGTTATTGGCGTGGCATGTATCGGTTTTGAAATGCTGCTTCCCGGGTTTGTCATTTTTTTCTTTGGAACCGGAGCCTTGGCCACAGCCTTGTGTTCGCTTGTTCCGTTCATCGGTAATCGATTGTGGCTGCAAATACTGTTATTCGTTATTTTTTCCATTTGCGCCCTCATCTTTCTTAGGCGGCATTTTACCCGTATCTTTGAAGGCTCGGTTTTTAACCCGTCAAAAACGGTTGGTCCCGAGGATGGCTTAGGGGACATGTGCGAGGTTACCGAGGATATACTTCCTCCCCGCGAAGGAAGAATCCGTTTTAAGGGAACAACCTGGAAGGCAAGAAGCTCAGGCGGTTCTTTTCATACCGGAGAGTCCGCACGTATAGAGGGGAGAGAAGGCATGACATACATTGTCAGTGTCGCTACTAATTCTACTGGAGGAACTACATGAGTGTTGCCTTAGTGTATATTATCGCAATCGTGGTAATAATTACCCTGTTCAAGATCGCCGTGGTCGTACCGGAGCAGGAGTGTTACATCGTTGAACGTCTTGGTAAATACACCAAGTCCCTTTCCGCAGGCTTTCATTTGTTGGTACCTTTTATAGATCACATTGCCTATCGGCAAAATCTGAAAGAAGAGGCCGTGGACGTTGATCCCCAGGTATGTATTACCGCAGATAACGTACAGGTACAGGTTGACGGGATCCTCTATTTAAAAGTAATGGATCCGGTTGCCGCCAGTTACGGAATTGAGAGTTATCGCTTTGCCGTCTCTCAGCTCGCAAAGACAACGATGCGAAGCGAGATTGGAAAGCTTGAGCTTGATAAAACCTTTTGCGGTCGCGAAGGGATAAATGATAACATCGTGCGCGCCCTTGACGAGGCTTCCGACAATTGGGGCATTAAGGTAAACCGTTACGAGATTCGCGACATCACTCCCACCGATACCATTCTGGAAGCGATGGAAAGCCAGATGCGTGCAGAACGAATCAAGCGAGCCGACATCCTTTCGAGCGAGGGAAAAAAAGAGGCGAGGATTAACGTGTCTCTTGGCGACAAGCAAGACGCAATTAACCGTTCTATGGGCGAGAAAAAACGCAGGATCAATATTGCCGAAGGTCGTGCCAAGTCAATCGAAATTACGAGCGAGGCGAGCGCAAGGGGTCTTAAGCTTATTGCCGAAGCTCTTTCCGTTCCCGGCGGTAAAACGGCGATGGGTCTTCGTCTTGCGGAAAGCTACATAACCCGCTTCAAGAAAACGCTTTCTGAATGCGATGTGTCGGTGTATCCGGCGGAACTTGCCCAAATCGCTTCTATTGCGGATGTTATTAAGTCGGTCTCTCCCGCTGCAAAGAAAGATACGGTCGCCAGTGCAGGAGGCGCAAAATGAATCCATACTTTCCACTTTTTGTCTTATTGGTTATTTTCGCACTTGTTTTTGTTATTACCCTTTTTAGGAGCATTCGCGTTGTTCCAAACAGGACAGCCCTTATTGTGGAGCGCCTTGGTAAATACAGTTCTACCCTGGAAGCTGGTTTTCATGTATTGTTCCCGTTTATCGATCGGGTTCGCTATCGGCAAACGCTTAAGGAGCAGGCGATTGACGTTCCCGCTCAGGATTGTTTTACCCGCGACAACGTGCAGGTTCGCGTGGACGGTGTGTTGTATCTTCAGGTAGTAGATCCCAAGAAGGCGAGTTACGGTATTCGAGATTACGCGACCGCGACGGTGTTGCTTGCACAAACGACGATGCGTTCGGTTGTGGGTCAACTTGAACTTGATAGTACCTTTGAGGCACGTGAGCAAATTAACGCGACGGTTGTTAAGGCGGTAGACGAGGCTTCAGATCCCTGGGGCGTCAAGGTTACCCGCTATGAAATTCAAAACATCAGGGTTTCCCAGTCTATTATGGACGCGATGGAAGCGCAGATGAAGGCCGAGCGCGAAAAACGTGCCGAGATCGCCCGGTCGGTTGGAGAGATGGAAACCAAGATAAATCTTTCCCTTGCAGCCCTTGAAGAAGCGGTTAACTTATCCGATGGACAGCGCCAGCGCTTGATTAACGAGGCAGAAGGTGAGGCAAGCGAGATTGTCGCCGTTGCCGAGGCTACAGCCCTTGGTATTAAAAAGATTGCCGCTTCCATCAGTCTCTCCGGTGGAGAGGAAGCAGCAAACTTGAACCTTTCTGAAGCCTGGATCGAGGCCGTTGGCGGCATCGCAAAGAGCGGCTCCAAGGTTATTTTGAGTTCAGATTTAACAGATCTTAGGGATGTAGTCGGGAAGGCTTCCCGAATGATTAACAAATAAAAAAAGGGCAGTCTGAAAAGTTTTCAGGCTGCCCCTTTACGTTACGGTTGTTTGCTTTTCTTTTCTTTCTTAAGTTCGCGCTTTTCTTTTAGGGTGTGCTGAGGTTTTTTCTTGTCCTCGGCCTTTCCCTTGTCTTTTCCCTTTGGCATACTAGATACCTCCTCTTGACGGGTCATTACCCGAAGTATACCGCTGGGTGTACGATTTGTACAGAAAAAAGTAATCAATGCAATTATGATTACAGTTTAATTACTGCATGTTCCAGAGTAACTTATATATCCAATATGTCCAATATGTGTTCTAAAATTTTCAATATTTCTGTATAAGAAAATGTTCTATTTGACCTAGTTGAAATCAAAGGTTAATATAGGTGTAATAAAGAAAGGACAACTTATGAACAAGTTAACCAGTGTTATTGTTATTATATGTATGTTTATCGCCATTTCTTGCAGGAATATTGATGTGAAATTTGAAGAAGAACTACAAAGTAT
>JAFGIM010000003.1 GCA_016929605.1 Spirochaetales bacterium | reverse complement strand
CCGCAAAGAACTCCTATTACAATGGATAAAGGCACTGTTACAGCCGCCATCACATAACTGGAGCTTCCTCCGGTCACTACTGACAGAAAAACCGAAAAAAGAGTTATGGCGAACACATCATCAACTGATGCACCTGCAATGATAATCGTTGGCACCTCGTTTCTTGATCCTCGTCCCCGCGCTTTAAGATCGAGCATGGAAGGAATTACCACCGCAGGAGATACCGCAGAAAGCATACTGGCAGTAAGGGCAGCCACCGGCCAGGAAAAGGAGAAGACAGTATAGAAAAGAGCCGTTAATGCGACGGTTTCGCAGATACACGGCACCCATGCCATTAAAAAAGCGGTTCTACCTACTTTTTTCAGGGTTGCTCTACTAATGCCCAATCCCGCCCTGAGTAAAATAACCATCAGGGCAAAAGATTTTAAGTAGGGAGTAAGGTCCCAAAGAAGTGGACTCACCGATTTTTGTAATGTAAGGGAACAGACAATACCAAAAACGACCATCCCCAAAATCGCCGGAAGCCTGAGACGGGCAAAAATTTTACCCGACAACCAGCCTCCTGCAAGTACGATAGCAAAAATAATATTAAAAGGAATAGATTGCATGATTGACAAGTATTGTCAATTATAGTGAATTGGGCAAGGGTAATTTTATAATAAACGTAGCACCCTCTCCCGGACTTGACACAACATCCATGTGCCCACGATGATTTTCGCTAATAATAAAATACGAGACACTCAAGCCCAAGCCAGTGCCAATGCCAACCGGCTTTGTAGTAAAGAAAGGTTCAAAGATCCGCTTTTTTACCTCCTCGCTCATGCCTGGCCCATTATCACCGATCTCGATTACTACATATTCTCTGCTGCTATCCAAGTACACCTTAACCAGGAAACGCGGAGAGACTGTTTTAGCCTCTTGCATGGCTTGTGCCCCATTGCGTAATAGGTTAAGGAGCACCTGTTGTATCTGGCCTGCATCGCACGGGATAAGAGGGAGGTCATCCTCATACTGTTTTACAATCAATATCTTGCGGAAATCATATTCTTTTTTCATATCGTAATCGGTTCCGGCCAGTTCAAGTGTCCGATCCACCAGGCCGCATAGATTATGCGAAGAAACTTGCGCAGGACCCTTTCGGGCAAAGCCAAGCATGTTATTTACTATTCGGCCTATTCTACTGCCAGACTCCTTCATAAGAGCCAACATTCTGAATATCCCGCGCATTTCCATGTACATCCTCAGCGCATCTATTGAAATCCCCGCCTCCCTTGCAGCATCCCTGTTAGCAGGAATATCCTCGGTTAAACGGGTTTCTACCACCGAGGCGGTTTGAAGCATACCCGACAGAGGATTATTTATTTCATGGGCCATACCCGCGGCAAGACCTCCAACAGAAAGCATTTTTTCCGATTGAATCATGATGCTTTGCATGCGGTTATATTCAGTAACATCGCGAAAAACCAATACAACACCAGATATCTCTTTAGTGCGCGTTAATATCGGCGAAGCCGCATCGGCTATCTGATACTCCTCCCCGCTTCGGGAAACAAGTATGGTATGATTGGCAAGAGCAACAGTCTCTCCGGTTTCTATAACTCGCGACACCGGACTTTTTTGCCTCTCCCGTGAACCTTCCTTAATAATATTAAAAACTTCGGCAAGGGGATGGCCTTGCGCTTCGCCAAATCTCCATCCGGTCAAGCGCTCTGCAACAGGATTCATCAAGATGATATAACCTGAGCGATCAACCGCGATTACCGCATCTCCAATGGAATGTAGGATCGCGGAAAGACGATCAGTTTCTCCGGCAAGGGCAACAACATGCTCGCGGACAGACCGCTGCATTACGCTAAAAGAATGCGCAAGGCGCGAAAGTTCGTCATTGCCCGAAATATCGATCTCTTTTGAATAGTCTCCGTCGGCGATGCGGCAAGAGGCAGTATCAAGTAGAATAATACGGGAAAAGACCCGCTTACGAATCCAGATAATAACAAATAAAATAAAGGGGATAAGAAAGGCAAGTGTTATCGTTAAGGCCCCAATAAACATGCGGGTATCATTACTGATTTGATCGGTGGATTCTATCGAAAGATCTATCATGTACGAAGACATTTCATGGGCCAATAAAAAAGCCTGGGCGGCTGTTTCGCTATATAATGTGTCTCCCTGCTGGGCTTGCCCACCCTGGGCTACAAGGATATCCACAATATATAAAAGCTCCCTTCGCTTTGAAAGCATGGGGGCAACGAGTCTGTACCGATCGATCCAGCCATCCATCTTCCTGAATGCACTGTCGTTTTTAAAGGATTCCTTCTTCGCACCCAATTGATACAAGGATCGGGGGCTTGAGTTAATAAGATATTCTTCCAGTATTATCTTTGTTGTCTCAAGCGACCATTTTGCCTCATTCAAGGTTATCTGAAAATCTCTGTTTTGACGGTATCGATCCAGATTGGAAATAACGGCAAAAAAAGTCCTAAGCGCAAACAACGACAAGACTACTATAATAAGCGTAAGGGATCGCTTAAGGAGCATGTACACCTCCGCTTCCTGCGATAGACACCCGGCGAGGATACCTTCTGGCAAGCGGTTTGTCGTCAATCATTTCCAAATACTGAGGAGATTCAAAATCGACACTCCTTCTTGAACGGTACCAGGAAGATTCCTGTTCCATGGCAAGAAGCAAGCTTTGGGGTAATTCAATAAAGAAGGAGTATTCTATCCATTCTTTGGCAAGCGACTCGCGCGAAAGAGATAATGATTCCGATACAATATCAAGGGCCACATCAGATCTTGTATTTAAAAAGCTTGTCGCACGCTCAAGGCTTTCTATAATGCGCACCAAATCATCTTCCCGCTCAATCGATGTAGTAAGCCTGGTAACTAAAAGCCAATACATATCACGGCCATAATGAGCGTTCTCAACTATGGTAAATCCTTTAAGCAGTTGTTCTATCTGTCCGGTAAAAGGCTCCCAGGAAATTACAGCGTCAACCTTGCCAGATGCCAGGGCCTGGGGTAAATCATCGGGCGAAAAGTACTCAATGAGTACCTCTTCTTCTTTGATGCGATTAAAAAGTAGAATTCGGTACAGGGTATATTCTGCGGCGCTGTTCTTTGCAAGACCAATACGCTTTCCGGAAAGTTTAGCAGATCCAGTTATTGTGCGGCCATCCATCACAAGGGATCTACTTTGATTTCTGTTGATAACCGCGATTATCCTGAAATCACTTCGGGCAAAACCATGGGCAACAGCTTGATACTCCGGTATACACACCAGGTCATACCGATTGTCGAATAACCCTTGCATCAGAGATACAGCCGAGCTTTCCACAGTAATGTTCACATCAAGATGCTCATCTTTAAAATACCCCTGATCCTCTGCAATAATGACGGGGGCAGACTTGAGGCTTTGGTTTACACCAATGGAAAACGAAACCGGTTGGCGAAACATACGAGAGCAACTGGTACTGCTTAGACACAGCTGAAACAGGAGTACAGTATACAAGGCTAAGCGTACATACCCGCTATTACGCATCCCGGTAATGCTCCTTGATTTGGTGAATGGTGTGTATGTTGTTAAAAAAGACTTGAATGATGGCAGGGTCAAACTGGCTCCCCGAATGCTTTCGCATATGCGCAAGACATTCCTCCTCTGGCCAGGGATCCTTATATGGTCTTTTACTCGATATCGCATCATATACATCGGCAACCGCGGTGATGCGAGCCTCTATGGGGATTTCTTCCCCTTGCAAGCCCGAAGGATAGCCGCTGCCATCCCAACTTTCATGATGACTCAAGGCAATCGTGGCGGCATGTTCAAGCATAGGACATCCCTGCGTGGTATCGGATCCGGAACTTAAGGCATTAAAAAAATAAAACTCAGGAATTTTTTTCCCAAGAAGGATGGCATTGCCATATTCGCAATGTCGTTTCATCTCTACCCATTCATCGCTCTCAAGCGGACCGGGCTTCATAAGAATGTTGTCGGGAATACCAATTTTGCCGATATCGTGAACCGGGGACGCAAGCTCTATACAGGATACATCCCGATCGTCCCAGCCAAGCCCGCGAGCGATACAGGCGCAAAAGGCAGCAACACGCAAGAAATGATTGCCGGTTTCAAAATCGCGATACTCTGCCGCCTGAGAAAGAATGCGAATAACTTGACGGCGGGACAGTAAAAGTTCCTGATTGGTATGCTCAAGTTCAGCTGTTCTGCGAATAACCTCTGCCTCAAGATGTTCCTTATATTGGCGTCCTTCCCTTAGCATCTCCACGCGGGATACAGCCTTGTTCACAATATGCAATAAGACGGTCATATCCTCAATCGGTTTAAGAAGATAATCCCAGGCGCCAACATGCAAGGCCTCTACTACATCTTGAATACGTCCCGTACCCGACACAACAATAACGGGCATATCAGGATTATACTCAGAACATGAGCGCAATACCGCCAAGCCATCAAGCTCGGGCATTCTCAAATCGGTCATCACAATATCTATAGCTTCTTCTTCAAGAAGCTCTAACCCTTTTTTTCCGTTTTCGGCTGTACGTACCGTAAAACCGTAATCCTCAAGGTAATCCCTAAAACTGTCGCGAATTACCAGTTCATCATCAATGACGAGGATAGTAGCTGTGTTACACTTTGCATCATCCAGGATTTCCATATAGCAAAGTGTAGGATGCGCACCTCTGTTTTTCCAGCCTTCTGTCCGGGAATTACTCTTTTTTGCGCAATCACCAATTTTGGAGATTTTTGCATTTTGCCCGAGTGTGTCGTATATTTCTACTGTGAAATTACAAGAAATATACCATGCAGAACTCGAAAAACTACGGGTTGTGCATAATTACCGAACCTTTATCATATTGTCCATTATCCTCTTTGCAAGCTGCGCCCTGTTTTTAGCCCAACACATCCTCTTGCCCGACACCTATAGTGAACCATGGATTGGTCAGGTATACCTGTACTTTTACGGCATCTCTTTGGCTGCATCCCTTTTCTTTATTGTAGGCTTACAAATATTTCGCCTTGCTCGCATCAATTGGGCGGTCTCTGCAACCTCCCTTGCCTTTAGCCTCTATTGTGTAACATTGGGCCTCGCACTTACCGTGCTTGATTACCATACCTATCAAAATCTTACGGCCACCTATATTTCGACCATCGGGGTAACAGTAATGCTGAGCGCACCGATATGGGCGTATATTGTTATTGTCATCTATCTGTTGGGCGCTTTTATTCTTGTGTACACTCAATACCTTGCTTCTATTTCAAATCCAAGTATTTTTATTTCTATTTTCTTTTTAGCTATTATTAGCGCGGTATTCGGAATATATACCGAAGGAGTACGCACCAAGGGGGAACTAGCACGACTACAAATGAAGGACCTTATGCTCCGCGATCCACTCACTGGCGCGTACAATCGTTTATTTATAAATGAATATATAGCCCACAGCCTTCAGGCTAAAAAACGGTATCACACCGACCTTTCTTGTCTCTTGCTCGATGTAGATTTTTTTAAAAAGATAAATGATCGCTATGGCCATCAAACCGGAGACCTGGTTCTCTCTGAGTTAGTCGCAACCATATCCCGCATCGTACGAAGCGCCGATATTATCGCACGGATGGGCGGCGAAGAGTTTTTGATAATACTTCCTCAAACAACCCTTCCGTCGGCAATAGTTGTAGCTAACAAAATTTTGACCGGTATTAATACCGTCAAATTAGCAGGAAAAGAAATTACCGTAAGCATCGGGATTGCGGAATTTACCGAGAACGAAGAGTTTGTTAGCCTATATCATCGTATCGACGAAGCGCTGTATAAGGCAAAAACAAATGGCCGAAATCGCGCAGAGGTTTCAATGGCCCGTCAAGTTGTATAATAACTTACAAAAACTATAGCTCAGCTTCGTTTTTTTCAGATCTGAATTCTCTCGGTGATATCCCTTCATGCTTCTTGAAAAGAAAGCTAAAATAGTGCGGGTCGCTAAATCCTACCTCATGGGCAATATCCGCGCTCTTCATGGATGTAGATACCAGTAATTGCTTGGCCCGAGACAAGCGCACACAGGTTAAATACTCGATAAAGCTTTCTCCCGCCTCCTGAGAAAAAACGGTACTAAAGTGATTCGGACTAACGTTTACCTGTGATGCCACAACATGCAAGGATATGTCGGGGTCAAAATAATGGGCGTCTATATATCGCTTGGCTCTTTGAATCAGATTTTCCCTGCCCGATCCATTTCTCATCTCACGCTTATCAATAAGAATAAGCAGTATTCTTCGAACCTCATCACGAAACGATTCTTCACTTTGAGCTATAAGCGATATTCGCTCTTGATCTATTCCATCAGGGAAGAGATCAGCCGGCACTAATCCGAGCTCCTGACCAACCGTAGAAGCGGCAAATACAATATCGTAGAGCAAATAGTATCCGGTAATGCCATTGCCCGATCCATTGTCTCCAAGAAGCGTTGACCATTGATCTACAAGGCATTCAACATCTGATCTAACGGTATACCTAAGCCTGTCTGCAATCGGATCTGAACCTGGGTATGCACTTCCGTCGGCCAGTCCAGCTCGAATATCATTTATCCCGATTATCTTGAACTTCCCGGTTGTAGATAAATACTTAACCGCCGTTTTTGCGTCGGAAAATGATTGGGGCAATTCAGCTAGACGCGATACAGTCGATCCTATTCCAACGGCAACGCGAACCGGCGTATTTCGTTCAACCTCGAATTTAATACCCTGTGCCAAAGAATAGGCACTCTCGTCTACCGTTTCCAAACTGGCACCCTTAATTATAAAGGCAAGTGTTTCCACGCCAAAAGAAAACGGGATTATCTCTCCTGAGGCATTGGCCAGATTTTCGATTATCTCTCGCGATCGCTCAAGAGACTTACCCGCACCCCCTTCTGCGTTAAGCTCAACAATCGCTATGGCATAATGACGCGAAACCAAATCTAGATCCCATTCTCTCGCCTGTTCAAAGGCCACTTCAAACGAAAGAGATCCACTGACTAAATCACATAACCATCGCTGTCTTAGAATTTCCGTGCCGCCAATTATACGCTGACGCAATCGTTCTGTATTACTCTTCTCCTGTTTTTCGGCCTCTATACGTGCGGCTACCTTTTGTAAAACGGCTAGCATATCCGAAGCAGAACACGGTTTAAGAAGATAATCCTCTACGCCAATAGATATCGCTTCCTTTGCATAACTAAACTCGTCATGGCCAGAGAGAATAATAATTTTAACCCAGGGCTGTGTTTTTTTTACAATTCTGGAAAGGGCCAAACCATCCATAAAGGGCATTTTAATGTCGGTGATCAAAATATCGGGTTTAACATCCTTAAGTATGGATAGCGCCATTTCTCCGTCTGGAGCCTCGCCCACCAGCACATAGGGGGTCTCGGCCCATGGTATACTGTTACGAATACCCTCTCGTACCACCACTTCATCCTCAACCAAAAAAACACTATACATCGGGAAAAACCTCCGGAAGGATAAAGGTAACCTCGGTTCCCTCTTTAAGCGTGCTCGTTACCTTGAACTGAAAAGCCTCCCCATAATAAAGGCGCATACGCCGGGTTACATTATATAATCCATATACATCATTCAAATCTTCGGGATCGGAGGTATCCTGTATCTGGGTCAGCACCGCAGCTAATCGTTCCTCGCTCATACCGATACCATCATCGGTTACCGTGAATCGCAGCCGATCTCCTTCCCTGGAGCCCCGGATCGAGATATAGCCCCTTCCCCGCTTGTTTTTTATTCCATGGTATAAGGCATTCTCTACCAAGGGTTGCAGGACCAGCTTGAGTATACCTGAGGAGAGTATCTGGGGATCTACGTCCAGGGAGTAGTCCAGAATATCGCGATAACGTATTTTTTGTATGGTCAGATAGCTGCGCACATGGGATACCTCTTCCTCTACGGTTATCCATTCCTTACCCCGACTGAGCGACACCCGGAAAAAATTGGAAAACGCCCGGGTCACATCAATCACCTGATCCTTCTTCCCTTCCTCGGCAAGCCAAACAATGGTATCCAGGGTGTTGTACAAAAAGTGTGGGGTTATTTGGGCTTGCAGGGCCTTCATCTCGGATTTTTGCAAGTTCTTTTGTTCACGAATATTTTCGTCTATAAGCTCCCGGATTTTTTGTGCCATCACGTTCAGATTTATCGTTAAATTATCAAGCTCGAATACCCCGGGAATATTCGCACGCGCGTCAAGATTCCCCGAGGCAATGGCAGTGGAAAGCCGTTCAAGTTCACGAATTGGTCGATTAATACTGCGGGACACCGACCGCTGAGCAAATACCGCAAACCCTGCAACGCAGGAAACTACAAAAACCTGTACCGCAGTCAAGATCCAGACCATCGCTTTAATCCGCTCGTTAGTCCGGGCTGCCGCTTCAATCTCTAACACCGTAAAATCTTGAAGGATATCGGAAATCAAGGCTACTACACCGCGAATTTCATCTAGTATCTTTTCGTTTTCTTCAACTGGCTCATTGCGTGATATCTGATCGCCCAAACGGTCCACATACGAGGTAAGCGTTCCAACCGCCCTTCCTGCCACCGTAAGCAACTGACGATTACGTACCACGTCGGTTGTTGACATAATGTCGTTCAGGGAGTCCCGTATCGAATTGATCATGGCATACTGAACCCCATCCTTGAATTTCTTGTTTCCCGCTACGATATCCCATATTTCATTGGTGATATCCATACGTACTCGCTGATTAAGGGAATTGGTTTTACTTACATTTGTAATTATCTTGTCGTACCAGGCGGTTTGAATAAGAGAACTTGCCATTGTCATAACAGGAATAAGTATCATCACCGCGATAATGACCATGTAGGAGGTTTTAAGCTTCCGCTCAATACTGCGCATACGGGGAAACTTGAACATCAATACCCCCGGCTCTCGATAGCATCCAGATCATTATCAAATTCAGTAAACACCTGTTCATCCACATGAACAATCCAGGGAATACTTTCTCCCTCCGCAAGGCGTACGGCTAAATCCATAATGGCCGGACCGGTTTTGGGATTACATTCAATTACGCAATTGACCTCGCCACGACGCAGGGCATCGATAGAAGCCTGTTCCGCGTCAATGGTAATAATCACCACATCCTTGCCAGGTGCAATGCCTGCTTCCTTAAGCGCATCAATGATCCCAAGGGTCATGCTGTCGTTATGGGAATAAATGGCGTCTACTACCAGTAAATCGGAGATACATCTCTTGGCAATTTCATATCCCTTTGAACGCAAGAAATCTCCGCTTTCGGAATGGACAATCTCGATTTCCGGATGGTTTGCGATTACTTCCCTAAAGCCCATCGCCCTACCCGTTGCAACCGATGAACCGATAGTACCCGTCAATTCAAAGACACGAACCTGTTTTGCCGCTTCTTGACGAGTCGGGTTTTTTTCCAGAAATTTACGGACCAGAAACCTGCCCGCGTTTCTACCTTCTTCAAAACTGTCTGTCCCGATAAACCCGGCATGCAAACCTTCCTCGCTGATTCTGATTTTGCGATCGGTAATCAATACAGGAATACCGGCATCGCGTGCCTCGCGTAATACATTCTCCCACCCATCGGAGACGATGGGCACAAAGGCGATAACATCTACCCTATACGCTATAAACGAACGAATTGCCTTAATCTGATTTTCTTGTTTTTGCTCTGCGTTATCAAACAGCAGTTGAATCCCGTAGGATTCTGCTGCGTCCCTAATCGATCGCGTATTGCATTTTCTCCAGGCACTTTCCGCCCCAATCTGGGAAAAACCCACAATGAGCTGCCGCTCCTTTGATGATGCTTCCGCCTTACTCTTTTCCGCCCGGCAGGACACAAAGCCGACACAGAGTAAGGTGAGTGCAAGGATTGATACAAGCCGTCCGGATCTACGGTACCTTAGAGTACGGTTCATCTCCCCTCCTTTGCGTGTAGGTACACTCATTATAGGCCCATTATTTCCTGTCACGCAAGGACTTTACGTGTGGGCAAAGCGCCCAGTAAAGCCACAACCGTGGTATACTTACGTTATGGGGGAACAATTATGAATGTATTTGCTGTATCCGGGGTCGTCAGTGCCATTGTCGGGCTTATTAT
>JAFGIM010000035.1 GCA_016929605.1 Spirochaetales bacterium | reverse complement strand
GAAGCTCGCGCTGATAACGCTTTTATTACCACACCAACGGGATTTACCCGAACGCGAAGACTTGGTTTGGGTGCCCTACCCGCTCTCACCCGCTGATTTGATTCGTTCCGTAGAAGAAACGGAGCGGCAAGCTGCATTGAATGCGCTTCGCGGGGAAGCTCAGGCGCCGGAAAAAAAAGGGCCTGAGGGCCGAAGCGCCGAAGAGCGTCTATTAATACTTAAGGCCAAGAACACGTTGATGGAAGGGCGAGGAATGACAGAGGCGCAAGCCCATCGATTCCTACAAAAGTCGAGCATGGACCGTGGCTTAAAACTGATAGACGCCGCGCGCATGGTAATGGAAAAGTCTTTAGATGTTTTGTGAATAAATGGAGGTGTGCATGAAGAAGCTGGAAATTGTCATCCGGCCGGAAAAACTCGAGGTTGTCAAAAACATCCTCAACGATTCCGGTGCGTCCGGCATGATGGTTACAAACATCATGGGTTACGGAAACCAGAAAGGGGTGACCCACATCTATCGCGGTACAGAATATACCGTGAATCTGCTGCCCAAGCTCAAAGTCGAGACTGTGGTCGCTGACGAAAAAAAGGACATGATCGTCGCGGAACTGTGCAAACAGATAACGACGGGAACCCACGGTGATGGAAAGATTTTTGTATCCACCATTGATGAGGTAGTCCGCATCAGAACAGGGGAAAACGGAGCGGTAGCCCTGTAGTAATCATGAGGTTCACACACCGTCAAAGGGGACAGGTGCGGTACGGGTACAATACACCCACACCGACTGTCCCCTTTTTTTATGCGTGAACCTGAAGGAGAGATCTATGGATTTTGCAATGCTGGTTGATTCAATCAACATGTTATGGGTCTTGGTGGCCGCCGTTCTGGTTTTCGCCATGCAGCTGGGTTTTACCCTGGTAGAATGCGGATTTACCCGAGCCAAAAACGCGGCCAACATTATCATGAAAAACTTGATGGACTATGCCATCGGGTCACTCGCATTTTATTTGGTAGGGTTTGGTTTGATGTTCGGTGCAACAGCCGTAGGGCTGATTGGCCTTACCGGACTAATCAGACCGGAATCGATAAACACGCCAACGTTTATCTTCTTCCAGACAGTGTTTGCCGCAACCGCCGCGACCATTGTTTCTGGAGCAATGGCAGAACGTACTCAGTTCAGGGCGTATGTGATTTACAGCTTTGTGATAAGCTTGCTTATTTATCCAATCGCCGGTCACTGGGCATGGGGTGGTGGATGGCTTTCTGAGCTTGGCTTCAAGGATTTTGCAGGTTCTACCGTTGTTCACTCAGTTGGTGGCTGGGCCGCCTTGGTAGGAGCAACCATTCTTGGACCACGTATTGGCAAGTATGGCCCCGGGAAAAAAGTTAACGCGATTCCTGGACACAACCTGCCGCTCGGAGCTGCCGGTGTTTTCCTTCTGTGGATTGGCTGGTTCGGATTTAACGCCGGTTCAACAGTATCGATTTTTTCGATTGAAGGTGGTATTGTGGACATTGGTTTTGTGGCCATGACAACAAACCTTGCCGCAGCCGCAGCAGCCACAGTTACCATGTTCTTAACCTGGTTCCGCTACAAAAAGCCCGACGTGTCTATGACACTCAACGGTGCCCTTGCCGGACTTGTAGCAATAACCGCTGGTTGCGACGGAGTATCATACTACGGAGCCTTAGCGATCGGTATCATCGCAGGTTTCATCATCGTATTTGGTATCGAGTTCGTAGACAAGGTGCTAAAGATTGATGATCCCGTTGGAGCCATTTCTGTTCACTTACTAAATGGTGTATGGGGTACCTTGGCAGTTGGATTGTTTAATACTGAATCCGGACTATTCTACGGAGCAGGATTTACCCAGCTTGGAATACAGGCAATCGGTGTTGCAGCATATGGAGGATGGACGGTTATTACCACCGGTATTCTCTTTACTGTACTAAAGAAAACAATAGGCCTTAGGGTACCTGCCGAAGAAGAAATTACCGGTTTGGATATCGTTGAACACGGAAACAGCGCTTACCCTGAATGGAGCGTTGGCGACGAACTGAGATAAGCCAAAGATCAACAATACAACAAAGGCCCTGTGTGTACATAAACAACAGGGCCTTTACTTTTCCAGAGACAAGTTATGCCGACAAACTAACCGTTACAGGGATTCGTCTGCGAGCTACGGTTTGCCATAAAAACCGCTCTATCATAGCAACTGCAGAGTCGGTATCATCCTGACAAAGCTATCGCCGTCCATTGCGCAAAATTGTACATGATGCTTTCGCTCGAACAAGATTTTCGAAGTACACATCACTATACTTCAGGAAATGGCCAAGTCGACTCCCCAAGTCCGAGAAATAGCAATAATCACCAAAACCGGATTCCCGCAGCCGTCGTGCGTTTAACTCCTGTTCCCATTGGCCCTTAACCGGTATGACAAAAACGGGCTTTCCCAACGCAAGAGCTTCCGAGATACTCTGATGCCCCGCAGGAGCAATCAAACCACAAGAACCTGCCAGGGCTTGCGCGTAATCTGAAGTACCGTCGGGAAAAACTCTAAACCGATGCATGCCCGATTTTTGTAACACAGGCTTAAGAATTTCTTTATACCGATCCTTTTGATACACCACAAAATAATTCCCGCGCGACACTGTCGCATTACGCAATTCACTGCGTAGAATGGGCCCAACATCACCATCAAAAAAAGAGCAAAGAACAGTTTTGTCCGCCCCTTCCATCATATAACGAGAAACAATACGTGCAGCAAGAGAATGAAGTGACCACTCACCCGTACGCATAACAATCCCCGGATGATTGAGTTGCAGCACCGGGATTTTTTAGTGTATTGGCGGCCCTTGATGTAAACGGCTCAAAATCTGAAAGAACAGCATCTACACCCTCGCGTACAAGGGCGCGGGCAACATCGCCAATAACCGGCTGAGCGTTGAGGAACAAGGATGCGTTCTGCGCAATTGTACGAGGGTAATCAATTGAAAATCCATGTTGCACAAAATGAAAATAAGGGATCATCCTCACGGTGCATAGCGGAAACCGTGATGCCAACTCACTACATACATGCTGCGGCGCAAAAAAAACAATATCGTGAGCGGTCTCAAGAACCTCAGCGAGAGCATAACACCTGGAAAAATGTCCCTTACCTTCACCATTTATAGCGATAGCGATCTTCATACACAGCCCCCTTTGGGATTATGTATCAATCGCTATAATATGTTCTTAATGAGAATAAAGCTAAAATTTAGTTAGCTTAAAAACCATCAGAGCGAACTCTCTTATATTGAAGCATCCATGAATAAATATCTTGATCATATGGATCCCATTGAGCTTCAGTTTTCACCGTCATGTCAGGCAGAAAAATCTCGTCATTGCAAAAATGACCAAGCTCGGAAAACACAGTCAATTTTGCCTCGTACGGCCTGTCTCTTAACGCCCTCATTTCCTTGATAACATCAACAGACATATACAGAGGCACAAAGTTATCACCCTTACCGTGAAATAACCACAAAGGAGTCCTGCTCATTCCCCTAATAATCTTTGATCGATCTTTGGGGATAATAAAGTCAAAGGCATTACCTGACACAGGAACAGCAGCGGCGAAGAACGCACGATCTCCCCCATGCCCGACGATCCAATATACTACCCCTCCTCCATCGCTATGCCCTGTTAAATACATACGTTGCTGATCAATGGGGAATTGCTGATACAGTGAAGTCCAAAACTTTATATTATCTGAAGAATATATATAGCTATCTCTTTTTACAGGATCACGCCAACGAGCCTGCGGGATAATGACAATAAAAGGAGCGAGTGGCTTCCAGCGATCTTCCTTTATAAGCTTGGGAATCCCATTTAACAGCATTTTAGCAAGTTCCTTAGGATCTTCCCGACTATCGCCAATACCATTATGACCGCAATACCAGACAATTGTGGGATAATGTATCCCGGAAGAATCCCACCCATCCGGAAGATACACGTAAAATCCATTGTCACAATCAGAAAAATCCTTTTGCGTAAAACCAACCAATCGTCCACCAGTATGCTCTGGTAAACTTGCAAGATACGGCGCGGGATCACTCTTAACCGAGACAAAACGAGAACATGAGACAAGAAAAAACATAGAACAAAAAACAGATACAAAAGATTTATTCATTAACTACTCCTTAATCAACCCACGGAACAGTGTCATAGCCATTTTCCCGTAACAGTGCCTCGCAGTGGCCAACATGATACATAACATGCCGTATTTGACCGGCAAGGATATCTGCATTGCACATACCGGAAGAAAGAGATGGCGCTTCAAGCCATGAATCAGTTTTACCATCCAACCATTTTTGGTAAGACAAGCGTACGCCGTGCGCATACGAAAGTAATTCTTCTCGGGTCACCGAAGACTCAGGACTTCCATCAAGATCAGGATATACACAGCGTCCTTCAAAGGGGAATAGATATTCTTGACCCTCTTCTCTCATCCAATAATGAGAACCATTTAACGCATGTAATAGCTGCTGCCAAAAGATAAAGCCACCAGATTTTGCGTCAAATAATCCCTGTGGCGTTTTTTCTATCAATGCTAAAAGCATGGTAAAACTTTCTTCATAGGAGCGACATAATTTCTTAAGTATCCCTGAAGCATTGATTGCTGCAAAAGAGCGAATAACGGGGACATCCTGATAGCGCGAAACCAGCGCTTCAGCTGATGTATGGATAAGACGCTTGTCATCTGAAAACTCGGAAAGATCAAACACCGAATCACTGCCATCACTAAAGATATGCAACCAAGGCTCAGCTTTAACCAAGAGACTCGCAGCAGCATCGAAGTGCTCCCGTGTAAGTGAATGAAAAACAAAATGATTTACCGGATGGACGATTGTATCAAGAAACAAATAGCGCCATAATGGCCAATTAAAACCAGTTGGATAGTCCACGCGTTCAAAGTCCTCTTTGCTAAATCGCGAAACAATCACGGCATATCGAGAACGCTCCTCATTTAAAAAATTAATAGCCTTATCGAGAGGAACGCCCCTTCCTGATTCCCAGGCGCTACGATTAAATGCATCAACATCAACACCGCCATCACCCACACCCTTATCAAGGATCGATTCCAGTTTTTTGCGCGAATAAGAAATCCATGAAGCGATATGAAAGATCACATCGCGGGCAGACCACTTATCATAACAACTATCCACTTCCTCATAGCCTGCCTCACCAGCGATAAATATGGCAGAGCAGTCACACAAGCATTTCAATGCACTTTCAATCTGTTCTTTACGAGTTTTCATCCTGACATCCTTACAATGTACGTAGTATAAACCCGGCCCGGAATTTGAGCACTGGTTTTTTATTAAAAAATTATGATAAAATCATTCTTATACTAACACACGAGGTACAAACAATGAACATAG
>JAFGIM010000034.1 GCA_016929605.1 Spirochaetales bacterium | reverse complement strand
GTTATGGTGGCTTACTTTTTTATGGGGAAAAGAAGAAAATACCAACAATCCTGCGAGCAGTAATTGTTATTCTACTGTTGTATGATACTATTAGGAGTCGCTACATCCGTATTGGAGGATATATATGCGTGTTATTATACTTAACGGTAATCCCTCTCCCTCAAGTTTTGATGGAAGTGTTGATTCGCTCGCTGACGGCTTGCGTGGAAGAGGATGTCACGTTGATCATGAATTATTGAGGGATCGAGACGTTAAGCTGTGCATTGGGTGTTGGTCTTGTTGGTGGAAAACACCGGGGCTTTGCGTGCATAGGGATGCGATGGATGATATCCTGCCCAGGATGGTTGGTTATGATTTGGTTGTCTGGGCAAGTCCTCTGGTAATGGGCGCAATTAGTTATGTTCTTAAGGCAGTTCAGGACAGATTTATCCCGCTTGCTCACCCCTATATTGAGTTGTATAAAGGTGAATGCCATCATCGGCATCGGTATGAGTTTAACGCTGACGTCGCCTTATACACTCAGTTGGGGCAGGGTGATGGTCCAGACGATTTAGCGCTTGCGCGGCGTTTCTTTGAGCGGTTTACGCTAAACACACAAACTAATCTACGGTTTGTTGCAACGGCAGACATGAATGTAGGGGAGGTGTGTGATGAAGCGGTTGTTTATTAATGGCTCTCCCCGTGGGAAGGAATCAAATTCTCGAATCATTCTTTCTTGGATTGCCGAGGGTATGGCATCGTGCGGTGTTACAGAAGAGATTGAAACAATAGACCTTGCACGATTGGGCGAACTGGATGCAGAGATCAAGGCCTTCCTTGCAGCGGACGAAATAGTAATGGTTATGCCTCTGTATACCGATTCAATGCCTGCACTGGTTAAACGTTTTATTGACTCTCTTGCCGCTGTGTCACAAGCAGATTTGAACGGAAAACGAATTGCCTTTGTTGTGCAATCGGGCTTTCCAGAGGGGATTCAGGGGGAAACACTTGGGCTGTATTTTTCGCGCCTGTCACAGCGATGCGGTTGGAAGAATATGGGAGTTGTCGTTAAAGGTGGTATCGAAGGCATACAGATAATGCCTCCGGGGATGACGGCAAAAACGCGAAAGCTCTTTATGGAGATGGGAGCATCCATCGTCAATAAAGGAATAGTCGAACCTGCGATTATTCAAAAGGCGGTTAAGCCATATACATTGGGATTTGGTATGCGCCTCTTGTTTATCATCCTTAAGCCAACTGGTCTAACCAACATGTATTGGAACATGAACTTGAAGAAAAACAATGCATGGGAAAAAAGATTCGACGCGCCTTATGGAAAGCCGTATAAGCGATAGGTAAATGAAGATTTCAGAAATATCGGTGCGGACGATTATTACTAAATCAAATCTTCCCGCGGCTGACTTCGTGATTAATCCATACGTGGGCTGTTCGCATGCGTGCCGGTATTGCTATGCTCGATTTATGAAGCGCTTTACCGGACACGAAGAGGCCTGGGGAAGCTTTGTTGACGCAAAGGTCAATGCGATTGATCTAATACCGGAAAGCGGGGATCGGTATCGCGAAAAATCAATATTCATGTCCTCGGTTACCGATCCATACCTTCCCCAAGAGCGTGCATATGGGTTAACGAGGCGTATTCTTGAAAAGCTTGTCTTTCTTGAACCACGCCTGGGAATACAGACAAAAAGCGATCTTATCGTGCGCGACATCGATATTTTGCGTCAATTCACTAACTGCGAGGCCGGACTCACTATCACCACATTGGACGATTCCGTGCGAAAGGAAGTTGAGAGAGGTGCTTCTTCAGTTAGTAAAAGGTTGAGCGCCCTTAAAGCCCTCCATGACGCTGGAATCCGCACCTATGCGTTTATCGGGCCAATTATGCCGGGGTTAACCGACTGGAAGGCAATTATCGAAGAGACACGCTCGTTTACAGATTTTTACATGCTTGAGAATCTTAATATGGCGGGAGGGGTTCGCCAGTCCATGATGCAATGGATATCGGCACAACAGCCTGACCTGGTAACAGAATACGAGCATATCTATGGAAGGTGTAATGATTACTGGGATGGTGTTGAAGCTGAAATTCGCGACTATTGTAGTAAACAGGAAATCGACGGGCGGATATTCTTTCATCACGGAAGAAAGGCCTGAGTAAATGTTGATATAATCTTTAACAGCAAGTGTTATCGGTATCGCGGAAGGTGGGTTACCCCTAGTAGTAACCGGTCGAAAGGAGGTCTTTATTGCGCGCAGCATGACGTTTCTTCCTGACTGCGCTTTGTAAGCATGACTGATGCAAGAAGATTTATCCTTTCTAATACAACGGCGCGTTTATTTTTCGGGATTAACGAGAATATTTCTTCGTATTGATTGTTGCACAGTGAGTTAATGTACGCACATTTGTCCTTGCCCGATTCGGTCAGGGACAGCGAGACCTTCCTCCGGTTGACTGTGTCGGGAATCCGTTCGACAAATCCGTCCCGAACAAGCGTGTCAACAGTTCTGCTGAGTGTGCTTTTATCGAGCGACAGGGAATCTGCAATCTCCTGCAGGCTCGATTGTACGAGCGCCTCCAGCTCGAGAAGAAAGTGGCATTGCGCGGCGGTTACCGAACAGCACGCAGTTTCTGCGGCAAGGAGCATGCCTGCTTCCCGTTCAAGCCTTCTCATATCTTACCTGATATTCAGCTTCTCTTTTTCGTCGTTCTTTACCGCCGCATAGTCTCTTCATTAATGAATGAAGGAACTTCGAGGTCTTTCTCCGGGACGCGGCCGCGCCTGATGTAGTAGCGGATAAGTTCACCGGAAGGGGAGAGTTTGTCGGCAAGGCGCATGTCGGTACCGACCTTGAAGGAGATTTGGAGGGCGGCGCTTGCTTCATGGAGGGCGGACAGATTCCAGTTGCACCAGGAGATCTTTCGCTCGTCCATCAGGTCCATCCATCGTCCGATTTCGGCAGGGTATATCTTTCCGGCGCCGCTCGATTCCGAAGCGCCGAATTCGGTGCAAAATAGGGGAATCTGTTCGTGGACGCGCGCTATGTTATCGCGTGCGGCCTGTGTTGCGTGATCCGGATAAAAATGAAATACGTACATTGTGGCCGGATCGGAGAGGGGGTCGGCAGCTGCCTCTTGCGGTTGGGAAGACCATCGGGGTGTTCCTACCAGGATGATGTTACGCTTATCATTCTTGCGGATTACTGAGGTTACTTCCTCTGCATAGGGTTTAATGTGATCCGCCCATGTTACATCGTCTCCGTTCGGTTCGTTGCACAGTTCATAGAATACGTTATTGTAGGATGCGAACTCTTTTGACATTTCATCGAAAAAGGCTTTGGACTCTTCTAATAGATCCATGGGATTCCGGTCGGCAAGGATGTGCCAGTCGATAATGGCATACATTCCTTCTTTTGTTGCATCTTTTACGACTTTCTTAACCACTTCTTTAAGTTCCGGAGAGAGCATGTAGCCGTATTCGCGTTTGTTGGTGTACATGGCAACCCGGATTACGTCACTCGCAAAGTCGTCGCGAATTTCCTTCAGGTAGCGAGGAGCTACGAACATGTCCGACTTGGCGATGTGCTGGGTACTGAATCCGCGAAGTTGAACCGGTTGTCCCCGTGAGTCAACGAGGGTTTTTCCCTGAACGGAAAGACGGCCGTGTTTGGCTACCGGGGTTTTGGCGCATCCACCGATCAGGATTATAGTGGCTACCACCAGGCAACATGATAGAATCTTGTGTGTCTTCATTAAACTCTCCGAATACGTGTCTGTGGGTTGAATAGACTACTAAAATGGAGAATACACTCTGTTAGTTGATTCTGTCAACAATTAAAAAGAGTGAACTCCACCAAACTGTCTTTACCGTCAGTAGAAACTGTATTATGCTCTTTTGTACGGGACCTATCATGAGTCAAATAAACATACGCTGCGCCTGGGCTAATCCAAAGAATCCTCTGTATCTTGCCTATCACGATAAAGAATGGGGCGTACCGGTGTATGATGATCAAAAGCTTTTTGAGATGCTGGTGTTGGAAGGTGCGCAAGCGGGTCTTTCCTGGGAAACCATTTTAAACAAGCGAGAGAATTACCGGCGTGCGTTTGACGGATTTGATCCTGAATTGGTTGCCTGTTATGATGAGGCAAAGATAGCTTCCTTGCTAACTGATGCAGGGATTGTGCGAAATCGGCGAAAAATTAATGCAGCGGTCGCGAACGCGCGAGTTTTTTTGGCTATTCAGGCAGAAGCAGGTAGTTTTTCCGATTGGATATGGGCTTGGGTTGGAGGAAAGCCAATTCGCGGGAATTGGAAAAGTATTTCCGATGTACCGGTAAGCACTGAACTTTCCGACACTATATCAAAAGAACTAAAGAAACGGGGGATGAGTTTTGTAGGCTCTACGATTATCTATTCATGGATGCAGGCTGTTGGCCTTGTTAATGATCATACCTCGGATTGTTTCCGCTCATGCTGACTCTTTAAAGATGTACTGTTAAAACTGCCAATCAAGCGTAAGGCCGTTTTCTATTCCCCACACATCGTTCACGAGTGAGTGATACTGAAAAAGATATTTTATGGTAAGCCGCTGTGCAACAAGGGCTTCAAGGCGTAGTCCGGCAGACCAACTGTTTTCCCAGGAGCCGGAGATATCCTCTGTAATTCCAGTGGTAATTAAAGTCGCCGCATACTGTTTATTAAAGGAAAAACCATTTTCCAGTTGTACAGAGTGCGAGTAGAACGGCTCGTCAGTATAGCCAAAAAAGTATTTCAATTTTAAAGAATACAGGGATGTGAATTGCTTTTTAAAGGAGACATCCGGAATAAGGTAGAGAACCTCGCTCTCGTGATAATATCCGGCCCGAAACCGTGCGGAGGCAATAGTGGTATCTGTTTCATGAACAAGTTCAATATAACCATCCTGGCCCAACTCACCATCTTCGTTAGAAGATATACCGTATACTATCTCGCTATATAATCCGGGCATAAAAATCCATACAACTCCCGGCTGAATAAGAGTCCGAAGCTCATACTGCGTTTTGGTAACTCTGACCCGAGCAAGCGGTATTAGGGTGTCCGAATAATAGTACAAAAGGGTGTTCTCGGTTTCAAAGACGTAGGTGTCGTTGTTATAACCGATGTAATTTATATCGAAAATATTTCTGAAATTAAATGATTGTGCCCACAGCAGGGATGCCACACTAAAAAGAATTGCTGCCATATAACGCTTCATTGTTTGCTCCTTTTCATTGTAAAGCCAGTGCGGGTCATAGTTCCCCACCCGGTCACCTTTCGTAATATACTCACAAAACCAGAAATTCTATAAAAAGACACGATTTGACGAAAGCCAATTGTCTCTGCAAGCGCAGCAAGTGCGAGAAAAACCTTATCTCGTAACGGAAACAAAGTCCTTTCTCTCTCACTAGTATAGAGTGATGTTATAGACAAAGCAAAACTGAAGAGAAAGTTAGACGTTATTATCAGAATTAGCAAAGAGTGGTCGACAAATCCCGCAGCAAGGGAAGCGGCGAATACACCAAGGCCAAGAAACTCTAGCCAGGGACCGATTACCTCAAATAGCAAATAATAAGGAAAACCGAGTAATCCATAGGTGCCATACCGGGGATTGAGAATCATAGAGCGATGGAAGGAAAGAATATCGATTAATCCGCGTTGCCAACGCTCCCGTTGCCGCCTGAGTATTGGGAACGTTGAGGGAACTTCCGTCCAGCAGGTAGCCTGTGCATTATAAAGAATACGAAAGGATTTCTTGTTGTCCTTCATGCGTCTGGCAAGACGAACCACTAGTTCCATATCCTCTCCAACGGTATCTTTTCCATGGCGTTCAGAACTTGTCAGGTATCCACGAACCTGTACTACCTCTTCCTTTCTGAATAAACCAAATGCACCAGATATTATCATAAGGGAACGTAAGTGTGCCCAGCCAAGCCGACCGTTCAGGAACGATCGAAGGTATTCGATTGTTTGGAATAAAGGAATAGCCTGTTTGGGGACGCGACGATCGATAATCGCTCCTTGATTGATCGTACAGCCATTTATAGGCAGGATATTTCCTCCGGACGCAATAACGGGTTTCTCTTCATCAATGAAGGCTGCGGCAATAGATAGCAGTGCCTTGCGGTCAAGAAGGCTGTCGCTGTCGATGCCAAGGATGTACTCCCCTTGAGCAAGATTTATTCCAGCGTTAAGTGAATCAGCCTTTCCTCCGTTTACCTTGTCGATAACTGCCAGTTCTGGTATGGAGGGGTTTTTGTACACGCCTCGAATATGCTGTGTGCTTAATGCTTGTTGATGGTCTCCTTCGTGCCGTTCGAGCGAGAAGTGATCTATAAGTAGAGCAAGTGTATTGTCTTTTGATCCGTCGTTAATGACGATAATTTCGACAGAGGGATACAATACATGGCGAAGCGATTCTACGCTCGCGATAATGCTTGCTTCCTCGTTAAATGCCGGTGCCAGGATGCTAATAGAAGGAAGCATGTTTTTGGTAAACAAAAAAGATTCGCTTTTTAATGTGGTCAGTTTTGTTTGTCTTCGTGATTCTTTGTATGCACAGGCAGTAAGAAAAAGATAAAACGATGTTATTACCATGCTATAGAAACTGAAGGCATACAAGAAATTCCTGAAGGAGATAGATAGCACTGCACGTACTGAAGTATTTCCTTGTAAGAAAGAATATAAGGCAAAGGAGGGGAGAACAAGGGCAATACTAACGAGAATAATCGTAAGGGGAATACGTGGGATATACTCGTTTTTTGTGCCTGTTCTTTGTTGTGTTACCGGTTTTTTGGGGATTCCTATTTTTTGTAAGATTGTTGGCGAAAGGTATGATTGAAGTTCCATTAGCCAGGGCGCTTCAGAATACATCGCAGATTGCAGTATGCTTATTACAAAGCGTTCAAGTGTGGCATTATGGTTTGTGTTTAAAAAGGTGATAATGTCGCTGATTTGTCCGGTAGCAAGAACCGTATGGATAATGTCTTGGGCAATGTGAGGTTTGTCGCTCTGTTGATGGAGCAGGAAGTAGTCCAATCGTGCAGCTAAGGCACGGCACAGAAGTGTGTGTTGGTCGGGATCTTGCTCTGTAGATAATCTGTCTTTAAGAAACATGAACACATCGTTTGATGTTTTAACCATTAAGGAAAGAGAATGCAGGGCGTGCTCTCGGTGGTTCTGATTTCGCATTTTTTGAAGTAAGATAAGCGCATTAGCTTTGCCGGGACGATTTGCCAGGTTGCTACACGCCTTTTGCGCTATGTGTAAGTCAGGATCATCAAGGAAATCTGAAGGATTAATCGTGTAGGGATACGATTCAAGAAGACATTCAAACGCTTTTAATCGCAAGGCTTTATCTGTATGGAGATCCAGGAAAACCCGCTTAAGATATGCAGCAAAATTTTTAAAGGGCGCAAGGCGGGCGTATTCAACAATCAGGGCGCATATTTCACCTTCAGGGCGGGTTTCAAGGTTGGGAAATAAAGCGATAAAACTTGATTGGAAATCAAGAAGAAGCCCAGTAACCCGCATTATAAACCGATCGCTGCTTCCGTGTAAGGTATCTATAATATCCGGTAGTGATGATGACACTCCAAGTGTGACCAATGAATGAATAAGGTAGAGCTTTACAGATTCTTTTTGTTCCTGTTTAAGGGAAGCTACAAGTGCCCGTTTTGATCTGTCCGTTTCAAGGTACCCAAGATAATACGCTGCACGGCTCCTGGTATATATGGAGCTGGAGCGAAGTCGACGGATCCAGTACATATCAAGAGCTGTTTTGGTTGCTAGTGCAGTAAACCGCTTTTTTTCAAGTTGATCTGGAAGAATCGTTTGAGAGAGGCTAATCCATGCATCAAGCAAGGCGTTTCTTTTACGTGCAGTGGATACAATTCCCTTGGTATGTGGAGTATCGCGACCCAATATGTTTGTAAGAGTGTTTTGTGCCCATCTGTGAAGTCGTTTTTCCTTTCCATGCTTATAAGACTGAATTATCCAAAGCAAAAGTATACATGCTATATATATAAGGACTTCAAAAAGAAAAATGTCTGCAAAATCTGTCATGGGTGCGACCTTAATAGATTATCCACAAGTCCAAGGAGTTCTGTCTTGTAAAAAGGTTTTTTCAAAAAATGAATAATCCCCTTGTCTGTTGCCATCTTGATAAATGCTTCATCTTTTCTTCGGGAGATTAGAATAAAAGGAATCCCTGCGCTTTTTCCATTCATTCGTAAAACATCGTGCACTTCAAATCCGTTAACCTGTGGTGCCATTGCTTCGGCAATAACGAGATCAGGGATGTGCTTTTTTAACATGTCCGCCACTGATGATCCATCCGCAATCGCCGTAAGACGATATCCTCGTTCCTGAAAAAAAGGTTCAAGGAAGCGTATATAGGATTCATCTGGTTCGATCAGGAGGATATTTTTTTGTAAGTATTGAAGTGCTGTGTTATCGTCAAGGCTGTCGCAAAATCCTCCAGCTGGATTGCGTCGTGCATGGTTAAGGCGAGCTAATAGTGTATTTTCAGTTTCTTTAACGATTTCTGAGTCGGGAACATGATAAAGATCGGAAGTGTAAACAACGGCAATTGAGAGTATTGGCGGTTCAATAGTAAATTCTGTTGTTTCGGCGCTGTGTCGTATACGTTCAATCAATTGTGTAACTTGATCGCTTGTTGTGTTTTCGGCGATACAGGCAATGTAGGGAGAGTCTAATGTATATCTTCGCCAGTCAGGTAGATCAGCAATGGTGTTGTCCACAATATACGCAAGGGCATGGATCATCTCGTCTCCAGCCTTGCGTGAATACATTCGGTTTACTGATTCAAGATTATCTAACGAGAAATACAGGCACGCTGCTTCCTTTGAAATTTGGTGATGCAGGCGAAGAATCTCTTTGCGAAAAGCTTCATGGTCAGCGCTTTTATCCGGGAAAAGAAAGCTGTTTTGGGCAAATGGAGTGTCTGGTTTTACGGCAAAGGTGCCACATTCAAGAGATTCAAGAACACTTATATGTTGCTTGATGTTGTCCCGTATAATTTGTCCGTGCTGTGGTGCAATTATAGAGATGTCCAGTGGCATCAGAGATCGCATAACTGGAGATAGAATTTCATGCGATGGCATGTAGTGCGCATGAAACGCCTTCATGCCTTCCAGATAGTCAGGACCGGCAAATAGATTTTTGCTTGAATCAAGCGAGCCGAATAAATCGCTCGAGAACAGTACGCCGGATGTCTGATCAAACGTCATTATACAACCCGGGCAATGACAATATGGTGCGGGAATAAAACGAAGAGTTCTTCCGCTAGAGAATGTCCATTTCCAACTATTTTCGGATACAAGATACGTTTCATTCTGTATACCATAATAGTGTGCGAGCACAGATGTCCGCCAGTGCATGGCTACCGGTGCTTTGACTCCGCTTTGATAAAAGCTGGTAATGGAGCTACAGATATCGGGGTCCTGATGGTGTGCGATAATAAGAGCTATGTTTTGTAGTGGTATTAATGACAGGATAGCATCCCGAACATAAGAAAAATCGATGACAGAACCGGGGTCAATAAGTACCGCTTGGTCATTATCAATAATCAGATAGGGGTTACAGTCAATTGAGTCATCTTCAAAGCGCTTTCCCACCCAGAAAATTCCCGGGCTAACTTCAACTGGCTCAGGTTTTTGCACATTCTCTGTATTCTTCATATTTGTAGTATATGCTTAGAATTGAAGTTTGGCAAAAATTGATACTCTTGATATACTACATTGCAAGAGGTTCCATATGGATGGAGAGTGTATCGGAAAGGGACGAACGGCCGAGGTTATTCGCTATGACGCGCACCAGGCACTTAAACTGTTCAGCTTGGGTACAGATGAGTCGGTAGTGCGTCGCGAGTTTGAATGTGCTCTGTTTGCCTGGACACATAAGGTTTCGACTCCCAAGCCTGTGTCGATGGTTCACCGTGATGCTCGGCCTGGCATAGTCTATGAATGTGTTAATGGCTCTTCCTTATTGAGTCAATTGTCGAACAATCCCTTGCTTCTTTCTGCAACAGCACGCGAAATGGCCTTTCTGCACTATAACGTACATTCGATTGAATGTACGGAAAACCTGCCTCGTCAAAAAAAGAATATAGAGCAGGCGATAATGGCCGCACCGCATATAAGCGGCGAACAAAAAAAGGCAATCGCTAGCTATCTTGATTCCCTCCCTGAAGCAAACATGCTCTGTCATGGGGACTTTCATCCTGATAACATTCTAAAGGATTCTAATGCCTTTATTATCGATTGGATGACCGGATGTGCCGGTAATCCTCTTTGCGATGTTGCGCGAAGTGTGTTGCTGCTTGAAACGAGTGAAATTCCTGATTCGGTTTCCTTTGCGATGCGTTATCTTTTGCGCTTTGGTCAGCGAAAGCTTGCCCGTGCATATCTTGCATCATATTGCGCTTTAAGCGGGACTAGTGAACGCGACATAAGAAGATGGCTTTTGCCCCTGTATGCGGCCCGGTTGGTGGAAGATTTGTCGGAGGGTGAGACGCGTCTGATTCTGAATAGAATACAAAAAGAGACGCGGATCAGAGGACTCCTTACGTAAGTATTTCTTGGGATCGTTAATTTCCCGTACTCTCGTATCGTGATAGTCCAAAATAGAATATCTTCCTGGCAATACATGCTAGCCAAAGCGCGACCAGAGGCGAAAGCCAGGCAAGAGGTCCCCATGCGAACTTGTTAAAAAGATATACCGCAGGAATGTAGCTGATAAAAGCATAGGGGATGATAAAAATCATGAGCGTTTCAATCGCACGGCCAAACATGGATGCGGGGTATTTGGCAAAGTCCGCGAGCTGAAAAATCATAAGGGGAATGGCGTTGCTCATTGCCTTGATCCAAAATGCACTACAGTTAGCTGCAAATGATATTGCGGTTCTGATCGCGCAGGCGCTTACAATAAAAACCGGTACAAATAAAATCTTTGCCGCACTCCATACGATAATGGTGTTTGATAAAGACAAAATAAAAAGGACAGTACCCATCACCATATTTCCAATTCCGTGTATTCCCATGGTAAAGGTGAGTATCTGAAGTATTGGAGAGACCGGCCTGAGCAAGATGCGATCCATGTCCCCCATGTTCAGGAGGAATGCCATTTGCCAGGCTCCCTCAAAAGCAAAGGATACAAGCCCTTCCGAAAAAAAGATGAGCGAAAGCATAAAGATGATTTCCCATTTAGTCCAACCCTGAATCGAAGGAATCCGAGTAAAGAGGACCGAAAGAAATAGAAAGCCGATTCCCTGGAGAGCAGCACCAGAAAAAAAGAGAATGATCGAGTCGGCTTTGTACTCCAGTTTTATCTTTGTATTTTGCGCCAGGAAACGAAAGAACAAAAAAAGGGAGCGGCGAGTTTGTGTTATGAAGTGCATATATCAGCCTCCTTGGATGGTAACTTTTCGCATCGCAGCTTTCCATACGAGTCGACCCAGAAACCAGAGAACGACAATCCAGATAAAGGCGACGGCAAAGTCGCGGGTAAGGGCTCTTCCATACAGGCGACCGGTAAAGACGCTTGCGGGAATCCAGACAATTGCCTTGAAGGGGAGCCAGTCGGTAATAGTCCGCAGCGTTGATGGAAATAATGCGAGAGGTATAAGAGCGCCGGAGAAAAAGTCGGTAAGACCTCGCCTGAGCCAACTTATTCCCATAAGGCTTGTAGTCCAAAAGCTGACCAAGCCAAACACGTACACCATAAGAAATTTGGTTGCCATGGAAAAGAGCACCGATACGATAAAGAGAAGCCAGGTAAGCGCGTTTTGTGGGATAACTGTTGCGCCTGTTACAAAGGCAAAACCGAGACAGGCAATGGCGATTAACACTCCTTCGCTGATTGAGTACCCCAGTGTTATGGAAAGGCTTGCTTTTTGATAGTCGGCTGGTCGCAAGAGCTCTATGGCTATGTTTCCCGTTCGTATCTGCCGAGATATTCTAAACTCGCTGGACATGGAAACCAGGGAGCTTAAAAAAAGCGAAACGATCAGGTAGCTCTTCATCTCTTGCCACTGATAGCCGTCAAGGTCGGGGTTCCCCGCATAGACGGCGGACCAGACAAAAAAGATAACCGTGTAGGTTACCACCATCGAGAACATGTTGACGATATACGTTACCCGATATGCAAGGGTTTCCTGCATGGCAAGGGCTGTATGCCGCCAGTATTTTTTAAGAGCCGCTCTCATTCGTGGCCTCTGTTTCTGGATATATCGAGTTTGCCTTCGTACACGTTTTTAATAACGCGCTCTATATCCGGCTCGTCGATGCGGAAGTCGATTACCTCCCCGGTAGTGTTGGCAAGGTTGATGATGTCCTTGGCGGAAAGGGCAAATCGGTCAAACTCGATGGATGCTTCGCTGGGTCCCGATGCGATTACCTCAAGGTTCGCGTGTTTACCAATTTTTTTTGCGAACTCTTCACCATCGGAAGTCAGGCGAAGGTGCATGGTGCGGCATCGGACGCATTGATCCAGGAGGGCCTGAAGTTTGCCGTCGTAGATGATGGTTCCCCGGTCGATAACAACGAGGCGGTCGCACACGTCCCGAATGTCGTCCAGATCGTGCGAGGTAAGGAGTATGGTAGTGCCTCGCTCCCGGTTTATTTTTTTTAGAAACTCGCGGATACGTTCACGCACGGCAACATCAAGGCCAATAGTCGGTTCATCCAAAAAAACAACTGAGGGGTCGTGCAAAAAAGCAAGGGCAAGATCTGCCCGCATGCGCTGGCCAAGAGAGAGCTTTCGGGCAGAAGAACCCATAAAGGGTGTAAGGCCGAGCATTTCGGAAAGCCATGCAAGGTTTTCTTTGTAGCGCTTGGGGGGAATGGCGTAGATGTCCCTGAGCAGGGTAAAAGATTCAGATACGGGAATATCCCACCACAATTGCGTGCGCTGACCAAACACTACGCCCATGTGCTTGGTGTTCTCCAGGCGCTGATGGTATGGGTCCATGCCGTTTATCTGGATCTGCCCTCCGGAAGGTTTAAGAATACCGGTGAGCATCTTGATTGTGGTTGATTTTCCTGCTCCGTTTGGTCCAACATACGCGACCGTTTCTCCCGCGTTTATGGAAAGGTGCACGTCGCTAACGGCCTTAATCTCGGTAAAGACTGGTTTGATAAAGTGCTTAAGGGCTCCAGCGAGCCCCGCTTCCTTAACCGCGTTTTGATACGTTTTAGATAAACCTTTTGCTTCTATTATTGCCATAATGGTGGGAAGTATATCGATCGGAAGTTTTTTGTTAAAGGGGTAGGTACTTTTAATCAGGGTATTCGCTCTCTGATGGGCTATACTAGACCTATGAAAACACACGCGTTTGTTTGGTATGCCGTTACGGCGGCCAGTATGTGTCTGTGGCTTTCCTGCTCTTCTTCCGATTCGGGAGATTCTTTAGATCTCGCCCCTTCTTTATCCAAAGGGCCTCCTCCTCTGTGCGGTATCGTTTTGTGGCAGACTAATCCAAAAATGGCACTATACAATGACTCGATCTCGCTTGAGTTCTCGTACTTTTACTACTCCGATGTTGCCAGTGACGATCCCTCTGGCGGGTATCGGTATGACTGGACGAAGGTGGATACCTTCCTTACGCAGGCTAAGGGGCGGGGCCATCACGGCGTTGTCCGTTTTCGGGATACCGATCCGGAACTTGGGCTTGTTGCCAAAAGTCTTCCGGATTCCTTGTGGGTACATACCCGTCAGGCCGACTATGACGAAGGTATAGCCGGTGCGGCAAAAAAGAGAGTGGTTTTTCCTGATTGGTCAAATCCCGACTTACCTGCCTTTATTAGCTCTTTCTATAAACAAATGGCGGAACGGTATCCGGACCAATCAACCGGTCTTGGTTATGTAGAGGTGGGCTTTGGTTTTTGGGCGGAGTATCATATAGACTTTGATAATCTGAGTAACTTTTCCCATACGGATGCTGATACGATGGCAGAAGCCCTGGGCCGCATTTTCCCTTCCCGCGCTGATCAGGTTTCTATCCTTACCGAGGTGTCCCGATCCTTCGTGAATGTTCCCTGGGGAATCTCGGTGGACGCAGGAGACACCGATTTTGGCCCGTATGCGACTGATCTTCCCGTCAATGCCCCGGCCTTTGGCATTTTTGATGATTCGCTTCTTCATAAGGAATGGAATGATACGAACTGGGAAAACTGGAAGTTTTTTGAGGACCGTATAGCGATGGGAATGAACGGTGGTGAGTTTAGTTATTATACCGATTTCGATCAAGCGCATGCCCTGGATTCCGATGGACCGCATGGCCTTTCTCTTGCGGAAGTAGCGCGGCGCTGTAACTTGTCGTTTGTCATTGGCGACGGTCAAACAGCATTTGCCAACCCGGAAGCATTAGCCCGAGCCGGCCGATCCCTTGGCTACGCACTCAGGATTGAGGATGTTTCGATTTCTGAGGGGGGAACTGAGGTTACCATCAAGAACTGCGGAGCGGCAACGGTTCCCTATCATATGTACGCATCCTTTGGCTCTGTTAGTTCCACGGATTCGTTAAAGGGTTTAAGGAGTGACGATAGCCGTACCCTTCGCGTGGCAGTTGCGGACCCTGATCCGGCTACCTTTATCCTTACTTCTCCGGTACTACTTGACGGACAGGTTATTCCCTATTCGATTGAGTAATAATTTAGCTTGGCGGACAAGCTCTGTATTGTTCCGATTTGAGTCTTTTTTAGATCCTTTGTATTATGACATTATTCTTGATTGCCGTAAAAGTCCTCCGTCCCCGCGATGATCACCGCATTGGTAAGCCGCTCAATATGAGACCCCTTATCGCTTCCCTCTCCAAGATTCAAGTTAGACACAACTACTCGGTTTACAAGACGGGTTACGTTGCTTCGTCCTATTTTCTCTCGGTATCCCCAGGTGGAATGGATTGCGTATGGTTCTCCGTAAACCGATCCCAGATAAAGCATGATATGACCGGGGAAGCGAAGAAGTGTAGCTCCTCCGATCGCTCCATTAGTTAGGATGTCTTTCTTGGCGTCTGTCGATGTCTGTCGCTCTATCCATTCAATCGGAATGCCAACCCGTGCCTGCCGAGATGAATTACGTGGCAAGACGATGCCGACAGTACGGAATATCTCGCACAGGAATTGCGAGCAATCGCGTTCCCCAAAGCTGCCGCCCCATCCATAGGGAGAATGGAGAAGCTTGAAAGCTTGCTCGTATATCGTGCGGGCAGTATAGGGAAGGAATCCTTTAGAAACATACTTGCTTTCAACCCAGGCGGGTATTTCGATGAATGTTCCGTTTTTGCTTCGCGCGCTCATGCGTATTTCTAGAAGTCCTTCAGAGGCGCTAGCTCCGTCAGTAATCGTAATTGGAGCAAATAGATAACTTCCCATTCGTACTGAACCGAGAAAGCGCGTTTTACTTGTGTCCGCCCAGAGGTCAGCTTTTGCGGCGGTCACAACGAGTGGTTCGCTTCTGCGGTACAGGGTAAAAAAAGCATCGGCTTCGATGTGCGCCACTTCAGCAGCGCGTATCCATCCTGAAATTAATTCAGTATGGACAAAAAGCCATTCGCCACTTTTACTTTGATGCAACAGAACTAGCGGAGTCCCCCAGTCGATACTGCTTGCCTGAATATGATCGATAAACTCGCTTCCCTTCTCTTCATAGCCTGGCTCATCCGTGGGTAGGATACGGACATTCGTTTGCCTGACGGTGTATCCATACCGGGGAGATATAAGAGGTGGAAGGTTCTGAATATTCATTTCGTTTTCGCACGCGGCTGTGAAATCTTTATGGAGTCGCTTTCCGTTTTTGGTAAAGAGGGATACTTTGCGCACCCAAGTAATTGTCTTGATAAAGTCTTTGGCGAGATCTTCTGAAGTCACCTGCTGTATCATTCCCAAGTCGCGGGTAAGGCCTTGCGCTTGAACTTCCCCGTTTATCCTGTCGATTCCCTGCGCGTCAAGGATACGTCCGTCGGGGTCGCCGTGTCGGGCAATCCAGAATCCGGGGGTGTTCATTTCCGGATGCACACCAGAGAGAAGGGAAGGAGTCCCGGGATAGAGCTTTTCCTTTGGCGTACTTTGGCACGCGGTAATCAAAAAGATGATTATACAGAACAAAAGGTGCGGGCACAGAGGTATGATAAGGGAATCTTTTTTCTTATGATTCATTGTAGACAGTGTTAGCCAGTAGCGACAAAAGGTCAAGAGGATGTATAGTGGGACTATATGAATACTCACGCCCGATGTAACCGAATGCTCTTGGCCTTTTTATTTGGGGTCGCTCTCGTAGTAACCTCCGCTTGTGCCCAGCTTCCTTCCAGAGACGAGTCTGTACCGCCAATGCTCGCGACTAAAAGACATCCTGTTCAAAGCGAGGCGCGAAAGATCTTGATGAAGGAGTATTCGCTCCTCCATTATGGACTTGACCAATGGACGCTGCAAAATCCGCAGATGATTGTAATTCATTATACCGGAACTGACTCCGACGAGTACTCGCTTTCCGTATTCGCGCCGGAAACTTTAGCAGCTTCCCGTACCGAGATTTCTTCTGGAGGTGCAGTTAATGTCGGGGTTCACTATGTTATCACTCGGGACGGGGCAATATGGTCCTTGCTTCCGGAAACTGATATGGGCCGACACATAATAGGATACAATCATACTGCAATCGGTATAGAAATGACTGGCTCCTCCGGGGATGTATTGACCGATGAACAGCTTGCCTCTTGTGCCGCCCTTGTGGCTAACATTGCATCGCGCATTTCGAGTATCCGCTATCTGGTTGGACACCATGAGTATGTCCAAAAGGGTCGCTCTCATCTCTACCTATATAAGGAATTAGTTGACGACTACACTCCGACGGTAAAACATGATCCGGGAGCTTGTTTTATGTATCTTCTTCGCGAAACACTTGATCGGGAGTATTCTGTATTGTTGGAAGATTAAAAAAAAGAGATGGACAGACTGAATAGTTTTTTATAGCATACAGGTATGAAAATAAAATTCATTTTAGTAACAGTGCTGTGTGTGTTGTATTTTGCTTCCTGTGGAAAATCGCTTCCAGACGGTGAGCTCGTCATAGAAAATAGCAAAAACTTTAAGATAAGGGTTAACGGCCGTACCCGTGAAGGAACCTTTTATATCCCCCTGACCTACGATGAAACTCGTTCGTATTCTCTGGTTTTTGCCCTGCATGGGGCTTCTCACACCGGAGCTGAGTTTCAGAAAACCACGCTCTTTGATCCAATGGCCGAAGAGCATGATGTCATTATGGTCTATCCCGATGGCATTGGGCGCAGGTGGGACTCCGCCGAGGATACCGCATTCTTTGAAGCGATGATAAAGGCTTTTTCCGGAAAATATTCTATCGACACTTCTCGGATATATCTTGCGGGATTTTCTGCCGGGGCTATAAAGGCGTACGAGCTTGCGGTCGTTCTTCCCGGTCGTTTCGCCGCGATCGCGCCGGTTGCCGGAGCGATGCGGGCCGATGCAGATAGAGCAGCTCTTGTTCCCACCGCGGTCTTGCATATCCATGGAAAGCGGGACGAAGAAGTGCCCTTTGTAGGTCTTCCTGAATGGAAGCTCCTGTCGGCTCCCGAGTCTGTAGAACTATGGAAGGGTGTGAACGGAGCGACGGGAGAGGGCGAAGAGTTTTTTCGGTCCCGCACCGCCATCGGTCTAGCTTGGGAGGGTCAAGGGCATACTGTTGCCCAGATTTTTGACGACGACTGTGCTCATTACTGGCCCCCGTATGCATCGGAATTGATCCTTGATTTTTTCTATAATAACCCTGCTCGTCCAGGTCGGCTTGTTATCCGCCGCGACGGCCTTCCGCTTACCTGTGCCATTGGAACGGTGATACCGCTTCGCGCTGATATCACACAGAGCGAAGGTACCTCCCCGGTGGAAGAAGTCACCTGGTACACAAACGGGAGCCAAGCCGCTGTTTCTAAAAAGGCTCCTTGGGAAAGCGAATGGTCAGTAAATCTTGGTGGCGTCAGGCGCCTTACTGCGGTTGCTCGCCTTGCAGATGGAACCGAGCTTCGATCTACGCGGAATCCTTTTCTGCTTGTAAGCTCATCCCTTTCTAAAGATGCAGACACCGCGGGTGCAGAAACACTTCTAACGGTTGTGGATGCCTTTTCCACAAAAATTGAGGATAGCACCCTTGAGGCAAAGAATGCAGTCGATGGAGACATCTATACCCGTTGGGGCAGCGAATGGACCGACAATGAAAGTCTCTCGCTCGATCTGGGTTCTCCTTGTACCGTGACCGCCCTTACCCTCTATTGGGAAATGGCGTATGGCAAGGAATATTGCATAGAGACTTCGATGGATAAGGAAAGCTGGACGATCGTGGCACAAAAAAATGATGGACTGGGGTCTATCGAGTTTTTGTCATTTCCAGCGACACAGGCACGATACGTTCGCATTCGCGGTATCCGCCGCGCAACTGAATGGGGCTATTCACTTTTTGAAGTGTTCATTTATGGTAAGAAGTAATCGTGCGTGAACTACCCTTTCTTTACAGATCTATCCTTGATACCGCGACAATTACTGCGCTTGTTATGATTGCATTTTTTGCAGTTATGGACCGCATGGGAATAGAAAAAGGACGTCGCGATCCTCTTATGATGCACTTCGCTTTTTTTTCCTTGAGTCTCTCTGGCTATGTATTCTTTGATAATGCCTTTGCGATATTGCTTTTTTATGAACCGATTCGCTCTCGTATTTGCACTGTGGGGGTTTCAATCTGTGCCTTTGCTCTTATGGTTTCCTATTCGGGCTTGATAACCCAGATTTTTGACTTGCCCCGCCGTAACCGCCCCTGGTTCAGAGCCTGTATCGCTCTGGCGAGTGTTTCCCTGCTGTTCAGTATGACCGTTTATTTACACGGATGGGAATGGTACATGATGTATTTTGATGGGCCGGCTATTGCCTGCTACATCATTATCTTTGTGATTATTGAAACCAGAATGGCTATCTCTCTGCGCTCTGGTAAGGGGAGATATCGTAATGCCGGTATTTTGCTTGTCTCTCTTCATGTCATGATCCTGTCTCTCTTTTTTTGGCGTGTACTTATCAATATCAATACTGCGAACTACTTCTTTAATAATTCCATTCTTTTAGTCTCAATGTCGTTTTTGTTCCCCGTAGTTATTTCACTGCATCGCAGCGGGGCGTACCGGGAACTTCAGGAACTAAGGATGAAACAAGAATCGCAGGCACGTAGAGCACAGAAAGGTCTTCGTGATTTGTTTGGAGTGCATAATGAAGGTAAGATCAAATTGACAGACCGCGAGATTGAAGTCTGTGAAGCGCTTCTTGAAGGTTTGGAGTACAAGGAAATACAGGATAGAACCGGACTCTCTTTAAGCGGAGTTAAAAAGAGGGTGCACCTTCTGTATCAAAAAATTGGCGTGCAAAACCGAACTGAACTGAGTAACCTGATACAAAAAATGCGCTCTAGTGCAGAATAGGCCCTGCTGTAAATGCCCATAGAACAGAAAACACAAGAATATACAACAGATAATACGTAAGTGCGCGAGGTGTAAGTATTTTCCCTACAGCCGCGGCAGAACGAAGACGCGTTGCCGGTCCACAGATTAGAAATGCGAGAAAAAAGGATTCGTGAATTCCATATGCTCGTAACGCTGCGAGTATCGGCAAAACGGCTCCCCCGCAAGAGTACAACGGAGCGGATAGAAGTGCACCAAAGAAAGCAAAAAGACCGGATGGAGGGTTTCCCTGATTGTTCAAAGAAGAGGCATTACATAGTGCATCACTCATGCCACTCATATCAGAAAGTACTACCGCTGCCTGTGAAAAGACGACTCCAGTTACAAGCCAGAAAAGACTATACTCAAGTTGAGAGGATACCTGACCCATAAAGCTGCGTTTTGTATGTCTCGCTTCAGGAATATCAATAGAGTCTTGCGCGCGAAACATTAGCATTCCATTTTGCTCGGCCAGGGTTAGCAATAGTCCTGCGGTTATTCCTGCGGTAATACCCCCGGTTACTTGCAAAATCGCAATCTTGGGTCCCATAAATCCAGCAGTCATAATCGCAATTTGTGGAGTTATAATCGATGAAGAAGAGAGAAAGGCTAAGGCGGCCCCTCTGTGTAAACCCCGTACTAAAAAAGCAGTTACTACTGGTAAGGTACCAAGTGTGCACAGAGGGGAAGCTGCTCCAGATACAGAGGCAATTGGAATTGCGAGGGCAGTATGAATTTTTAAGATCTTATCCTCAAAAGGAACTCTTTGTACTTTTTGTATACATGCTGCAATCAGTGCACCGCCGAGTATCCAGGGAAGCATGTCGGTGATAAGGAGCGTTGATTGTTTGAATGTGAGTGTAATACCTCTTATTAAAATTTCCAGATTCATGATTGATCCTTGTTAACAGGATACAAAATATATTCGCTCGCGTTTAACGAGCTGTCCCAAAACACCATGCAATAAGATTTTTTGTTGTCTTGAACAAAATTGAAAGAACCTGTGCTTGTATTTTCCCTTGTAGTTTCTATCGGTGTATCATTGCAAAAAAGATCTACACGTATGATATCGCTTTTATCTGTGGCCTTCCAAACTACCTGTACCGAGTCCGTAGTTGTTTCCTTGAACGACACTGTTTCAATAATAGGGGGTTCAAGATCAATTTTTATCTTTGCTCCTCCCCAGCCATCTTGAAGCGGCCAGGAGCCAGGGGTATTCCCATACTTGAGCTTACCAGAAAATGATTTTTTGGGTGGATACTGTGCGGCAATTGCTGCGCGGTGGTTACTAAAAAGAGAAGCGCCGTTAATTCGGATCCGCTCAGGCTCGTTCGTTCCAAGTCCGTCTGCTGCGGCGTTTGCCAGTAAAGCAATGCTTTCAGGATCGTAACCGGCAAAAAGCGAGCTTACAGTGTCAAGTGCAACAGGATCTTTAGAAGCAAACAATGCGTTAGTTCTGATCCAATCGGTACCTCGTTCGATATCCATTTCCGAAAGATTAAGGGGACCTTTTCTGTTCGCGGTTAAGGCATCGAGTAAGATAAAATCGCAGGGTCTTGTTTTGAATTGCGCACAAAGGTAGTCGAGTAATAATTGTTTGTTACCCGTTCCCCAACCGTACCCGCTGTGTTTGTATCGGCCTGTATCGCCCGGCAGGGAACTTTCTGATCGTAGGCCATACCCGAGTTTAAGGGCACCCGTGATACCGGTAAATCCATGGCTCTTGAATACTGGCAGATAAATTATAACATCGGCATATTCGCCTGTTTTTGACGCGTCCTGTGGACGCCGCATAAAATCAGGAAGCCAAATCGAGGTCTTGCCAAGAACAGATGTATGAACAATGGTGAGGAATCTACGATCTTCTTGATATGACTCTGCGTTAACAAGTCGCGCGCCGGAAGATCCGTCCAGAATACCGTCTCCGTCCTTATCATAGCCGGTGGCATGATAAAAACTTGTTGTTTTTTGCGGAAGGGAAGGGTTCTCGTCGTTATAGAATAGGGTGTCCGTTACGATGATGTCCCCTTGTGGACCTATTGCATCCCGTACTCCCTGCGCAACAGCTTGCACTACACGGTAGTCAGTAATGATCGCGACTCCTTTTTCTCCTTTCTTGCCTCGGTGTGGTCCAACCAGATTTACCTTTATGACAACCCGGTCACCGGTTTTACACAGAATTTTCCATTTATTCGGGCCAAGGATTTGTACTACAACTTCATCCACCATCTCACATATTGCTTCCGAACTTAATGGACCAAAGGTGTCACGGCAAGTGAATCCTACAGAACTAATCTCGTCTTTGTTTGTGGTGGCGTTTCCAGCCAGACGAACATACCTTCCCGCTCCACAGTAGATAACCGAGCAAATGGTAATAAATAAGGCAATGTAATAACGATATCGCTTCATGTGTGTTTCCCTATGGTTGACCATTATTTAGGACTTCTTTCTCCGCAAAAAAACTCATATGGAATTGTCCGGTCTCCGGGAACAGTGGTTGTTTGTTCCGTTTCCAGATTGTAATGATAGAGTCTTGCCGAACCTTCCCTGTTCGAATGGTATACAAGAGACTTTCCGTCGGACAGCCATCGGGGATACAAGGTCATAGCCTCTCTTGCTCTAGGACTAATTCGCTTTGAGTTTGAAATAGTAATAGACTGGCGGTCAAAATCGGCTATCATTATTTGCTTGTCCTCATAGCTAAAAGAGCCATACCCCGCCTTATACTCAAATGCAATGTTAGTTTCATCAGGGCTAAAGGTTGCACGATCCATAATCGAGCGAAATTTGAAATTGAAGTTCACTGGTTCGTATACTGCCTCCGTATCGCTTGTTGCTGGGGTAAGTAACCAATGAATACTGGTAAATATTGATCGATTGGAAGTAATCAAAATGCGTCCGTCTTTGAGTGTGCTTAAGGCGTATTCTTTTTGTTTTGGATCACTGATAATCTCGTCTTCAATTGTCTCGCCGGAGAAACGAATGCGGTGGATAACGGAACGTCCTCTTGAAGAGAAATAACGTGAATATAAGATTTCATGTTTCCCATTTCGCGTCCATGTGGGATTGTAGTCGGTATACTCGCCGCTGGTGAGTTGTGTAAAGTTGCTGCCGTCCGCATGAACAATGCAAATGGCTGTTTTCCATGTTTGGACTCGATCAGTCATTTTAGTTACCCTGAAAAAAACGATTTGATCGTTTTCCATAGACCAGGATGGTTTCATGTCGTTATGACCTGATGTAAGCGAGGTGTACTCGCCGGTTTCTACATTGATTAGACAAATTTCACCATTACGGGAACACACTCCGCGATTTGCAATGTGCGCGTAGGAAGTGCTTGCTACCAGAGCGATCAAAAAAAAGAATGCGGCTAGTCGGTTCATCGACTCTCTCCTTGCAGAAGTAATTGTTACTCACATCATTAAAGGAGGAATTGATTTTGGATAGGGTAACTTTCGGTTACTTTAGGGTGTATGTGTAATTTTTGAACACTACAGCGTCGAAGGCAATTCTGGTTAACCAACTTTCGTATCGGAACAGAAATGCTGTAATTGGACAGATTGTATTTGTTATTACCGCACTCTCATTGCCTTTTGTAACACATCGATTGGGCCTTGATTATCGCAGTGCGCAGCCAATGCATTGGATGATCTTTTTTTCTGGATTAACGTATGGTCCTGTTTCTGGGATGGCTGTTGGTTTCCTTGTTCCCGTACTCTCCCATGTATTCACTGGTATGCCAGGCCTCTATATAAGAGTATGTAAACGCGACTAAGTTTGTAAGCCATTTAACGTTGATCGAGTTTTTCTTTTTTTCGCTTAAGCCGGGCGTTTATAGTGTTGTAGTTGTGAAACATAACCACGGTAACGATCGTACCGCATAGTGCTGAAGCAGCAATGAGCGGAATGGCGGGAAAAGGAAAGCGAATATCAAAGTAAAGGGATATAAGCGCCGTTGCTGTTCCGATAATTGCAATGACCACCATAAAAGCAAGGGCCGGCTTGTTTCTAAAATTGAAGTAAACAAACATAAAACAAAGCCGGCTTACCAAACCTATAATCGAACCTGATAAAAGACCTGCAATCAGCGTTTGTAGTAAAGGCCTATTGTTAACAAGAGCAAAGCCTCCGCTAACTCCAAGACCTACCAGCGCGGAAATAATCAGTACGATCAGAATATCCTTAATAGTATCCATTTGAGCACTCCTACATGTTCAAGAATTGCTTAAAGTCTTTTACGTAATTTCTGGAAACTTCTATTCGCTCCTCGCTTGCGGTAAAGCGAAGAAGAATGCGTCCTCCAAACCAGGGGATAATTTCCTTGATTTTAAGAACATTAATAATGTTTGACTTATTTACCCTGATAAAGTTCTCGCAGGCGATTAGTTTTTCCATCTCAAATAGCTTGTGTTTAATTTCGTAGGCCTGCTGTTCGGTGTGAGCGTACAGGATGTTCCCGCAAGACCTGAAAAACAAAATATCTGAAAGAAGAAGGGGTTGAAAGGTTTCATGTTTGCGGCCGATCAGAAAGGGCGGGCTCTGACGATTTGGTGCTATTTTGTTAATAAAGCGCAGGAGGTCGCCAAGATGTTCGGCGTCAAATACCAGGCAGAGTGAGTTCTCTGGAATCGGCATGCCCTTTTCAACAAGATGCACTTCGGCCGGCTCAGCTTCTTCCGCCTTTATGGTATTCATCAGCTCCTTGATGAGTGCTTTTGTTTCCGGTGATGCAGATATTCGGTACATAAACATGATGAGGTAATAGTACGCTTGCCGCTGCTAATCTGTCAATTCATGTTGCATGTGCAATATGTCCTGTTGTCATTACGATATGTTCTGTTGTCATTAAACGCGCGACAGTCTTAATGTGTGTGGATACTATACATTCTGGAGGCTGCCAATGTTGATCAGTGTACTCAATGTTACCAAGACCTACATGATGGACAAGGTAATAATACCCGCTTTGACTGATGTTTCGCTGGAAATAGACTCGGGCGATTTTATCTGTCTGATGGGGCCAAGTGGAGCAGGGAAGTCAACTCTACTTCATGTTTTGGGATGTATAGAAACTCCCACCTCTGGTGATGTGTGTATCCGCGGCGAAAACACCAGGGCGATGAATGATGCATCCTTGTCCCGGTTTCGGAACCGGCATATTGGCTTTATATTTCAGAACTTTAATCTGGTGTCGGTGCTGAATGTACGAGAAAATGTAGAATACCCCCTTGCAATTCGTGGAGGAAAGATAGACAGGTCAAGAGTTGAGTCCGTAATTGAGTCTGTCGGTCTTGTAGATTATATGAATCATCGCCCAGACGAGCTATCGGGCGGTCAACGCCAACGCGTTGCCATAGCCAGGGCTTTAGTTACCAATCCTGATATTATTTTGGCAGATGAGCCAACCGCCAATCTTGATTCCAAAACGGGTGAAAAGATAATTGATCTACTGGTACATCTTAATCGCGATTGTGGTACTACCTTTATTTTTTCTACGCATAACGAAGCTCTTTCGCACTATGCCCACCGTACCATTGGAATATTGGATGGACGACTCGCATGATGTATCTACGTATGAGCTTGAGAAACATCAAAAAAAACATCCGCAAAAACGTTCTTACCATGACGATGATATCGTTTGGTATTGTGGCCTTGTATGTCTACACCGGATCAAATACCCAAATGTTCCGCCAATTCAGGGAAAGCGTTATTCGCGATCAATACGGGCACTTTCAATTATATTCCAAGGGGTATCTTGACGAAGAGTCAACCGAGCCATACCAGCATATGATTACGGACTACCATACAGTTGCCCAATCACTAATGGAGGATGACGATATTGATTTTCTTGCCCCCCGGCTTCATTTTTCCGGTGTTGGATCAAGTGATGAGAGAAGTATCTTACTCAAAGGATTTGGAGGTGATCCTGAAGTAGAAAAACGCATGGAATATGCTTCGGTTAGTTCCGGTGTTTTTATTAATCCAGATACAAGGTATCAGGCAGTGGTCGGGGAAAACGTGCTGGCTAAAAGTGCTTCGAATCTTGGAGAATACTTGACAGTCCTTGCAACAATGAATGGCGGCGGAGTGTCTGCTATGGACTTTTGCATTACCGGGACAAAACAAAGTTATGGTGAAACCGACCGGTTAAACGATCTCTTTATACTTGCAGATTTGGCCTCTGTGCAGGAGCTTCTTGATCTGAAAGATTCTGTAGACACCATTATTGTGCATCTAGCCTCCGGAGTAAACGCAAGTAAAAAAGAAAAGGACATACAACAATTCTGCAAGAAATGGAATCTTGAGTATCGACGCTGGGATGACCTCGCTGTTTTTTATGAACGGAGTCGTCAGGTATTTTCCATGAATGAGCAAATCCTTACTGCGATTATTCTGGTAATTTCTATTTTTATCATTATCAATACACTATATATGGCTTACATGGCTAGAATGCGCGAAATCGGTACGATGCGTGCAATGGGCACAACCAAGGCGCAGATAACCCGAATCATACTTGGTGAAAGTATGATTCTCTCTCTTTGCGGTTGCCTTTCGGGGTTTGTCATTGCTCTTTTAATATCATTTTTTGTGTATCTTTCGGGCGGCATGTATCATCCTCCAACTGTTTTTAACCAGGAACCATATTACACATATATTCAACCACAACCGTCTACAATTCTTTGTTATGTATTTCTGTTTATGCTTGTGTCCGCTATTGCTTCGGCTGTTATATCGATAAGGGCTCATCGGTATTCGATAGCCGATTCCTTGCGCTGGAATTGAGGGAGGCTCGTATGTTGTTTGTAACAATGGGAATTAGAAACCTGATAAAGCATAAACGGAAAACAATGCTTACGCTTCTTACTGTCTTGATTGGATTTGCCTGTTTGCTTCTTTCGCGGGGGTATGTCCATTATTGTTTATGGGGTTTGCGTGAATCGATTATCAATGGGGGGATTGGTCACTACCAGGTATTCAAAAAAGGATACTGTTCTCTCTCCAACGAAAATCGTCATGACTTGGTGATCTCTGATTATCGAAAGGTTCTCAAGAGTTTATCTCTTATTCCTGGAGTTGATTTTATTGCGCCGCGTCTATCGTTTGAGGGATTGCTTACTCATAACGGGCAAAGCGCCACAGTGTGTGGGTATGGAGGTTGGAACGCTGAAGAGAAGAAGCTTCTTGCGTTTTCATCTCTGGATAAGGGAAGATTTCCGCGTAAAAATGAACAGTTCTCTCTCCTGGCCGGCACCGGCCTTGCTTCGATGGTTAAGGCTCAGCCGGATGATACTGTAACGGTTACTGTTGCTCTGCGTGAAGGCGCGATAAACGCCATGGATTTTACTCTTAGTGGCTGTATGGGTAATCAACTTGAAGAACTTGAAAATACCTTTACTTGTATTCCTCTGGAAACCGCACAAATTATGCTTGATGTTCCCGAATCGGTGGACTCTCTGATCCTGATGCTCTCCGATTCGTCTCTTTCCCCTGGTATAGAAAAGGATCTTGCTGCGTGTTGCGAGCGGTATGGTCTTGAATGGAGAAGATGGGATGAGCTGGTTCCGTATTATGGAGGCGCAAGCGCTTTTTATTCTTCATCGATGGATGTAGCAGGAATTGTAATTCTTGTGATTGTCGTGTTTGCCATACTCAATACCATGTTGATGTCTGTTTTTGAGCGTATGCGCGAGCTGGGAACGATGAGGGCTCTGGGAACTCGAGGCGGACAAGTCTTGTGTATTCTAGGAAGCGAAGGATTTCTCCTTGCACTGTTTGGATGTGTTGCAGGTTTTATCCTCGCAATAATTATAGCAACAATCATCAACGCTGTAGGCGGCATCCCGCTGCCGCCGCCACCGGGGAATACCCGATCATATCGCGGAATGATTCAATTACAGATGATGGATGCGCTTTACTATGCTGTGTTTTTTGTCGCCGTGGCGGTAGGCGCTTCTTTGTACCCTGCTGTAAAAGCAATTCGTTGTTCTATCGCAGATACCTTGCGCTGGATGTAATGATAAAGGAGTGATTTGTATGAAGTACTGTATAACTTTGGCATGCTGTTTTATTGCGCTAGCTATGTATGCCCTTGATGCCGACGAGATTCTGTTGCGCGCCGATAATCGCCGTGCCGTTGCAAGCTCATTTCGATTTACGCTCAGCATAACAGATTATAAAGATGGGATGGAGTGTGACAGGGCAAAAATGAGCGGGAACGCTAAAGGTGTAGATAAAACTATGGTGCAATACGAAGAGCCTGTAAATATGAGGGGTAAAAAACTTTTGATGGTTAATGATGAAATGTATGTCTTTGTTCCAAAAACTCGTCGACCTGTCAGGCTTACTGCATCTCAGCGTTTGATGGGACAAGCCTCCAATGGGGACGTGATGAATGTACGTTATTCGTCGGATTATACTCCACGCCTGACCGGGGAGGAAAAAATTCAGATTGAAAATGAATCCGTACAATGTCTGGTTTTAGAATTAAACGCCAAGCGGAAAGGGTGTACCTATAATCGAATGGTTTTATGGGTCGATAAGAACGGATGCTTTCCGGTTAAAGCTAATTGTTATGCATTGAGCGGTAAGCTGGTAAAAACCGTTTTCTACTCGGGTAGAAAGCACATGGGCGGTCATCACATTGTAACCAAGGCAAGCTTGTACGATCGAGTGCAAGAAAACAGTCATACGGTTATCGAATTTCTTGAAATGGTAGAAGAAGAGATTAGCGAAAACCTTTTCAATAAAGAATTCCTTTTACGCATGTAAGAGCATTTGTATGATACATCAATTACGATTTGTAATAATTATTTTTTTGTATGCATTGCTCTTCATCACAACCATTTTTGCCGAGTACACTATGGACCCTGTTAAAGTTTCTGCAAGCGCAGAATCAATACAACGTTTTCTTCATTATGACACTCCCTTGAATCCGGATAACGTTTTAAATGCAGAAGAAGGCTATAATGGGTCTTGCCGGTATACATTAGCTCTTGATCTGTCCGGAGAGAGTGCCTCTTTTTTTCTTGCGGATTATGGTAGTTTCCGTGCAGACGATAATCCCGACGGATATAATTGCCTTGCAGAACTTTTTACTTCATTGCGGAAAGGAAGCCTTTTTCTTGATCTTGGCAAGAAGCGGATAAATGCTTCTCCTTCGTATTTTATTTCTCCCATTAATTTTGTGCTTGATGATTATCGCGGGTATGAACTCAGATTTTCTGAAGGCAGGATAATGTTTAATCTGGAATACTTTTCCTCTATTGGTTTTATTGGATTATCTTTTCTTCCCGAAGTAGATGTGCCTTCCCCTATAGAGCGATATCTATGCTCTTCGCAAAGTCGACAATGTTTTGCCCGTTACGAGATTTCCTGCGATGCGGGTACATTCGGATTTGCCGCATCATTTGATGATCGTTGGCGTCTTGGCGGTACCTACTCGCGTACGATAGGACAATACACAGAGTTTCATACTGAATGTGTATGGGGCGAAAAGGATAAGATGCAAGATGTTATCGGGGTTATCGTTCATCTTTCCAAAGCCTCTATTATCGCAGAGTACTATTATAACCAGTCTGGATATAGTTTCTCTGAGTGGGAAGACAAGATAGATGAATACAAAAGTGCATACGACGTCTATCAAAAAATGATTTCGTATCGGGATCTGGTGAGAAATCAGGGAAGAAATGGCCGGCATTATCTGATGTTCAGGCTGTCTAATCCCACAACTGATAATTGGGAGGCGTCGATAACGACCTTGATGAATCTACAGGATCTTGGAGCCTTTGTAGTTCCAAAGATCGCTTATTCAGGGTGGGAAAATGTAACTGTATCAATGAATGTGGCCTTCCCTGTCGGGCCTACATGGACTGAATTTGCATTGTATGGACAGGCATGGACAGCAGAGCTTTCCATGGAGCTATGGCTATAAGAAAGACTGGAATTTAAGGAGTTATTATGAAGACAAAGACTTTATTGATGCTGTGCTGGTTGTTGGTTTCAATCTGCTTTGTGCAGGCAACGGATATGGAAGAATGTTTTGCGCTTAATGAATATTTTAATAAATCGGTACTAGAAGTGCATCAAAAGATTGCGGAGTATCAGAACAGATTAAAAACGAACAAGAGTGATTACTATGCACATCTTGCAATAGCGATATTGTATTCAGCGCTTTCCTCTCCGATGGAAAATCCCGAAGAAGGTGCGTCAGAAAAGATTGTGGAGCATAGTAAGGCTTTTGAAAAAATGGAAAAAAACAACGTTTTGGCGATGACGTATTACGGGCTTGGTTGCTCTTTGGTAAGCAGGGATTCACGAAATCCTTTTACACAACTTTCCATGGTTAAAAAGGCCATAAGAACATTTGATACCGCAGTTGAAATTTCTGACGGTCATGATCTCCAATGGTTCGTTCGTTACATGCGTGGGAACTTTTATATCAACCTACCGGGATCCTTTAAAAAACGTCCGGTAGCAGAACAAGATTTCGAGTTTATCAGTTCATACTATACCGCTCATCCGGAAATAGAAGGCTATATGTGTAACGCCTATTTCTATTTAGGAGAGATAGAAAAAACCCGCGGAAATCTTGAGACGGCCGTCAGTTTTTGGAAACATTCGGTTTCTATAAATGAACGTCTTGCTCTTAATGCCCGGGAGGGAGAGCAGTCTGCCGAGCGACTAACGGTTTTTGCGGACTAAGTCCTAATACGAAAAGGCTCCGCAATCGGCCGTGTCGCTCAATTGATATCTTTTCCCGGCTAAATCTACGGCGAGCGCCTCGGCCTTCCAGCTTGTATCGCCGTCGATTGGTAACCCAGCCCGTATTGCAGGGCTCTTGCCGGTAAGAGAATAATCGCCTGATGCAGGATCAGTAAAGAGCGGGTCGCCTAAGGTTTCTCCGTTTGCCGGCCATATGTCCTTGTTGACCGAAAGCCGTCCGTCGTTAACCAGATGAATTACGTTGTGGTCGTGAACCAGTCGATTCCCTATCGGGTTTATCCAGCTCATGATGGCGTAATTGGTAATAAAGATGTTGTTACGTGCGGTAAGGCTGGATAAAGCAAGGTTAGGAGAAGTAAGGTTGTTCCAGTCCACTAAAAGGCCGATCAGGCCCCATCCATCCTTTTGTGAATTTCGTGCGTCCAGCACATTATGGGCAAGGGTTACCTGATAATAGGTGTCGGTGCGGATGGTATTAAGATGAAACAGCAGGGCCCCATTTGGGCTGTTTACGGACACGTTATACGAAAGAAGCATCCTGGTGACCTTGCTATTCGCCTCGATAAAACAATCGCTTCCATCAGATCCATTGTGATGAATCATGATGTTATCGCTCAGGTACTCCCATCCGGAGCCGGCATCCGAATCGTACCCAAAGAACTCGATTGCCCCTCCATCAGTGCCAAACGATTTTGACGGCGCAATACATCGATAAAAATAGTTCCATGCGATCTCGATGTTTTTTCCGCGAACGCCAACGCCGTTGGCACCCCAATCTTTTGAAGGGTCTCCACTATCCACTCCCATAACCCCGTCGTGGATATAACAGCCTATAACCTTCTGGTTTTCTCCCGCGATGGAAACGCCCATTGCCGACTGGGATATCTCGCATCCAGCGATTAGAATATCATGCGATTTACCGTTCAAGGCGATAGCTACGCCGGGAATGTGTGACACATGAAGGTCAAGAATCCTGATCCATGCACCTGGTGCAGTGCTTGATGTGTTTTGGCCAAAGCTGATGGCGGGCCATGTTTTGTTTTTGTCCCAAAGCGCAGCGGGTTTGGTGATGTGCGGAAGGTCTCCCTTCCCATAGGCTTCTATTATAACCGGCTTGAGTGGTGACCCTGCTGAACCGTTATCAAAGAAGAGGCTTTCTCCTGTCCATACCGAGCCCCGACACAAGCGAACTACATCTCCGGGGACAAGAATAACTGAATGGAGTCGGGAAAGCGATTGCCAGGGGCGATCGGCGCTACGTCCGTCGTGGGCGTCATTGCCTTTTTGTGAGTCTATGTAATAGGCTGGTGCATCTGGTGATGAGCGATAATGGGCGGTGCTATGATTGAGTCCTATATATGAGGTAAATCCCATTGGCGGATCTTCGTCCGGACTGGAGCTTGCACAGGAAATAACCGACAAAACAAAACATAGCGCGAGCCACTGGGTGCTAATTTTCATTGCTATAGTATACACGATAATTATAAAATCTGTGATATAGTAATAAGGGAGGCCACGTATGAAATACATTCTTTTATGTCTGTTGTTTTGCATGTTGTTTCTTGCCAGCTGCGTCGATATGAGCGAAGCACGCGCCCGCCAAGAAGAGCAGAGTAAACCGTACGTCTTTTACGAGGATTAAAATAATAAAGGGGAGAATAGTATGAGAAGAAAATGCTCAAATCATCATGGTGCCCGTTGCGTGCACTGCAAAGAGCGTCACCTATAAGTATCTTAAGCCGAGTGAACTTGCAAATAAAGAAATAACGTTTGAAATTAAGTGACATGCGTATAGTTCGTTTAGTGTAAAGCGGCCTTAAAAAAAGATAGCACGCGGACTTTCAAAGTCCGCGTTTTTTTTTACTCACCTGTAACCAGCGTGAACTCGTGGAGTGCGTCCCCTTTGTTTCCCAGTGCAAAAAGCCTGTTGCCGCGTGTCCAAAAGAGCTGCGGTTTGTACGAAACGGCAGAATCGCCGAACAATAGAGTATTGTCCTCGTCATTGGAAAAGAGGACGCGGGGGGCTCCGCCCTTGGTGTCCTGAATCATGAGTATGTGACCGTCCTTTCCTTCTTGGAACAGGTACACCACCTGGCTTCCATCGGGGGAAAAAGAAGCGGTTATAATACGCGATACCTCGTCTCCACTTTTCCAGATTTCCAAAGGCCTCTTTGAATAATCAGACAAGTCGATCAGAAATACGCCCGATTTATATACCCCGGTTCCCTCATTAAAAAAAGTTGACGTAAAAGACATGGCGTATAAAAAGTGAATCGCGAGTGCGTAGGTACCGTCAGCGCTCACAGCCAAAAGAAGCGGCTCTCCCCTTGTTTCATCGGGAGAAAGAACCGTCTCGATGTGGCCGTTTGAAAGATGAACGCGGAAGATTCCGTCTCCTTCGTCATTTTTTTTTGGAGTGTGGCGGCAAAAATAAAGAGAATCTCCCACAGGAAACATACTGCTCCAAATGCCGGGACCGTTTTCAGGGGTTTCGGAGAAAACTACCTCCGCCGTTGACTCATCCAGATTGGTGATGCTTCTGATTACCGAAGAGCGCGAGGCATAGTCGACGCACGAAACAAATAACTTCTTCCCGTCTGGGCTCCAAACGGGATTTGTTGCCGAATTCCCTTCTTCCGCTCTAAATGGTTTTTGAATATCGTCAGCAAATACACGGATAAGAGCATTGTCTTTTATAGTAAGAATCCACACATCACTGTCCCGCATAAGTCGGTAATAATCCTCGGTAAAGGCGGCCAGGGAAGAATCCGGGGACCAACAAAAGGAACGCGGATCAAAGGCGGTGTTGGCTTCGGAGCTGTCGGCAAGGACTTCGCCTGTAGCAGAATCGATAATCGTAATTACTTTCCCCAAAACAACTGCGAACTTGGACCCATCCGGAGAGACTGATAGATATTTCCCGTCTCCACTGTGGGTTCTAACATATTCCGCATGTATCCCTTCTTCGGCTTCTACAGAAGAAACTACCAGGGTTACTACCGCCAGAAAGAAAGATGTAAAGATTTTTTTAAACTGCATGGTTTTTCCTTTTATTAAACTTGATTTGCTATTTTTAAGCGATCTTTGGTAACGGCGATAAAAAAATCAGCGGACCAAAGATCAACCATGCGGGAATCGCGTACAAAGGGAATGGCATCGGCCTTGGCTTTAGCATAATTCACTGTCGCGAAACGCTCTTGCAATAATTGTCTCAGGTTCTTTTCCAGCAAGGGAACATCCTCCCAATGTCCCGACTGCCGCATGCGCTGTTCAAGGTGTGCCAAGTTTAGGGGAATGTTATTAGATAAGTACCACAGAAAATCAAAAAAGTCGCGACCTTTAACCCGGTCCTTCCATTTCCGGCACAGAACTTCGTGAACTTTTCCCGCAAAAAGTGAGGAAGGATCATAGAGTCGAACGGCGAAGGGGATGGGACGTAAACGGTATTTTGTTTCAAAACGTGCACCGTCAGGCGGGTCGGTATCAATTTCCAGTTTTACCCGTAACAGGCTGTTGGGAGGAACACCTGACACGGGTGGGTCTACAGCAGCAATCTTTACCAGATGCACCAGAGTTCCTCCCTTTATAAAGGCTGACTGAACAGCACCCTCTACTGTTTTATTTTTTTGTTCCACCGTCATTTCAAATCCCCAGGAAGCAAGCTCATCACGAATCGCCGGCAGGTAATCATTCAGGCTAAAGGACGCATGGGGGGTAAGAAGACTAAAATCAAGATCTTCCGAGTACCGCTCAAGACCGTGAAAAATCCGGAGGGCCGTTCCTCCGTAAAAGGCCGCGCACGAGAAAAAGTCTGTCCGCGATAAGCCAACAAGGGCTAGTTCCTGTACGATTTCACGGAGGGCAGCGCTTCGATCCTCGTTGGTCTTGCACTGGTATTCATCAAGCATCTTTTTTACGGGGGAGAGGTCTGTCATGGATGAGACTCCTTTTCAAGCCAGGAAGCAAATACGGTTAACGCTTTTTTCCTGTAAAGGGGTGCCAGGAAGCGGACAAGGTTTTTGTCCAGAGACTCAATGTCTTCCATTTCGATTCTCCAGTTTTCTATCAGCAGAGCTTCGATATCTTTCTCGTGAGCAAGAACTCCTGCCTTGTACATGGCGTCGCACAAGGCCTTTTCACGACTGGCGATAAGGAACTGGTATCCGCTATCTTCTTGTAGACGCAGTCCATGTGGATAGGCAGAAGCGGGGAGGTATCGGTAGTGATACTCACCAAGAGGTGTGTGAAATGTCTTGTCACGATTTTTTCCAAAGCTTGCTGATTCGATAATTTCCACGCGCTCTGGTATCAGACCGTGCCAGGAAAGAGCGGTATTAAAGGATATATACGAGGGGCCATAGATCACGGGTGCCAGGGCCATGCGCGGGATTGACAGATCATCAATGTACAACCCGCGCCGTATCCGGATCATCTCCCCGTTTGAAACCATGCGTGTCAATTTCGCCTTGGGAGAGCTATAGGTAGAGAGCGTATCCATAACCATCTGGTGGGTTTGTATCATTTTACCTCCAGTAAGTATCAATATACTGTACTTTCTGGTGATAAACAAGCGTAATGTACGGTAAAAGAGAAGCACAACTATCGCGGGGAGTTAAACACCCCTCCGGGGTGTTGATCCATCGCCCTTGTCCGCTCGTGACAGCCGCCCGCCGGTCCGGAAAACCCGCCGACCCGCTCGCCCTCAATTTCCC
>JAFGIM010000033.1 GCA_016929605.1 Spirochaetales bacterium | reverse complement strand
TTATGGTGAATTATTCATACCACTCGAAGGGTAAAAATACAAGCTATCTTTTTTACCAATTCAGTTTACCGGACAGCAGTGATATAAACCAAGTAATTTTTCTTTAATCGCTTCTTGGTTTATCTTCACAATTCCTTGTTGCAATTTATAAGGAAAATTATCTTGCTTCGAAAAGCACCAGATACGGGCTTTATATATGTTTACCCACTCTACCCAATCAATTTTATTTTCTTCAAAGTCATTTTCATATTCAGGGAATTCACTCAACTCTGATTTTGGACCAATGACTTGAGCAACACCGATTGCAGTATGACCATCGGTTAATAGAACGAGGTCTCCGATATTATACTTTTTTGTCTTAACACCAATAACGATTTGTTCTTGTGTAATAAAATTCAAAAACAACGGTTTATTTTTTCCCCATCTACATCCTAACTTCCAAAAGGTCATTATACCTCCTTCTTATCCCATGCCTCGAGCACCAACCGCTCCGTGCTGTATTCGCCATAGTCGCGGAGTTCGTTGTTCTTGAGGACGTGAAATTTTCAAAGAACAAAGTTTAATAGATTAATCAAACATTAATCTCCTTTTCTAGTTTTTTGTACTCCGACAAGATAAGTTCGAGTGTACGATAAGAACCATATTGCTTCTCATCCTCCTTTTTTACGAGCGAGAAGGAGTTCATGATCTTGACAATAAGGTCTTCTTCTATTCCAAAACCGAAAAAGAATAGTGCATTTAACAATGCAATATCGTTATCTTTATTATAATTAGACTTCTTTCCTTCCCATGACTCTTTTATTATGGAATCAGCCGTTTCCAGTACTTTATTAGTTAAAGAGAAATCTTCAAAATCAATTATGGGTATGCGCTCCAGTACATACCCCTTAACATGCTTATCAATGAAGGGACGAATAAGGAAGTCAGTAAGAAATGTTGACAAATAAGCTGCATAAAAGGCAAGGTGTTGGTAATCATGCTGTGATTCCTCAATCGGAACGACCATCGGAGTATCATATGTAGAAACAAAACCTGGAGGCATTAAGCAAGTGATAAGTGATCTTGTATCATCATTCCGTGCAATATCCCTAAAAAGAATACGTGGTAATTCAATCCATTTTCTAGAAAGACCTTTCTTCTCAAGACGTTCAAATACGGCGGCTTCAGTAACATACTTTTCTACAGGTCCATAATATGGATGAAAAAAATGCAAGGTGGCATTCTTTGCAAGAGCCCAATCTGTATCATTGTTTTTTGTAACCGATAGTAATTTTTTATCAGTACTTACATGAAACTCTGCTAATACTTGGTAGTTCAATTTTCTTTTTTTTGAAAGTAATGTATAAACAGTTTCATATGTGTTGAAGATTTCCGCATTCTCAAATAAAGCTGTTGAGAACTTTGCTCCGGTGATAAAATGTGAGTCTCTATTAGTAAAAGAAATGTACTGCACATTGTCTAGTCCTTGTGGTAAATGAATAATATAAGAGAGTTTACTACTGGAAGATATTTCTTTTTCAAAAACATATAATACAAATCGATAACTAGCATGAACATCATTAAAAAATGCTTTTTTTGTGTTTTGAATATGTATGATTGAATCAACCGAGCCGACTTTATTCAAGTAAGTGCGTAGACCTTCTGAATCATCTTCGAACATAAAGCCAACAGGAAGTACGAATCCGGCATGCCCATTTTTACGGAGCAATGTTGGTATAATCGATAAAAAGAGTTTATATAAATCTCGCCGACCGGATAATACTTCATATATTCCAAGCGAGAACCACCTTTTCATTCTCACGTGATAACTACTTACAGTATCATTTTCCTTTTCCTGAATAATATCCCATGGAGGATTCCCTAAAATACAATGAAACCCGCCATTACTAAAGACTTCAGGAAACTCCAATTGCCAGTTAAAGAAACCAACAGCAGAAGATACAACGTCAATACGATTTTGTAATGCAGGGGACAAAGGTATTCCATTTGCAGACTTTATGACGTCAGATGTTATGGGCACAACTTCGTTTGCACTCTTATCGAGGAAGAAAGTGGATAAATATGTATTGCAAGCATTAGAAATTGAACGATATTCGATGCTATTTAGCAACTGTTGGAATGCTTTATTCTTGAGTTCAATTGCAGATAAAGAGCTTTCATCCAGTGCTTGAAGCTTACAATGTAAATCTGTAAGTCCGACTTCTGCTTTCTCAATTGGATCTTCAAATAAAAAACCTTGAGAATCATTTAATTCCTGTTTAGCTATTTCATTTCTATTACTTAGTTTTTGTATAGTTTTGGCATCATCTCCTTGAAGCTGCTTAAAAGCCGAAATTGGTATGCCTCTACGAATTAAGGATAAATCAGTTAGCCCGATAAGTGAATTACCGCACCTAATATGGTGATCAATGAATCCTAAGGGCTTACCTGATTCATAACCTTCTAACCAAAGAGCTGTTCTGGCAAGCTCTATCGCTAAAGGATTTATATCTACACCATAAATACAACGCCCAATAACTTCACGTAAGCAAGCTTTATAATCAACTTGCTCTTTTCCACTGTTTGAACGGATCTCCGCAAGAACTTCGGCAATTCTTCTCGCAGCTGCAAGAAGGAAATGACCACTACCACATGCTGGATCAATTACAGTTAGCGTAAGTATTAATTTCTCAACATCTTGATTTCCATTTTTTATTGATTGCTGGATAACAGGATCTAATGTGCTATTAACCAAACTCTTAACAAGACAATCCGGCGTGTAGTAGCTTCCGGTCGTCTTTCGGGCATTGCCCGCTGTAGAGCCCGCTTCCGCGTCTATCCCTACAAAACTGAATGTGCGGGAAGAGAGGTCCACCACTGGTACGAGTTCGAGGAGGCTTTCGTAGACGGAGCCGAACTCTTCGGTGTCCATGTTTTTGTAGTCGATGAGGGAGCGTGAACCACCAATAGTAGCCCAGCGGAGCCGGCGTACAAGCTCGAGGAGACTCGCGTTGGAGAGGGAACAGGGTTCAAGATGCGGGCACTGGGTATCTGCAAAGAGCCCGCCCAGAGCCGGGAGATCGAGGGCCGCTTCCCCAGCGCGAAGGGCGCGAAAGACGACCTGCACCCCTTCCCAGAGATCGCCATAGCGGCCGGAAGCGTTCGCGCGTAGGGCCCGGTCGCGAAGGCGCGCCATGGAATAGCCCGCTTCGTAGCGCTCGCGGGCGGTGCGAAGGGCGCTTGATGCAGTTGTGGACAGGTTCGGGGCATCCGGGCTATGGAGGAGATTGCGCTCTTCTATGGTAAAGAGGAAGAGGAATCGGTACACGAGGCGAAGGAGCTCGCGGTAGAATTCATCACGAGAGAGACTGCCGTCGTTCAGGACCTCGCGCAGGGCCGCGTTGGCTGCCGATTCGCCCGAAAGGAAACCGGAGCCCAGGGCGATAAGGGCACGGGTTACCCCGTCCCGAAGCCCATCGCGTACGCGGGTTCCCGATTCAAGCCCCTCGGCGCGCCAGAGGGGCCAAACAACCGCGCGGCTTGCATGGAGGATGCGCCAGAAGGCGCAGAAGTCGGGGAAGCGTTCTTCGCGGAGTATGGTTTCCAGATTGAACTCGAGGTAGGCCGGACGCACCAGGGACTGGGAGTCGCGGAGGAGGCGGACGACAAGGCCGTTGGAGACAAGGGCCCACTCGGCGTCTGGATCGGCATTGAGGTATTCTTGCGCCAGCTGGAAGGGACTCTTTTTGTGGCGGCCTTCATTGCTTAAGGCAAAGGCTTCGTCGGCCTTGTCGAGTGCCTGTGCCGCTGTGGCCGTAACGAGGGGAATGCCGGGAGCAAGTTCTACCGTAATTGGCCAGAGGCGTTCGCCGATGGTTTTCCCGTTGGTCTTGCGAAGGCCGTGCCAGCCGAGTACATCGCGGAACAATTCCATAAGGAAGCTGTTGGAGTCTCCCCGTTCCGCAAAGCTAAGCCAGGACGCACGGGCAATCTGGTAGGCGCGACCGTATTCGTCGCTCAGGCGCAGGCCCCGGGGTACGGCATAATCTGATGACTCCTGATGACTTGCCGTGCCGAGGGCCGCTTTTTCCAAGAGGTCTGCTACAAAGAGGGAGCCTTCAAGAGTCATGGTATCAAAGCTAAAGGTGTTGATGGCGTTTTTTCTCATGGTTTACAGGTCTCCTGCGGGCAAGAGTACGTACACCCCGATAAGGTCGACCGGAAGGCAGGGCTGTACGAGGGTTTTGCCGCTTGTCATGCTCGAAGCGGCGCGCACCCGGGTGTGATCGTCGCGCAGGGCATCGGAGCGCTTTTGGGCTTCGCCGGCAAAGAGGTCGGTGTTGTCGTGATACCAGTCGATGGATTTTTGCACTTCCCTGCTAATGACTGCGCGGTCGAGGTTGCCTTCGGGGTGGCGGTCAAGGAGGGATTCTACGTCGGCAAGGGGAAGGAAGCGCGGATTGCTGCGGCCGCCAAGCGCAAAGGCAATGGATTCTTCGGCCATAAGGTGACAGGAGCTCTTTCGCGTTTCGGTTCGAATCTGGTGGCGGATGCGCAGGAGATACAGGGTGGTGACCTCCTGTACCGTGGATGTTTCGAAGCAGCCTGAACGGGCAGCCAGTGCCGATTCACCCGAAAGGGCCGACTCAAGGAGCTGGTCTGCCAGGATGGAGACCAGGGTATGGCTACGGTGGATGAAGCGTGCGCCTGCGTCGCAGGGATAGTGGAAGCTGATGGTGTGGGCGGTGTCGACCCCCTCCTGTGCAAGACGTTCGCGTACGGCAAGCGGCAGGCTTGCAGGGGAAAAATGCCAGTGCTGTGCATTTCCTGCGTCGGGTCGGGCCGAAAGACGGGTCAGGGCTTCGAGGGTAAAGCGTTCAACGTCCTCTGCCTTGCCCAGGGCGGCCATTTGCTTGTGCCACTCGGGCAGAACTTCGGCTGGTTTGAGCCGGCGTTGCGCGAATACCGTGCGGTTTGCCTTCGCTTTTTCCATGGAGTCGGTCCACTCGGCATTGATGGTATCTACCAAGTCCCGTGTGGTGTGGTCCTCGCCGAAGTCGAAAGAGCCTTGTGCGAAGTCGTCGGGGCGTTTTTTCATGAGGGCGGCTTTGACAACAGCGAGGCGCATACGGCGGTCATCGTCGGGCATGGGGACGAGGACCCCCAGTTCACTCTTGATGCTTTCGGCCTTGCGGATGATGACATTGAATATGAAGCCGTCGACGGGGTTGTCTTCGCCGTAGAGCATGACGCAGCGCACTTCACGCGCCTTTTGGCCAAAGCGATCCACGCGGCCTTCCCGCTGTTCGTGGCGGGTGGGGTTCCAGGCAAGATCGTAGTGTATGACGGCGGTAAAACCGTCCTGCAGATTGACGCCTTCGGAAAGGCAGTCGGTAGCCACAAGGATGGGATATTTTTCTTGCGAAAGGAAGGCGACTTTTCCGGCTCGTTCTTCGCTGGTAAGGAGGCCGGTAACACAGTCGACCTGATGAGTATTGAAGTGCTTTCGCAGTTCATCCGCAAGGTAGGTGGCGGTGGCGATATAGCGGCAAAAGATGACGGGACGAAAGCCTTCCTTAACGAGGCCGTCGACTTCGCGAATGAGCCGTTCAAGCTTTGGATCGCGTGAAGGGCCATGGAGATTACGGGCTTTTTCAAGCAGGGATTCAATAAGGCCGGATTCTTCCAAACGCGCGGCGGGTTCTTGATCGTTTGTTTCCAGTTCTTCACCAAGGCCGTCGTCCACACGGTCTTCCTCTGCGAGGCGAGCCATTTCCTCCCTGGAGCCTTGCAGGCGGGTGGACAGGGCGCTTGCGGCCGCGGCGGGAGAAGAAGAAATACAGCGGAGGAGGGCGAGGGTGGCATACCACATCATGCGGGCACTTTCGCCCTGTTCCTGTTCGGCCTTTTGGGCCAGGCCCAGACAGTATTCGCGGGTTTCCTCGAAAAAGCGACCCCATTCACCACTGAGTTTGTAGGTGGCATCGCGCACACGGCGCGTGGGAAAGACGGAGGCATCTTGCCATTCATCGATGTCGCGGCGGCGGCGCTGAATAAAGTGAGCGGCAAGTTCTGATCGCAGATTGTTGGCAGTATCGGACAGCGTGCCCGCAAGAGAGGCGAAATCGGGTTTTATGAGCGAGAGGAGGTTGCCGAAGGCCGCATCGTCGCCCGAATGGGGCGTTGCCGTAAGCATGATGAGGTGACGATCGCTGTCGCGGGCAAGGCGCTCCAAAAGGGCAAAACGAAGCTGCCGTCCAC
>JAFGIM010000032.1 GCA_016929605.1 Spirochaetales bacterium | reverse complement strand
GGTATGCGTAAAGGTATCCAAAACGCGCATGCCGCGGGACAGAGAGGCAACCAGGGCGCGGTTAGCTTTTTGATCGAGAAAATAACCGGTTTTTTGACCGTTTTCCACATCAACCCGAAGAAGAACTCCATTTTCCCTGATGACAATTCGCGGATCATGGGCAGAGCCAATCCATCCCTTACGCTCAGGTAAACCTTCCAGGGCCCGTACATGGACATCGCTTCTTTCAAAGATTCCGTCAGGGGCGATCAATTCATGCAGGATACTGATAATCTCATCCCTAAAGATATCAATGCCAAGGGTTAGAAACTGTATCGATAAAAAAATCTTCCCCTCAATGGACACAAAGCGATCTATGATCAGGCCTGGGATAAGGTCAGACTCAGCGAATACAAGCCGACAAGAATCCTCAGGTGCATACAGTCGCTCGCGAAGGGACAGCGCATTAGTGATGCGCTCGCTAAAAAAAGCGCGATCCATTACTCGCTCACTGTCGCGCAGGGCAATGCGCACACAGATGCGTGAGTTTCGGTTCATGATTCCGGTGCCCAGGTACAGGCCGTCCGCACTATACACCTGAACTGGCGAGCCGGTTGGGCATTCCCCTTGATATCGCCCTATTTCATTGTCAAAAACCCAGGGATGTCCCAGACGAATTCGCTGATCTTCCCGCTTCTTTAAAAAGATTCTGTCCATAGTAGAGGGAGTATAGCTGTTTCGTTGCCTTAAGCCAACTGGTGTGTTATTCTTGGGTATGAATGTATCAAAGATTATCGTCGTAACCTGTATTCTTTGTCATGGCCTTGTAACCGCAGAAGTCCAACTCCCGCCGCCCGAGGCAAACGCAGCTTTAATACAAACGGAGGATCTGGCAGATCCTGCAGAACTCGGGGACTGGATTGAAACAATTGATGGCGTTTCATTTATTCTTTTCCGCCAAACTGAGCTTTTTCGCGCTCATATCAACTGCGCTGTGCGAACATCCCCATCCATTGAAGCGATTTTTTATCCAGATGGAAAGCTGGTAGTTACCACAGCCTTGCTCGATTATGTAGATGAGTATGTCTTTACAGCCGCGGCAAACAATCCCCGACGGGCAAGAAACATGGAAAAAGAGCGATTTGATGCGCTGATACCCTTTATTGCCCGAGCGGCGGCAGTGTATGCCCTTGGCCCTTTGCATACCAAAGAGGTCGGCCAAGTTGATCGATTCTCGCGCATTCTGTATTCCCTCTGTGGCCTTACCAGCGATGCCTACATCCGGTGGCTCAAACAGGGCATTGAAGATCATACCAAAGGCGAGGCACCAAAATCCTTTAGTAGCTATCTGACAAAAGATGGCTCACTTGCTTCCCGTATGGCTACACTAAGCCATACGGGTGCAGAAGATGCAGAGAACGCGCAACAACTTCGCTCGGTCCTTCAGGGCATTACCGCGTCTACCGCATTAAAGGAAGCGCTATCCTCTGTTGCTACTCTAAAAAAGAGCTATACCTCCGCTCCCTATCTTAATCGACTTGAAGCGCTGGCAACACATCGACTGATAGTTCAATCACCTCAATTCCAGTCTTTCCCCTTGCGACCACTGCTTCCGGTTGCACTGATTAAAGACCAGACACTTGCGCTATCTGCCCAACATGCACTGTCCCATCCAATCGGCATCACTAAGGATACGATTAGCTTTGAGCCGGGTAATCTCCAAACATCAGTTGAAGCGGCTCTTTCTGCCTATACCCGTTATCTTGCGTATTCTTGGGATAGCGAGATGGCTTCATCGTGTGCAATGCTTCTCTACATGACTAGCCCATCAGAGCGGGCAATAGCACTTACGTACGCAAAAGCCGCCTACGAAAGAGCGAAAGACCTTCCGGTTTCCGCGGTAAACCTTGGCATCATGCTTTTTTTGGAAGCATCAAATTATTCACAAGCGCTCTCTCTTGTCAGTGTTCCACAGACACCGGCATCTACTGTTAACACGCCTCTATCCCGTCATTTCTTGATCAATCCGGGTTTTCCTCCGGACGAACGGGAAATTATGATATCACGGCTGGTGATGCTCAGATCCCTGGGGTATCTTGATCTGGCGGCAACCCTGTCTGCACAGCTAACAAAGATAACAACCTATCAACCCGGAGATAGCATATATCTTCGAAAACTCTCTACCGCCTATTCAGTTGATAACCTTATTGAACTGTGGGGTAAACCAAAAGAAATCCTGTATAACTATTTCACGGAACTATGGTCGTATCCTCAACTGGATGCCACGGTGGAGCTTTCTAATTCTGTCTACGGAGATGACACCATTAGAGTAGAGACCATATATGCAGGCCCCCTATCTCCACTATCACCGGCAGGAAATACCAGAGCTGGAGACCGCAGAGAAGAGCTTGAAAAATCAGTTGGCTCTTCCCTGTGGACAGGTGCAGACCGGTCTCAGTATTTTGTTGGTAAGGATCGCCTGAGTGTCCTGTACGTATCAGGAAAGATACGAGAATTTATGGTAACAGAGGGACCCTTTTAGTCGTTCAGCAGTCGAACACATCATCCATGGTGTATACACCCAGCTTTTTCTTTCCATCTCCGTCAAGGGCACTGAGCCATTCAATTGCTCGCACGGCCCCCATGGCAAAGCCTTCACGGTTTCGGGCGGTATGGGTCAGTTCAATACTGTCGGCAAGAGAATCAAACCACACCGTATGTGTTCCAGGAACTGCCCCTACGCGAACACTCGAAAGATGCAATTCGTTTGACTCGGGTTTACGAGTAAAGGCATCAGTTACCAGGGTATTCTTTCGGGGGTTTCCGTCCATCACAATACGGGCAATGTCCAAGGCTGTGCCAGAAGGGCTATCTGCTTTTTGATTGTGATGAGACTCAAACAGGGCTGTATCGTATTCCTCGTAAGCGGCCATTAAACGAGTAGCCTCGCGAACCATGCGATAAAAAAGATTAACCCCGATCGAGAAATTGGAAGCATGTAACAAGGCTGTTTTATTTAAGGCAACCAGCTCGCTCACCTCTTCCAGTCGATATTTCCAGCCAGTCGTTCCTACTACCAGAGGGATACCCGTAGGAATAAGAGTTTGAATGTTATTCATCACAGAGGCTGGATGAGAAAATTCAATAACGCCTTGCGCACCAGAGGATCGAATCGCATCAATCATTTCCCGGCTATCAGAGGTAATGCACGTTGCGTCGGATGCAAAAAGATCTACCGTACACACTACCTCATGTGAGCGTGCAAGAGCCGCACGTTCGATCATGTGGCCCATCTTTCCATAGCCTACCAGGGCTACTTTCATGTGTGCACTCCCTCAGTAATCAAATCCTCGCCGTTTGGACCAAAATATCGTCCATGCAATAGTCTTACAACAGTATCCGCCTCATCTGAATCGCAAATCATGCTGATGTTTACCTTTGAAGCGCCCTGACTGAGCATCTGGATATTGATTCCTCCACGAGCTAACACTTCAAATGAGGCAGCAAGAATCTGGCTCGTTCTCTTAACATCGCAGATTATCGTCACAATAGCCTTTCCCTTGCGAATATCGATGCTCGCGTATTTTTCAAGTTCATGACGCAGGTTCGAGAATTGTACCTTTTTGGAATCGACTGTAAGGGATATGGACACCTCCGAGGTTGCAACCACATCAACACTAATCCCGTGTTTTGCAAAGGCTTCAAAGACCTTGGCAAGGAAACCGTGTTGGCCGAGCATCCTGGTAGAGACGATGTCGATAACAGTTACATCCTTTTTTGAGGTAATAGCCCTGACTGGGGAAGGTGTGGACGGATGAGAGGTAACGATAATCGTTCCGGGGGCTTCTATGTTGTACGAGTTTTTTACTCGAACAGGGGTTCCTGTCTGAAGGCAGGGTTGCATCGATCGGGGATGAAGTACCTGGGCTCCAAAGTACGCAAGTTCCGCTACCTCGTCATAGGTAGCCACAGGAACAGTCTTTGCTTCCTTAACCACACGAGGATCGGTGGTAAGGATACCATCAACGTCCTTCCAGGTTTGCACTTCTTGGGCGCCAAGAGCGGCGCCAAGTATAGTGGCCGTCAAGTCACTGCCGCCACGTCCAAGGGTAGTAATAGTGCCATTAGGATCTTTGGCAATAAAGCCGGTCACGATCGGAATGGGCATACCATCACCCTTCTTTCCGTTTGCATAGGGCGAAAGGGATTTGCGAATGTTTTCCCAGGTTTCGGGTAACAGATCGGCGTTCATAAAATTTGAATCGGATGCAAAACCGACATCCCAGGCATCCTTGAACTCTGCACGCAAGGGCAAGGAGTTAAGATAGCCTGCCATGAGGCGAATGGAAAGTCGCTCTCCAAAGGAAACCAGGTAATCCCGGGAACGTGGAGAAACCTCGCGAAGCATGGATATTCCAGTTAAAAGGGTCGTTAACTCCGCAAGTAAACTTTCTATCTCGGTTACCGGAACATTCAATTCCTGCGCGG
>JAFGIM010000031.1 GCA_016929605.1 Spirochaetales bacterium | reverse complement strand
TCTACAAAGTAAATCGTCAGTATGGCTATAAGAACCAGAATCATCGAGATAATGCTTTGTCCGCTTTTATCAGCGACAAGGGCTGACACTAAAAGAAGGAACACCCCCAGTGACGCAAACACATAACATTCATATACATTTTGATACGCATCCCACTTAATCGCGGTAAACATAACCGTAAAAAGGGCGTATAAAAAAAAGGAAGAAGATGCGTAATACTTACCCTTCCTGAGCATCACCAGTGCGCAGACGGAACTGGCGGTTAATACCAGCAAGGAGGATCCGGAGATGATGGCATTGGTAGTAATCATCAGGATTCCCAAAATAACACTCACCGGGGTAATAACCAGGGCGGTAATCGCCAATATCTTGCTTTTCCTCTGTAACTGTAAGCCGGTGTCTTTGTAGCAAGCGGTGCAATAGTCAATAAAATTGGACATAAGATTACTCCATGCTTACATATTACCACTAAACGGGAATAAGTGTGATGTTGTTACAGTAAAAAAAGCGGGTACATGCATTAGAGTATAGTTATACCGTTGGTATATCATTAAGAAAGAGATGGAGGAAAGTATGGAAAACGAAAATGTAGGCAGGAGTATCCCAAGGATTGGAGAGAAAGCCCCTTCGTTTCGGGCTGTAACGACTCAGGGAGAGATTAATTTTCCTGATCAGTATGCGGGAAGCTGGGTTATCCTTTTTAGTCACCCCGCGGATTTTACCCCTGTTTGTACCAGTGAGTTCATGACCTTTGCTTCTATGGAAAAGGACTTTGAAAAGTATAACTGTAAGCTGGTTGGTCTATCCGTTGACGGCCTGTACAGTCATATTGCCTGGCTTAGGACCATTAAGGACAAGATTGAATACAAGGGGATGAAGGACGTTGAAGTAAAATTTCCTCTCATAGAGGATATCACCATGGAAGTTGCCAATAAATATGGAATGATGCAACCCGGTGAATCAAATACCAAGGCAGTGCGTGCCGTATTTGTTATAGATCCCAAGGGAGTAATTCGCACTGTGCTGTATTATCCCCTTAGCCTGGGGCGCAATTTTCAGGAAATTTTGCGTATAGTAATAGCTCTTCAAACTGCGGATGCATTCTCTATTGCGACTCCGGCTGATTGGCAGCCAGGTGATGATGTTATTGTTCCAACCGCTGGATCGTGCGGTGTGGCAAAGGAGCGAATGGATACCAAGGATGGCTCGCTCAAGTGTTATGATTGGTTCTTCTGCACGAAGAAGCTTGATAAGGATACAATTTTTAAGCAGCTAGAAAAAAAATAGCTTCTGTGAGAAAAAAGGCGGCCCTTAGGCCGCTTTTTTTATTAACGGGCCTACATACAGTTCCGGTTGAATTTCCCCCAGATGAAGAGTATTTTATATACACATGAAGAATCCCGATCTGACTTCCAACATTCTTGAAAGCATCTCCGATGGAGTGTTTACCGTTGATAAAGAATGGCGTATTACCTCGTTTAATCGAGCGGCAGAAAGGATTACCGGAATTTCCAAAAAAGACGCGATTGGACAAAACTGTTTTGAAGTATTTAAGTCCAATATGTGCGAGTCTTCGTGTCCCTTACGAAAAACCATGAAAACCGGTAAGTCCCTTATTGATAAACGAGGTTTTTGTCTTACCAAAACCGGCAAACGCGTGCCCATCAGTGTATCAACCGCTTTGCTCTTTGATTCAGAAGGCAAGACCCTTGGCGGGGCGGAAACCTTTCGGGATTTAAGCGAGATAGAGGAATTGCGAAAGGAGCTGGAGAGTCGCGGTCCAAATCCCTTGCTGCGAAGCAAGAGCCCCGCAATGGAAGAAATATTTAACATGCTTCCGGCTGTATCCGACTCAACCAGTTCCATCCTTATTCGGGGGGAGACCGGAACGGGTAAAGAGGTGTTAGCTAGATCAATTCATGCATTGAGTCCACGTAAAAGTGAACCTTTTATCGCAATTAACTGCGCAGCGATTCCTGAGAATCTTCTAGAATCCGAGCTATTTGGTTACAAAAAGGGGGCTTTTACCGGCGCGGACAAGGACAAGCCGGGTCGGTTTGCCCTTGCAGAAGGGGGAACTTTATTTCTTGACGAAATAGGAGATATCCCCCTGTCCCTGCAGGTAAAGCTCCTGCGTGTTTTACAGGAGCGAGAGTATGAACCCCTTGGTGCTACAAAAACGGTAAAGGCTGATATTCGCCTGATTTCCGCCTCTAACCGTGATTTACAGGAAATGATTGCACAAGGGACTTTCCGTCGTGATTTATATTATCGATTGAACATCGTTACCCTGACCTTGCCACCCCTTAAGGATAGGCCTCAGGATATTCCCGATTTGGCATCGGGATTTTTAACCATGTACGCGGGAAGGATGGGGAAAAAAATCGAAGGATTTGCTCCAGAAGTTTTTTCCCGTTTTTATGCCTACCACTGGCCGGGTAATATTCGGGAGCTTGAGAATGTGATTGAGCGGATGGTTGTTCTTGCGCAGGGGTCAGTACTCGACAGGGATTTACTCCCTCCTGAGCTCAGGTCATCCCAGGTTACCGCCCGAACGCTTGTTGAGGAAGGAGCAACACGGGTTATACAGGTACGCGAAGAGGCAGAGCGGGAATGTATCATCACAGCCCTGGAAGCAAACGGGTGGAACAGGACACAGGCCGCTCGTGAACTCGGCATCGATAAGGCGACCCTCTGGCGCAAGATGAAGCGCTATACCATTACCCAATAACAGTTATGTTTGTTCCGGATTTTTTTGTTTATCGTTTAGTCGTTGGGCGATTAAAGCGGCATATTCAACAAAATGAGCGCAGGGACGTTTTGAGTAGTACTCAGCGTTACGTACCGAGGGATCTGGCTTGGGTAAACATCCCGCCTTTAAGAGAAGCTCGCGGCAATTGGTTGTTTCGTATTTTTCCTTAAAGAGAGCAACTGCCTCACGAACCCGGGTGTACAGTTTTGTTTTTGCCTGAGTGTCATGGGGATCATAGTTTCCACCATCCATTCCCAGAGCGAAGATCATTCCACTTACCGCCCCGCACATCTCTCTCATTCCGCCCATCCCGCCACCAAATCCCGCCATCAGTCGCAGGGCGGCTTTTTCGGTGCAGAGCTCGTCATCTGCGAAAGCGCCCGCTACCGATTGAGCGCAGTTATATCCCGAGCAAAAGAGCTCGACAGCTTTTTCTCCATGATTCATGGATACGGTATATCGTATATTTTGATCCGGTGCAAGGATGATGTGTAATTGCATAATTGCATCAGTTTTGTGATATAATTGCATATATGCAATCTATTGAACGCGCGCGTGAGGATAAACCAGTGGTTTTTTGATTGGCACGGCACTTGCTGTGTAAGGTTATGAAGTGTGCCATATCAGTATGGAATGGACGAGTCGCTCCGGTTTTTGATGCATCTGAAAAATGCATGATTATCGATGACGACACAGAAGTTCGAATAGACCCCTGTGTTTCTCTTCCTGTAGACGGGGCAGAGGAGAAGGCGTTGTTTCTTAGAGATCGCCAAGTCGCAACGTTGATTTGCGGTGCGATAAGTCAGGAGTTTGAAGAGGTACTTCTTTCGTCCGGTATAGAACTGATTTCGTTTATTGCCGCTCCGGTGGATGAGGTTATACAGGCCTGGAGAGAAGGCTCTCTGGTTCGGGAATCTTTTTCCATGCCGGGGTGCGGGTGTCCTCGCAGAAGATGTAGAAGGCGTCGTTATCGTGGCGGCTCACTACATCTTGGATAGTAAGTTATAGAATCGTAAGGGGTGTTAGAATGAAAATTGCATGTACAGCGTCGGGACCAAGTCTTGACGATCAGCTTGATGGGCGGTTTGGGCGAGCGAGTGTGTTTATTATCTATGATCTGGAATCTGATTCATTTGAGATTCGGGATAATACGCAAAATCTGGAGGCGGCTCAAGGGGCAGGTATTCAAGCTGCTCAGCACGTTGCCCAAAGTGGCGCTCGTGCGGTTATTACCGGTCATACCGGGCCCAAAGCATTTAAGGTTCTGGAGAGCGCAGACATTGCCATTTTTGTGTGCCCTTCGATGACGGTCAGGCAAGCGATAGCCGCCTATCGGGAAGGTTCTCTTACCCAGATTCGCGAAGCTGATGTTGAGGGTCATTGGGTATGATTCTTTCTGTTGCTTCAGGAAAGGGGGGAACCGGAAAAACGACAATTGCGGTTTCTCTCGCCCTGAGTTCTCCTGTGGGGATTACCCTGCTGGACTGCGATGTGGAGGAGCCAAACTCCCGTTTGTTTCTTGGTTCGCAGGATTGGCAAGAAGAGCCAGTAACTGTCCCTGTTCCGGTTATCGACGAAGCGCTGTGTACCGCCTGTGGAGAGTGCGCCCGGTTTTGCGAGTTTAAGGCAATTGTTCACATCGGAAAGACTGTTATGGTTTTTAATGATCTCTGTCATTCGTGTGGTGGCTGTGCACTTGTGTGTCCGGTACAGGCTATTCATGAAGAGGATGAGGCGATTGGATCCCTTGGGTACTCTTCCATCCCTGTCCGGTTTATTCAAGGCATGCTTTCTGTGGGGAAGGCAATGTCTCCTCCGGTAATCAGAGCGGTTAAACGCAAGGCGACATCTGACGCCCTATCTGAGCTTACTATTATCGATTCACCTCCCGGAACTTCTTGTCCGATGTGTACGGCGGTGTCAGGATCTGACGCGACAATTCTTGTTACTGAACCAACACCGTTTGGGCTCCATGATTTAGATCTGGCGGTAAAGACTGTTCGTGCGATGAAGATTCCGTTTGGGGTTGTTATCAATCGAAGCGATTCTGGTGATGACCGGGTTGTGCAGTATTGTACCCGTGAGGGAATCCCTGTGTTAATGCAGATACCCGAAGATGTGCGTATTGCTCAAGGGTATGCTCGGGGTGTTCCCCTTATTGAATCGGCTCCTGAATATCGTGATGCCTTTGCGCATCTTGTTACCGAGATTATAAGCGGTACGTGTTTTACTGGGGGCGCTTTATGAAAGAACTAATTATTTTGAGCGGGAAGGGAGGGACTGGAAAGACAAGCGTTACCGCTGCTTTTGCTACCCTTGCTTCCACACAAGGGAAGGCGGTATTTGCTGATTGCGATGTTGACGCCGCCGACCTCCATTTGATTTTTTCTCCCGCCATCAAGGAGAGTGTTCCGTTCATTTCTGGTCATGTAGCGCGTGTTCCTACAACGAATGCAACTATATTGGATAGAGAGCAAGGCGAACACGCGCAATCGCTTTGCAGGTTTGAAGCGATTTCCTATAGTCCGGAGACGGGACTTTCTATTGATGAAGGCTCCTGTGAAGGCTGTGGCGTATGTTTTCGTTTTTGCCCTCCAGGTTCTGTTGAATTTGTAGATCGAAGATGCGGTGAACGCTATATATCTTCTTCTCGGTTTGGACCGGTCGTTCATGCGGCTCTGGATACCAGGGCGGAGAACTCTGGTAAGCTTGTTACCGCAGTTCGTAAGGAAGCCAAGCGGATAGCGGAAGAGACCGGTGCGCAATGGCTTATTGTAGATGGCTCTCCTGGTATAGGATGTCCGGTTATTGCATCCATTACCGGATGCGATGCGGCGCTTATTGTAACTGAACCGACGGTATCGGGAAAAAATGATCTTGAGCGGCTTGCGACTCTTGTCCATCATTTTAAAATACCTTTTTATGTGTGCGTTAATAAGGCGGATATCCATCTAGAGCTTTCTGGCGAAATTCGCCAGTGGTGCGAAAGAAACAATATTCCTTTTGTGGGAGAAATTCCCTATGACAGGGATATAACACGCGCTCAGATTCAGGGTTTAAGCATCATTGAATATCAAAAAGATAAAGAGGTGGCTATTGCAACCGACGCTATTGTCGGGATTTGGGAGAAGATATGTCAATTGAATCAGTAAAGATGGATGGCGTGGCAAAAAAGTATATTGTCATGTCAGGTAAGGGTGGCGTAGGCAAGAGTACCGTCGCGGTAAATCTTGCGGCAAGTTTGGCTCTTCAGGGTAAGAAAGTTGGTCTTTTGGATGTTGATATTCATGGGCCAAGTATTCCTACGATGTTGGGGCTTGGGGAATCCAAGCTCATGAGCGATGGAGATTCAATTTTGCCAGTTACGATGCCGGGATTGGAGAACCTTAAGGTTATGTCTATCGGCTTTATGCTTCAGGCGCCCGACGCTCCGGTTATTTGGCGTGGGCCGATGAAGAATGGAGTCATTAAGCAATTTCTTGAGGATGTACAATGGGATGAGCTTGATTGTCTTGTTGTGGATTGTCCTCCGGGAACAGGAGACGAGCCTCTTTCGGTAATTCAGCTGGTAGGAAATGCAGATGGCGCAATCATTGTAACGACGCCACAGGAAGTAGCCGCGGTTGATGTAAGTAAGTCCATCAACTTTTGCAAGCAACTACAATTACCAGTTACCGGGATTATCGAAAACATGGCAGGGTTTGTGTGTCCCCACTGTCAAACGATTACACACATATTTAAGGAAGGCGGCGGAAAGCGGCTTTCGGAAAAGTATGGAGTTCCCTTTTTGGGTTCCATCCCCATTGATCCTGCGATAGGAGAGGCCGGAGACAATGGTACGCCGTATGTGTCTGTGTATCTGTCGTCGCCGGTTAGCGGAATATATTCAGAGATTACAAGGAGTATGTTATGAAGATTGCAGTTCCAGTAGCCGAAGGTCGGCTCAATTTGCATTTTGGCCATTGTGCAGGGTTTGATGTGTTTACCGTGGATGAGCAAACCAAGAAGGTAAGTTCAAAGGACTATATCGAAGCCCCTCCACATGAACCGGGATTATTGCCAAAGTTTTTGAGCGAAAAAGGGATTACCCACATTATCGCTGGCGGTATGGGCGTTCGTGCCCGCGATCTTTTTACCGAGCGAGGTATTACCGTCTGCGTAGGGGCACATCCTGATTCTTCCGATTCAGTTGTTGCGCAGTATCTTGCCGGGACTCTTATTACCGGCGCGAATGCCTGCGATCATTAAACCGGTATGAAATCTCTTTCTTCGCGTTTGACAATTCTTTCCGATAATACATCAGCTTCATCATGGCAGGTGGAGCATGGTTTCTCCGTCCTCATTACCCTTCAAGGCAATGAGGGGGAGGGGAATCCTTCGATCCTCTTTGATGTAGGCCGTGGTGCGCTTCTAGCAAATGTTCATAATTATGGGATTGATTTATCGACTGTAGGGACGATTGTTCTAAGTCATGGTCATTATGATCACACTGATGCGCTTAAAGAGGTTATCCAAAGCGCTTCTTTGGCAGAGGTGTATGCCTCTTCTCTAATTCTGGGACAACACTATAGTATGCGCGGTGGATCGGCCAGGTATATCGGTTTGTCGGATGCAACTCGTCAGGTGCTTTCTGATCTTGCCTCCCGTTTCCATCTGGTTTCGGGAGTGCAATCTCTTTTTCAGGATTCTCTGTTTCTTGCAGATGGTATTCCCCGTATTTGTGATTTTGAGAATCCCAGTCCGCTTCTTTTTTTGAACCCTGAGTGCACGGTGCCCGATTCAATACCAGATGAGCTTATTCTGTGGTTTGCCACTTCGCAGGGTACGGTAATAGTAACAGGATGTTGTCATGCTGGTTTGGTCAATACGTGTGAGTATGTGCGCTCCCGGACCGCGAACGCTCCAATACATGCCATTCTGGGAGGCTTTCATCTTGCAGGGGTGGGGGAAGCTCGGCTTGAAAAAACCGCTCGCTATCTGAATACTCTTGGGCTAACGCATCTAATACCCTGTCATTGTACAGGAGCTGCCGAAACAGACATCCTTTCCTCGTTATTACCGGGAAAGGTTATTCCCGGCTATGCGGGTCTTTCCCTCTCTCTTCCGTAACTTTCTTACAGTTAATTGGGCGCTTTCTTTGTATATTATATAAGGGAGGTGTTCCATGAAATCAATTTTGTATATAGGCCTCGCAATTCTGGCCCTTTTTTATGCAGGTTCCGTCTTTGCTCGAAGCTCGGACAGAAAGATAGATGCCAAAACAGCTAATAAGATGCTCGGCGATGATAGTTCCATTATTCTTCTTGATACCCGAACTGAGGGAGAATATGCATCCGGGTATATTCCCAATGCCATTCTCTTGCCCTATGATCGCATAGATGAAGTATCCGCGGCAAAGGTAATACCTTCTAAAACCACAACAGTAATCGTGTATTGCCGAAGCGGCAGAAGGTCCGCTATTGCCGTGAACACACTCGCTTCGCTAGGTTATACCAATGTGTATGATTTGGGTGGTATCAATTCCTGGCCGTTTGATATCGTGCGCTAATGACCCTTGTCTACTGCTCGCAGGATTGTTGGTAAAAAACACAATCCACAGATAATGGCAAGAAAGATAAAGCCTCTTCCGGTTCCACCCTTATCGACTATCATACCGAATAGCGGGCCGCACAAAACGTAGATACCCCTGGAGATCATGCTCATGGTAGACAATACTGTAGCGCGGATGTCTTCCCGTGCCTTGCTATTGATGATAGTTAAAAAATGCGGGGAAGAAAGGCCCCAGCAAAAAGAGTGAAGAAAGGCAAGTACTATGGTAAGAGGCGAGGGAAAAAGCGCGATCGATATCAAAACGAAAGAGATTGTCAGGATCAATAGCCATTCAAAGCCTTTGCCTGTTTTTGCGCTGATTATACGGGAAAGTCGGGCCCCAAGGGCAGAGAAACTTTGGAAAAAAAAGAACATAAGTCCATATAATCCGAGCGGAAATGCAATCTGCTCCAAGATCAAAAAATATCCCCAGATAGAGATGATACCTGTTGTCATGATTGCTCCCGAAGCGAGACCTGCGCGACGGATATGGGGGTTTTGTATTGCGTAGAGGACAGCTTCGGCAATGCCCGAAAGGACGTTTTTATGGTGTGCCTTTTCGCGGGGTACTTCGCTAAGGGTTAGTGCGCTTATCGGTAACACCAGAGCGCTCAGGGCATTTGCCAAAAAGGGGAGTCTGATCGATACAGAAGCGAGTAATCCCCCTCCAATTGACGAGATCGCAGAACCTATTCTGGTTGCACTTTCCGCTCGAGCTTCTATGGCATGGTAATCGTCTGTATGTCCGCTCTTTTTTAGCGTGTCGTACAGGAGGGCCGAGTCAGTTCCGGAAATCATGCTAAAGGCAAAGCCAAGCAAGAGTTCGGCCAGAATAAAAAAAGGAACGCTGACGGAGAAGCTGTATACCAGGAATCCTGCTACCATGGAGAAACCGCCCAGGCATAAGGTTCCCTTTCTTCCCCATCGATCGGAAAGATATCCGGAGGGGATTTCAAACACAAGCATCGAAGCCGAAAAGATTGCCTGTATGGTAAGGATCTCCGTGGCGGAAAGACCGTTAGCACGGTAGAATGGAATGATTACTGGAGCTATTAACAGAAAGTCTTTAAAAAACTTGAAGATGTACAAGGTGGTAATGTTGTTCTTCATTGTTGTAGTATGCATAGGCAAAGGAGGTAAGGCAAGATGAGGATTTCTACTAAGGGGCGGTACTCCCTTGAGGCTATGCTTTTCCTCGCTCTTTCCCCAGTCGATGAATACCTAAGCACCCGTCGTATTTCCGAGGCTACGGGTATCTCCGAGGGGTATCTTGAGCAATTGTTTATTCTATTGCGCAAAGCATCCTTGATAGTTGGAACTCGCGGCCCTCAAGGTGGCTATGCACTTGCTCGCAAAAGCGAAGCGATCAGTGTGGGCGAAATTTTGATCGCGGTGGAACATTCTCTTGCCCCGGTCGCCTGTTTGGTCGATCACTCGTGTCCCTCCGAGAAATCGTGTCTTTCCCGATCCGTATGGGATCTTTTATATAAAGAGATAACAGCATGTGTTGATTCAATACTTCTTTCTGATATAGCTATATCATTCACTTTACAGGAAGAAGGAGAGGTGCATATATGAGGATTTCCACCAGAGGGAGATATGGGTTGCGGCTCTTACTCGATTTGGCAGCCAGTGGAACAAGCGATCATATTGCCCTGTCTATAGTTGCAGAACGGCAAAAAATCTCTCCACGGTATCTTGAGCAAGTAGCTACATTACTCAAACGTGCCGGATATATACGTTCGGTCAAAGGCTCTTCTGGCGGATATATGCTTTCCAGGCCAGCGAGTGAGATTACCGTTGGGGAGGTTTTGCGGGTTCTTGAGGGAGATATGTTGATTGTTGACCCTCCGCAGCCTGGCGAGGCGGAAACTCCTTTTCAACGATGTATACGTCTAACTGTCTATAATCGGCTTAATGAGCGAATAGCCGCTCTTGTGGATCATACAACCTTGGCTTCACTGATTGGGTCGGGGGAATCAACGAATTATTCAATTTAAGGATATTGACTTTCATATCATCCTGTAGTATATAATACCTATAAGTTTACTAGGAATTAGTAAACGGGGAGGCATAATGGCCAGAGTCGAAAAAATCACGGATTTGATCGGAAACACCCCGCTGGTACGGATTAATTCCCTTGCCAGGGACATTCAGGCGGAAATATATGTTAAGCTGGAAAGCTTTAATCCCGCCGGATGTGTTAAGGAACGCATCGCCCTTTCGATGATCGAGGCTGGGGAAAAAGATGGTTCCATTACAACGGGTACAACTCTTATAGAGCCGACGAGCGGTAATACCGGCGTTGGTTTAGCAATGGTCGCCGCAACCAGGGGTTACCGTCTTATTCTTGCGATGCCCGAAACGATGAGTATGGAACGGCGTACCCTTTTTAAGGCCTACGGGGCCGAGCTCGTGCTTACCGATGGAGCTAAGGGAATGAAGGGCGCCATCGAGCGTGCAGAAGACCTTTCTCGCGAGATCCCCGGCTCATATATATTGCAACAATTCAATAACCCCGCAAACGCGGATATTCATCGAAAAACTACCGGCCCGGAGATATGGGCGGATACCGAAGGCAGGGTGGATATTCTGGTAAGCGGTGTAGGAACTGGTGGAACAATAACTGGCACGGGAGAATTTCTAAAAGAGAAAAAACCGACGATCCAGGTGGTTGCTGTTGAACCGGAAGGCTCTGCTGTTTTGTCCGGGGGTAAGGCGGGACCGCATAAGATACAGGGAATTGGGGCTGGCTTTGTGCCTGGCGTCCTTAATACCTCTATTATCGACGAGGTCTATCTTACTGACGAACATAAAGCGGGTTCCATTGCCCGTAGACTTGCCCGGGAAGAGGGCATCCTTGTGGGTATCTCGTCGGGAGCCGCGCTTGAGGCGGCCCTGGAGATTGGCAGACGGAAAGAAAACGCTGGCAAGGTTATTGTCGCAATTCTTCCGGATACTGGAGAGCGCTATTTGTCTACCTGGTTATGGCAGGAATAACCAAAGGAAATACTGATGAGTGTGAATACACATATTGAAACCATTGCCGTTCACGGCGGGCAAAAACCCGATCCGGTAACCAAAGCTCGAGGTGTACCGGTATGGAGAACTACTGCCTATAATTTTGATTCAGCCGAACACGGGGCAAATCTTTTTGCACTTAAAGAACTCGGCTTTATTTATTCAAGATTGGGTGATCCTACCGGACAGATTTTGGAAAACAGGCTTGCTCTGCTTGAAGGAGGATCTGCAGCGGTGGTAACCGCATCGGGAACCGCCGCCATCCATTACACGGCCTTAACTCTCTCACGAGCCGGTGATGAGATAGTAGCCGCTCAAAATTTGTATGGAGGAACCTTTACTATGTTTTCGGTTCTTCTAAAAGATCAGGGTATTACCGTTACGTTTGTAGATGCCCGCTCTCCCGAAAACTTTAGAAAGGCGATAACGCCTAAAACACGTTTTCTGTATACCGAGACAGTCGGGAATCCCGGTCTTGATGTGGTGGATATTCGATCTATCTCAAAGATTGCCCATGAAAACGGCATCCCGCTTGTGGTCGATGCAACATTTACTCCGCCGGTTAACTACCGTCCTATAGAGGATGGCGCAGACATAGTCATCCATAGTGTAAGCAAGTGGATCGGCGGGCATGGGGCGGGCATCGGAGGCGTGGTCATAGACTCAGGAAGATTTGACTGGAAAAAATCACATGTTCCGCTCATGACTGAGCCTGACCCTGCCTATCATGGTCTCAGGTGGGCTTATGATCTTCCCGAACAGTTAGCTCCGATTGCCTTTGCCCTGCGCTTTAGAACCGGGCCCTTACGAAATCTGGGCGCGTGTCTTTCTCCGGATAACTCCTGGATATTTCTTCAGGGTTTGGAGACGCTTCCCTTACGGATGGAACGGCATAATCAAAATGCCCTTGCGGTAGCACGTTGGCTTAGCCGTCATCCCAAGGTAGCCTGGGTTCGCTATCCGGGGCTTGAAGGCGATCCTTCCTATCCAGTTGCTTCTTCCCGGTTTACGCATGGGTTTGGCGGTATGGTGGTGTTTGGCATTAAGGGAGAAGGATCCATCTCTGGTAGAGCAAAGGGTGAGCGTTTTATAAACGCCCTGGCTCTTTTTTCTAATCTTGCAAACGTTGGGGATACCAAGAGCCTTGCGATTCACCCGGCAAGCACGACCCATTCTCAAATGACGGATAAGGAACAGCTTGATGCTGGCCTTCCTCCCGATTTAGTACGGCTTTCTATTGGCATTGAACATATTGACGATATTATTGCCGATTTGGAACAAGCTCTAGCCAAGGCGTAAGTCTGCACCTGAACGGGAGTGTGCGTCCTGCACGACAAGTCCGGCAAGAATCATGCCGGCAGTGGCGGTAACATGGACAGCGCTCCCGTTTATTGGCGCTTCTTCTGTGGTGTTAGTCTTGACCGGTAATGCTTGTTCGGTACTGTACACCGCAGTAAAGTGGCCATTCCAACCTCGCCGTCTAAGTCCCTGACGAACCATGCGCGCAAGCGGGCAGCCTTGAGTGTCCCAAATATCGGCGGTTCTGAGCTTTGTTGGGTCAAGCTTACGTGCGGCCCCCATGGAAGAAAAGAGTCGCGCTCCTTTATCGTAGGCGTATTCAATCAAGTCGAGTTTATTATCTAAACTATCGATGGCATCTATTACATAGTCATCACTGCGAATATCAAAAAAATGCGCATTCTTTTTTGAAAAACATTCACTTCTACTTTCGATGTGGCAGGCGGGATAAATAAGGGAAAGCCGGCAAGCCAACTCGTCTGCTTTTTTTTTGCCAATGGCCTGTGAGGTCGCCTGAAGCTGACGGTTTACATTCGTTGGGCAGATGGTGTCAAAATCTACCAAGACAACTGAGCCAACACCGGAGCGAACAAGTCCTTCTGCGCACCAGCTGCCGACTCCTCCCAGCCCAAAGATAAAAACCCGGGAAGAATTAAGAAGTTGAACAGTTTGTTCCCCGGTTAACAAGGCCAGACGATGAAAATATAAAGAATCACTCATAGTCTGGCTATTGTAACCGGGAAATAGATTATGTCAATTTGCCTTGATGGCTGTATTCTGTACGCTGTTCTCGTCGGTATAGATAACCTCGCGGCCAAAATCAGTTAAGCTTTCAAGCGAGCCGTCATTGGAGAGGTTGTTCCCGCCCCATACGGGATACCAGTTCCACCACAGCCAACCCATTCCCGTTTCTTCTGCGACCTTCATGGCAGATCGATAGTCCACGTAGGATTCCGCATCTGCGAGGTAGTCAAGTCCAATTTGGATTGGATAGGGGGCAAGGGATGCTTGTCGGATTCCTTCTTCCAGTGACATCTGGTAATAGTATTCATACCAATTTGATGTGTCCCCGGTATCCCTGTCCGTATAGTCACCCCAATACGCTTGCCAGCCGAAAATTATCGCTTTAAGTGGATCGCTGTCTACAATTCGCTGTGCCCGGTCCGATAGGAGCGCAGGCAGATCTCGGCCATAGGTATTAGACATGACCGTAAGCGGACAGGTATACCCATAGCTTCGGAACTCCTTGATTTTTTCCTTGCTTACTCGCTCCCACCTTTCTCGATCGTCAAAATCGCACTCCTGGGAAGCGTCAAGTACGAGCCATTGTGAGTACTTGTCCAATATTTTCTTAATATCCGGATTTCCAAAAAATGCCGGCGAATCATAGTAGTCATATTCGACTGAGTTACCGTCAGCATCAAGTTCAGATCTTCGTTCTCCAAAAATTGAAAGGTACACAATAACATGATTGGTCGCCATCTTTCCGATGTAGTGATCAATCTTCTCCAGGGTAAGGCCGTCGCGAAGTCCAGCGGGGAATAAAAAGCGAACGGCGTTAGCTCCAGTGGCAATCATGTTGTCGGTCATGGTGTCCAAGGTCATTTCAATGTTTTCCGCAATACTCCCGGGTGTTTCAAACCACAGGATCATTGTCATTTCATAACCTCGTACTACTACTGGTTTTCCATAGATATCCACAAGACGATTATTTTTTACACCGAGCACAGTCGCAGGTGTTTGTATTTCCGGCTTCTGGGTCTCTTGTGGTTGTTCCTGGGTAATTGTTTCTTTGTCTTGTTGTGGCTCTCCATCGTTGGAATTGAAACTACAAGATAATAACAGTCCCGCAGTTAATACAAGGGCAATAATATTTTTCATCTGTTACTCCTCCAATCTTTGAGAAAACAGCCAGCTCAGGTAATTATTAACTCGCATTGCAAAGGCATCATGGCCACAGTCATAGTAATATACCGATTGGATTACCCGGGGTTTGCCAGCAATCGAAAGAGTTCTCACTTGCGCGTATAAGGGATCAAAGATACCGCTTGACCAGTTTGGCTTGTCCATAAGATTTACGGTGTAACTGTTGTAGGATTCTCCTTCAACGACAAAGGGACCGGTTACACCTAGGGTATCGCGCGCCATGGGTGAGACATGAAGTTCTTTTGTTTCAATTGCTCCTTGGGGGACAAGGACCGCTTTAAGCTGGTCGTACGAAAAATCCGATTTATATACGGGACCGCCGTCGACGACACCGCGAGTTCCATCGTTTCCACCTACATGCATCCATATTACATTACGCGATAGCCCTTCGTAGTCGATGTTGTCGTCAAGTTTGTTTCCTGAACAGCGAGATATTGCCGCGAAGGAGATGCCATGATGTGCATAAAGATAATTCGCCACATTGAAGCTTCCTGAACCGCCCATAGACATGCCGGTTAGATAGAGGCGGGTTCTGTCCATTCTAAAGACGTTTTTAAGGGAAAGATACAAAGAAGCGGCGCTCTCGTTTGTATAATCGCGGGGGATAATGATAAAGGCGTCATCTCCGTTATTTAAATCACGCTTTATGTCCCAAAACATATCGAATAAGCCGCAGAGGTATTCAACTTGACCGCCGCCACCCATCGCATGGAGATGAAGCAAAACAGGCCAGTTTTGATCGGTTTTTGTCTCATACTCTTGCGGTACTTTTAATAGATAGAGTAGTTCCCCTCCATCTTCCATGATGTGTTTATACATCTTGAACCCTCGGCCGGTAACGCCCTCATCAGAGACGGGAACTTCTTCGTCTGTAAATATACCAAGCGTTACCGGTGGCACCGGTTGCACACTTGGAGGATTCTGATTCGTCGATCCAGATGATGGGGGCGGATTGCCGCCTGCAGGGGTTTGAGTAGTCGGTGTTTCAGTTTTTGTGCCATTGTCTTTTGGTTCCTCTTGTTCGGTGTCGGAGGAAAATGCGCAAGAGAATAAACACAAAGCAATAATTGAAATCAGGATAAGTCTTTTAATCATTTATGGGCTCCTTTAGTGTGTGAAAAAACAAAGGTGGGATAGTCAATTACAAAGCGTGACCAGGCATCATGTCCATCAGTTTGATATTCTGATTTACGGGCTACCTCAATGCCATTTGCCATGAGTATGTTGACAATTGAATATAGGGGCTTGTCCCCATAGTTTCTCAAGATGTCTACGTAGTGGTCTGTTGTATTTCCGGCTGTCTCTTCTTGACGGATCCAGTCGGCCGATGCGTGGTATTCAATCCGTTCAGTTATTGTTTCACCACGAGAACGATGGGCTTCGCGAATTGCCGCGTAGTGATCGCGTGCCTTAAGTAGAGGCCACGAACGGTTAGGGCTGTCGTAGCCCTGAAGATTATCATATTCCTCGCTGCCTACATGGAACCAGATAAAACTATTAGAAAGTGCGGTAAAGTCAAGTAATTCCTCGTTAAACTCCTTACCTGCGTTACGGGTAATATATGCAAAGGGGATGCCTGTGTAATGATAGAAGAATGAAGCAAACTGAAACGCGCCTGATGAACCTGCAGAAAAACCACCGATGACCATTTGTGTCCGATCGATGTTAAAGCGGGTGAGCGCATTAATGATCACCTCTGCAACCAGATATTGAATCTCGACTGGACGATCGGTGGTAAGACCTTCTGTGGCGGCAAGAATAAAGCAGTCATCCCGATCACGATACTCATACTCCAGGGTGGCAAAGATGTTGTTATGAACAACCAGTGGCCAGGAAGTATTCTTTGCACTATTGTAATTTGCGGGGAATCTAAGATAGTAACTGGCATCTTTGCCGTCACGGGTTTTAATTTCATAATATGCAAATCCGTCGGCTTCTCCGGAAGTAGCTACAGTCTCCGGTTCTGGTTCTGTGTACACAGAAGGGAATACTACCGGGCCAAGAAGCGTCGCGCTTCCGGTAATCTGTGGCGCTTGTTCAGGCGGTTTTTTTTTCTGCGCTACTTGTTCTTGAGGGGTATTCTCTTGTGGTACATTCTCTTGCGGATCGGTCTCTTCCGTAAGGCCTTCGATTTGATGACTGCCGGTTGTGTCACAGGAGATACATACAAGGGCGGTACAGAACATTGCGATACATGCGTTTCTTGATAATTTCATAAGTAACGTTGCTCCTTATCAGTGATTGCGGCCAACAAGGGCTGCACAGCCCCATTGCTCCGGATGATCTTCCATGTTTTGCATAGCCTTCCAGCTTAAGCGGCAAGGCCCGTTTTCATCGGCGTTTAGTCCATTGCTGGCAAGATCAAATTCAAACAGGGTGTTTTCGGCGGCGCTAATGCCCAGAGCTGACCAGGGTATTGCGATTTCTGTTGACCAGCCAGGATAATCAGGTATTGCTTTGTCAGCGCTTTCAATTGCGGCGGCGGAAATGGATGTTCCATTTTTACTAAGGCTGATGTCGTCACTTCCATATTCTTTGTGTACCGTAAAACGGTTTGTGCCGTCACCGATATACAGGTCAACTGATTCCGCCACCAGGCTCCAATCCTTTATTTTTATTCCAACATACAGCTTGTCGCTATCCCATCTAAGAGCAAAGCCGGGTACCATTCCTGCATTTCCCGAAACCACCTTGACCAGGAAACGATCAACAGTCCATATGCTTTCTTCCATGTTTCCGTCGATAACCGGCGGCTTATCACAATAACGTGCCTGCACATCAGAGCGCGAGATCGCGCTGGCAATAATTGACGCAGGGGGAGGATTGCTTGGAGCGGTATATGCGCTTTGTATTCCTGTTTCGCTTTTCATGGATGTGACAACCTTCCAGACGGCGTCTTGAATATGATAGACCAGAAGGGGATCAATACTGCCGTATTCCTCAGGAACCGGAAGTCCGCGGGGATCTTGTTGATAGATAACGGAAAAGAAGGTGCAGGCAACCAGGTATGATCCCGCGTTTGTTAAGTGAACTGCGTCTTCCCAAAAGCCGAGAATGCTTGAATTTCCGGTTATCGAACCTGCCCTGATTCTCTGATCAAGTTCCGCAAGTACCCATCCGTTTGGAATAAGACATATCGAATAATCTCCCCGGCTTTGCCGTAAACCTTCCAAAAGCTTTAGGTAAAAACTTGCGGAAGCGGTAACGTCATATTCCTTGTCGCCATAGGTATCCCCCCATGCCTTGGAAAAATCAAACGCCCCCGATTCCCACCATTCAGCCATTTGTGACTGCGGCCACTGCGCATGAATGTAAAATACGCAGGTACTGCTTTTACTCTTTGTTATGTCCATAAACTTTTCGCAGTGTTCGATGTCACTTTCCAGAGGGCGAACAAATGGCTGGAGGGTGACCGCGTCCCATTCCATGGTTGAAAGAGCGTTTGTAAAATCATACCCCACGTATTCCCAGTCCTGATTGTCGTGTATCCCGTCTGTGGGATGTTCCCATATCCATTCAAGGGGCGCTCCGGGAATCATGTGGCGGGCCCAGAGCTGGGTAAAGGATCGGCTCTCTGCCAATTTTTGAAAGCCGCGATAACGAATCTGGTCTGTAAGGCTGTTCCCGATCATATAGATTCGCATGGTTTGAGTAACAGGTCTTGTTGCGGAGCTTATGATCGGGTTTGTTGACGGCGGAGCCTCTTGCTCCGTTGTAGTGGTGCCCTCTGTCTGTGGTGTTTCATCTTCAGTAATCGAATCCGGTGTTGCATGTGAACAGGCGATAAGTATTGCTGTTGCAGCAAGAATTAAAATTGCACGAGTAAATAGTTTCATCTGATTCCTCATTTTGAATAGTACAGAGAAGCGGGTTTGCCGCCCTTTCCTTCTCCGGCAAGAAGAATAATTCCTCTTTTCCATCCGTCAATAAAATCGTCTCCGGTATGATTGCCAGGAACTGGACCATAGACGAGAGAGTTCTTTGGATTATCTGCGGGACCGGGAACTCCATTGCTCCAAATGACATAATAGGCGACTCCCCCAATGTCATTTATTTTTCCGATCGTTTTCTCTGTCCACCAATGCCATATGGTGCTCTCTTCTAGTGTGCAGGGTACAAAGTCTCTTTGATTATTCGATGGCTCGTATCGATAGTGTTGATCAAGAGGACCGATGGGTACGGGGATGCGATTTTCGTCTACGGCAAGCTCCCAATCAATATAGGTATTGCCATTTTCTTCGCGGATAACCCGATTGTGTTTAAGGGTCATGGGTGAAAATCCCCAATCAAATCCGCCTTCGGTAATGGCCATTGCTTTGTGGTGTTCGCGGGCAAGTTCAACAATCATAGTAACCTCAGGAATTACTCCTCCTTCCCAATCACCGCTTTTAGAAGAGTACTCCTTTGTTACATATTGATCGAATCCAAAGATATCGATGTATGCAGGGTCAGGGCTGTACATTAAATATTCTTCAGCGGTGTAAGGGTCCCATGATCCGTGGCCATTAGGAGATATTGCCCAAATCAGATTGTGTACGCCCCTTGTTTCGCTCATGTACTCGACCATCCATTTCCAGATACCGCGAAGGGACGCCTGATATTCCGCAAGCGGTACCTGTGAATCTCGATCTCTGGTCTTTCCCCACCAAAACCATTCCCCCGAGTTTTCATGGAAGGGACGAAACACGACCGGTATTGTGTGTCCCGAAGAATCCTTAAGTTCAAGCAGCCAATCGCACAGGATGTCTACCTTTGCCTTGAATACCAAAAAATGAGATCCTGCATTGGGCACTGATAGATTTCGGCTTGTCATTTGTGCACATACCTCGGGAGGAGCAATACGCCACAGCTCATGAGGACCGTCGGAGTAGCTTCCGCCATTAACGTAATTTCGCATATGCCAATGCAGGGTATTAAAACCGCCTGCCTCGTGTTGCGCTTTCATCCATTTTTTATAGTTCGCTTGAGATTCGCTCATAATATCGTGATACCAGGGATCGCTTTCGTTCCACCAATCTCCAACGATGCTGGCAGCATCATAGGAAACTACTGCGGGAGCCTTTCCTGTTAGGGTATGTACGTCGCTGTGCTTGCCGTCTTTTTCGCTATGATACATAAAAAGGCCCACACCATAGGCGGCATCTTGTCCTGTCAGAATTCCGCTGCCTGCTTCGCGCTTGGCAGTAATTCCCTGCAGATGTTCGAACAAGGCTCGCGTTAAGGCATTTGCCTTGGGGTCTGCCATGGAAATACGGTTTAACCGCTGTGTTTTTGCCCAGGCAATATTGGAAAACGCTTCATGCCCGGAAGCATCAAAGGCACGTATCCGGTAGTACCACAGGCTTTCATCTGCGAGACCCTTGTCTATATAAGTAGAAATCTGTGAAGTAGTAATCTCGGTAAATGGCCCTGTTTCTGTCGCTGAACGCTGGATTCCATACTGGACAGCTGCCTTGCTCGATTCCCAGGTAAGTAGAATTTGTGAGTAGCCGCCTGTCGCGGAAAGAGCTCCGGGTTGTACCTGTACCTCGTCAGATTTTTTTGTCCGTGAAGAAAAGGAACAGGAAAGAAAAAGCACTATACACAGCAGGAATACCAATCGCTTTACGATATCTACACTCATCTTTTTCTCCTTGCTTGGGTATCAGGATACCAAGAGGAACTTTTTATTTAATGGATAATCCGGAAACAAGTACGAAAGTTTCGCGATCTCTGGTGGCTCAGGCCTTATAAAAATGGAGATACTTAAATTATTGGACGTAGAAACCACCGGGAGAAAAAAACGACTTTACAAAATACCTTCAGGATGAGTAGGCTGTGAGCTATGGTTATCTTGTTATTCTTTGTGTATGCACTAACTCAATGTGTTCATTTTGCCGGGCTGGTCATGGAGTTTATTCAGTATAAGTACCCCGGAGCACAGGTACTAAGACTGTATGGACCGTTCTTGATCACGTTTCAGGTGTATGTGCTTTTTAAAAATGTTGTTTTCTTTATTGCTGAGTTTTCCCACGCAGTGGGTCTTTATGACCAATTCCCTGTGCTGGTGGCCGAAACTATGTTGCATTGCCTTTTTATGCTTTGCTATCTTAATCTTGCCACCAGAATAATACCCGGTCCTCCCCGTTTTTGGAAATGGAAAACCGCTTTTTTACTTATCATCTCGCCGCTAGTCTGTCTTTTTGCCGTGCGATCTCCGTCGATCGTCAGATTATATTCAGTCGTCTCCACCTCGTGTGTACTTGCCTATTCAGCCCTTTATTTCTTGCTCTATCGGAAAACGGTGAATGATCCTCCCTGTGCACGACCCATGCTCCTTTTTACCGCATTGGGTAATATAGCCTTTGTTCCATTTTTTCTTGTTGTTACTGTGCTTAAAACCCATACCGGCTTTATTCCAGCCTATGTGTATCCCGAGAACCTGTATCTTCTTGCGGTTGGCCTTGCCAATATTATCTATGACACACCAAGCGTTCTTTTCCCGGACACAGCTACGCCCATTCCCAATAGTTTTTCTTCGGAACTAAGCGAGCGCGAAACGCAGATAGTTGATTTAATCGAGAAAGGTTTGGGCAATAAACAGATAGCGGCTGAGCTTTTTTTGAGTGAAACAACGGTTCGCAATTATATTTCTGAATTATTCAGACGATTTAATGTGAATAACAGAATCAAGCTGATGGTTGTTCTGAATCGTCACACCGAGGCCCTTAGCTAGTCTGTTTTTTTTTAAGTGAATATAAAAGAGCTGACCTGCTTTGTGCGCCGAACCGTTTAAACAGTCGATATAGTCGGCTTTTTACACCGGCTGTACTGATTCCCAAAATTGTTGCTATCTCGTCATTGGTATATCCCTTGCTGATGTAGCCAATCAGTTCGCGGCTTGCGTCGTCTATATCTTCAGGGATATCCAATATGATTTCGGGGGACAATTGTGGAAGGAGTAGATATCGTTTTGCCAGGATGGTAATACTCAAGATAAAGATAACGAGCAGGCTCACGTTAAGAGACCAGAAGGTATCAAGATAAAAGTATTTATAGAGCAGTTGATAATGATTTATAAACGCAAGGACAAAATACAGGGCTCCCGAGATATTGCTGGTTAAAAAAAGGAGTCTGATCGTTGTGCTTGGGGTCTTTCGGGACATGATTAGGATGTAGATTTGCGC
>JAFGIM010000030.1 GCA_016929605.1 Spirochaetales bacterium | reverse complement strand
TGCCAAAAGTTCTGATTATCAGAAATTCAAGGAAAAACTGGACGCTTTTAAATTTGAGGGTGAAATCAAGGAGACGGTAGAAAGCGAACTTGAGAAGTTTGCCCTAATGGACTCGAATTCAGGAGAGTACATTGTAACCCGCAATTATCTTGAGACTATCGTCAATCTTCCCTGGACGGTTCCCAATGGCGAGGCATGGGATTTAACCGAAGCGAGAAAGATTCTTGATGGAGATCATTATGGGCTTGAGGATGTAAAAAAACGGATCATTGAATACTTGGCGGTTAGAAAATTAAAGAAAGACACTAAGGGTTCAATATTACTTTTGGTGGGACCTCCCGGGGTTGGAAAAACAAGCGTCGGACGCTCCATTGCCCGTGCAATGAATAAACCGTTTTTTCGTTTTTCTGTTGGTGGCATGCGCGACGAGGCAGAGATTAAGGGTCACCGCAGAACGTATATAGGTGCAATGCCCGGAAAGATTATTCAGGGATTAAAGATAGTAAAGACAAACGCACCGGTGTTTATGATAGACGAAGTAGATAAAATGGGGATGAGTTATCAGGGTGATCCATCGAGCGCGCTTCTGGAAGTTCTGGATCCTGAGCAAAACATAGCCTTCCGGGATCACTACCTGGATTTGCCCTATGATTTATCTAACATTCTTTTTATTCTTACGGCTAATACCCTTGATTCTATTCCCGGACCCTTGCTTGATCGAGCGGAGGTAATACAGCTTTCTGGTTATATTGACACCGAGAAACTCGAGATTGCCAAAAAATATCTGGTGCCGCGGAGCTTGTCCAAAAACGGGCTTTCCAAAAAACAGGTTCAGTATTCCAACGAAGCTCTGTTATTCATCGCGAACTCCTATGCCCGCGAGGCAGGGGTACGTAATTTTGAGAAGAACCTTGATAAGATCCATCGCAAGTATGCCACGGAGATAGTATTTGGTGACAGGACAGAGAAAGAAAAAATTGCGCCTGATAAACCGGCTGTACAAAAGATGTTAGGTAAACCGATTTTTAGGGAAGATGATATTAAGAGCGCCGACCGCCCTGGAACAGCCGTTGGTCTTGCCTGGACCAGTATGGGAGGGGACACCTTAATTATCGAAGCGATAACGAATCCCGGTAAAGAAGGGTTTAATTTGACCGGTCAAATGGGCGACGTTATGAAGGAATCGGCCGCGATTGCCTGGTCTTGGGTAAAACATTATGTTACCGAGGCAGGAGAAGTCGGTTCTGAATGGTATGAAAAGCAGGTAGTGCATCTACATATTCCCGAGGGTGCAACTCCCAAGGACGGACCTTCCGCGGGTATTACTATGGCGACCGCACTCTTGTCCCTGATACGGGGAAAAGCAATTAAACCAAGACTCGCCATGACAGGGGAGCTTTCCCTTACCGGGCAGGTATTGCCCATTGGCGGGCTTAAAGAAAAGACAATTGCCGCCAGACGAAATGGCATCAAAGAGATAATCATCCCCGATGCAAATGTACGGGATTTGGAAGAGATTCCCGAGCATGTAAAGAAGGGTATTACCTTTTATCCGGTAACCAGGATGGAAGATGTTGTTACCCTGGCATTTGCGAAAGGGAAGGGTAATCGAAAACCGAGTCGTTAAGGATAAGAGACGAAATGAGGTGAGCAAGTCGCTCATTATCAAAGAGAGCGTACATTAGTTCCGCCTTGGTAGCCTTGTATCTTAGCTCGTCGTCCAAAGTTCGTGTTATGGGAAATGGATCGCTTGGAGAAACGCGGATACGTTTTCGCCTGAGCTGTGTACGTTGGTCACTGAGCCATGTTGCATAGCGTTTCGTGGCCCGCTTTAGGGCGTCTGTTGCAATACCACGGTGAGCATACAGGCTGTCCATGTGGCAAAGCAGCACAAAGACGGTATCGCAAAGCGAAAGGTGCTTTTTGAATATGGAATGCGGAATAAGAGAAGGCATATTCATCGTGCGTAACGCATCATTCCACTGCCGCATCAATGGTTTTATCGGTTCCAAACGGGGCATTCCCGATTGCCGGTTTTCTCCATAAAGCTGTGTATATCGCTGTACTAACGACGGATTTTTTTCTGTAAGTATCTTGAAATAGTGTTCTTTTTGCCGTCCTGGTCTGAGGGTAAGGGATCCGGGATAGATAAATTGAGCGCCGGCTTTGGCGCAATCGGTAAAAAGAGCGTGTGTATTCTCTGGTGTGTCGGTTAGAAAAGGGCACAGTGGCATGGCCATAACCCCGGTGGAAAAACCTCGCTCTCGTGCAGAGCTAACTATTCCCAATCGTTGTTGAGGACTCGAGGCCCCTGGTTCAAGCAGGTTTGAAAGATCAGGATCAACGGTGGTAATTGTAGTCATAACAAGTACCGAAGGAAAACGGGAGAGAATATCGTAGTCCCGCTCTACCAGGGCGTTTTTGGTAAGAATACATACTGGCAGTCCGGCAGGAACAAGGGCTTGGAGTGTTTGCCTGGTTAACCCATATTCCGCCTCTACATCTTGATACACATCGCTAATACCCGACCCTGTTCCAATGGAGCCGGATTCACGAAGGTGCACGCCGCGATCAATGTCCTCGCTGATGCGACGGGCGACGTTTGTCCGGACTTCTATATCGTTTCCCCATTCACCTTCCACAAAATATTTTTCTGCTCTCCCGTCGCAGTATGCGCAATTATTGGTACAGCCACGATAGGGCGAGATAGAACGGTAGAGGCAGGTAAAGAAAGGGTCGGGAAGAGCCGCGCGGGATAGGCCTGTTTTGGCTTCTATCTCGCGCACTTGGTAGCTATTCATTCCCTCATTTTCCGTCGCGCCTATAGAATAGTCAAGACGGTGGAAATCAGGCTTGAGCTTCTGCTGTCATGTCCTGCCTGTATGTCAAACTCGCCGCTTTCCAGGATTGTTTGCTCATCAGGAGTTACCAGAGAAAGACTATTGGTTTCCAGTGCTAGGGTGATGGTTGCTGTTTGTCCCGCTGTAAGCGCAATTTTTCCAAAAGCTTTTAGTGAACGCACCGGGGTTACGATAGAAGCTACTCGGTCGGTTACATATACCTGCACCGTTTCTACTGCATCGCAGTTACCAACATTGGTAAGGGTTACCTGGACATCAATTGTTTCCCCAGCATGGGCTTTATCGCGAGAAAGGTGGATTGAATCGTAGCGGAACTGTGTATACGTAAGTCCTTCGCCAAAGGCAAAGAGCGGCTCTTGTGGACAGTCGAAGTAACTGCCTTCGTGCCAACCGGGAAGCTGATTGTAATACACAGGTAGCTGGCCGGTAGTGTAGGGAAAAGAAATTGGAAGGCGACCGCGGGGTACCTGGTATCCAAAAATCATCTCGGCAGCAGCACGCCCTCCAAGGGTTCCTGAGTTAAAGGTTTCTATTATTGCGTCCGAGGCGCTCACGACGCGCGCGAATTCGAGCGGTTTACTGTTTACCAGGATTGAAACAAGGGGAATGGATTTTTTGCGGCATATAAGCGAGAGCGCTTCTACTAATTCATTTTGTGCACCACTTAACGCAAGATTTGCGCGATCGTGGGTTTCTCCTGTCTGGATAAGAGTGTCTCCAACTGCTACGAATACAATATCGCTCTTTGCCGCCAGACGGCAGGCACGGCGAATGGTTTGTTTTGCCGGATCAAAGATGTCGCACCCTTTGTCGTAGGTAACGGATATGCCTTCTTGCTCGGCACACTCCTTTATTCCTTCTAACATGGTACAGACGCGAAGAGAAGGAACGGCGTCAAGATGGGGAACCGGATGAGTAAAATACGTCCAGTCTCCGTATTGCGCGCGCACTGAATCTGCATTCGGGCCAATTACCGCGATTTTGGATACCTTTCGAAGCAGTGCCTGTGGCACAGCCCGTGAAGGAGCTTTTGTCTTACCACAAATGGGAAGGACTGTTTGATTGTTCACCTGTTCATTTTTAAGAAGTACAATGGATTCCCGCGCGCATTCCAGGTTAGTCACTTGGTGAGCGGGTGCGTTAAAGACTTGCGCGCTTTGGGCACTTGCAGGATCATGTTCGATGCTGAGTGTTTTAACCTTTTCCGGGGTATCAAAAATACCTGCAGCAAATTTTACGGAGATAATTCGCCTGACTGATTCGTCAATAAGGGAAAGAGGGATCGTCCCGTCCCGAACGAGAGACAGGGCCGCATCGTAGAACTCGGGCGAGGTCATGATCATGTCGTTTCCTGCCTCGATAGCTATTTTTGACGCGTCGCGAAAGTTATCTGCAAGATGTTGACGTTTAATCAAGCTGGTAAGATTGGACCAATCGGTTACAACAAAGCCCTCAAAGCCAAGCTCTTTTTTTAGGACATCAGTGAGCAATTTTTTACTCGCTGAGCAGGGCACCCGATCGACGCTTTCGTATCCAGCCATAACGGTGTGGCATCCTGCCTGTATCGCTTCCTTAAAGGGAGGCAAGAAGATGTCCCGGACGGTGCGCATGGAAACAGACGTGTCGTAGGAATCCCTTCCTCCAGTGCTTTCTCCATACGCTATATAATGCTTGGCGCAGGCGATAATCCGCTCTGGATGGGCAGGGTCGTCGCCCTGATATCCACGAACAAAGGCCGCCCCCATACGTCCTGCTAAAAGCGGATCTTCTCCAAAAGTTTCGTCTATGCGTCCCCAACGGCTATCGCGTCCGAGACAAAACACCGGAGAGAATGTCCAGTGTAATCCCTCTGCCGCGACTTCTTTGGCGGTTACCTCTGCCATTTTTTCCGCAAGCTCCAGATTCCAGCCGGCGGCAAGGGCGAGCTGAGAGGGAAATACGGTGGCTCCATTATGAATCGCATGGCCATGAATAGCATCGATACCAAAGATAACCGGAATACCCAAACGTGTTTGGCAGGCAAGGCGTTGTAGGCGGCGGGCGTTATTGCCCAAGGTATGTAAAAATGAGCCAGCCCCGCGCAAGGCCCATTGGTCCGCCTCGGCTTCGGTTACAAGGCTATAGCTTATCTGCACCATTTGGGCAATTTTTTCCTCTATGGTCATGGCCTCTACAAGTAAGGCGGTTCTCTGTTCCCGTGTTTTGCTCGTATCCATCCAGGGTTTATCTATTGCTGACATCTTTGACCTCTCGTTAAAAGTTTCTTCTAGAAACAATTATCCCTGATGCGGTGCTTTTTTGCAAGGGTCAAATGTCGTTCCCCTTGAGAAAACCCGGGTAAACCGGTAGTATGAAGGGGAATCAGGAGTCAGTAATGCTGGATAAGATGCGCAATATTGGAATAATGGCCCACATCGATGCGGGGAAAACTACTACAACCGAACGAATTCTCTTTTATACCGGAAAAATTCATCGAATTGGAGAGATTGACGACGGCGATGCAACGATGGACTGGATGGCACAGGAACAGGAGCGCGGCATTACCATTCAGAGCGCTGCAACGACTACCTGGTGGAAAGATCATCAAATAAATATTATCGATACCCCCGGCCACGTTGATTTTACCGCAGAGGTTGAGCGATCCTTACGGGTGCTAGACGGAGCCGTTGCCGTTTTATGCGCGGTTGGAGGGGTACAGCCTCAAACCGAAACAGTGTGGCGCCAAGCCGATCAGTATCGAGTGCCCCGCGTGTGTTTTGTTAACAAGATGGATCGGGTAGGGGCCGATTTTTACGCTGTTATCGATGATGTTCACCAAAAATTTGGCGCCACCTGTCTTGCCCTGCAAATTCCGATTGGACAGGGAAGTGATTTTGAAGGTGTTATCGACTTAATTGATATGAAGGAACTGCGTTGGGATGAGGCGACTGCCGGGGAGACCATTCTGGAAAGTCCCATTTCCAACGATCGGCTTGGCGATGCAACTCAATGGCGGGAAAAACTGCTTGATGGTCTTTCGGCTTTCTCGGATGAATTGACCGAGCTTATTTTGGAAGGCGCTGAGATTCCTGCACAGTTGATACGCTCTTGTATTCGAAAAAGCGTCTTAGCCCGCGACATTATTCCCTTTCTGTGCGGTGCATCCCGTCGAAACCAGGGAGTGCAACCCCTGGTCGACGCAGTTGTGTGGTATCTGCCTGCCCCGCATGAGGTTCCACCCGCCATCGGATTTCAGACAAAGAAAGAAGAGGAGATAAGCATCCCCTGTTCAGTCACGGGTATACCGCTTGGCCTGGTATTCAAGATACAGTGGGATAGAGAAGCTGGTTCTCTCTGTTATGTGCGCATGTATTCCGGAAAGATTAAAACGGGCGATCAAATCTATAATGTAAGCAAGAAGAAACGTGAGCGGGTAAATCGTATTTTGCGTATGCATTCAAATAAAAGCGAGCCGATGGATTCAGTGGAAGCCGGGGATATCGCGGTGTTTATCGGCCTTAAACTTGCGCAGACAGGCGATACCGTTGGAAGCGAAGGAATGCCGGTGTTACTTGAGCGTATGCATTTTCCTGAGCCAGTTATTTCCGTCGCGGTTGAGCCAAAAACGCTTTCTGAACGGGATAAACTTAAGGATACCCTGGAGGTGCTTTCCAGGGAGGATCCTACCTTTACCAGCAGAGAAGACAGCGAAACCGGACAGCTTATTATCTCTGGAATGGGAGAGCTTCATTTAGACGTACTGGTTACCCGAATGCTTGATGACTTTAAGGTGGAAGCCCGTGTTGGCAATCCCCAGGTTACCTATAGGGAATCGGTTACCGCGGCGATAGAGCATACAGAGCGTTTTTCAAAGAACATTGGCGGAAAGGACACCGCGGCGGGTGTAACCCTACGCGTAGAGCCTCTGCCGCGGGGAAGTGGTAATACCTTCCGCTCCACGATAAAAAAGAGCGCTTATCCAGAGGATATGTTGGACGCGGTGGAACGCGCGGTAACTAATGCCTTTGGCTCCGGTATCCAATGGGGTTATCCCTGTGTGGACATTGGTGTAACTCTGGTGGATATAGAGTATAACGAACTTACTGCCACAACCTTTGCCTATGAGGCTGCTGCCTCTATGGGTTTTGACGAAGCATGCCGAAAGGCAAGTCCTGAGTTGCTTGAGCCGGTAATGAATGTAGATATTCTCTGTCCCAAGGAGTTTGTGGGAGAGGCAATGAGTCAGGTAACCCAGCGGGGCGGACTTATTTCCAGTCTGGAATCCAAACCTTCCATCGAGGTTGTTCATGCTCAGGCGCCCATGGCAAAGATGTTTGGCTTTTCCACCTCTTTGCGCTCCGTAACCCAGGGCAGGGCTTCCTTTGCCATGAGCTTTAGTCACTTCGAGGTTAAAAAGGGCGGATTAGGTACCTAGCGGATTTTTCACACAAGGGGTCTATCCTTTGGTATAGTGTATACAGGGAGACTCGCTATGCGATCTATCAGGCGACAGTATTATCGATTCCTCATTTCCTTTATGGTAATACTGTGCCTGGTTTGTCTGGGCCTTTCCTATTGGGCGATTCAAAGCTCGCGAACGGTTCATGCCCAACAAACCTTTGAGCAAATATACTCTATTAAACGAGCCTTTCTTAAAGATACTGTACAAAATCTGATCCGAGATATTGAGCGAATTAGAACAATTGTTCGTGGCCGGGCTGTGGATTCCATGGTTCGTATCCCCCTGCTCTTGGAGGGGTATTACGCGATGAATCCAGCTTCCTTTACAACTCTTTCGATGGATTTATTTGCCAGAAAGGAGTATCAGGATGTTATTGATGTATATCTACGGGATACCCGCTCTTCTGTAGACCTTTATCGCTCGTCAAGCCTTACGGGCAGTGATCCGGTAACGATGATTCAGCAGTCCGGTCAATGGGTGGATCGATATTTTGGCCCGTATCGTTTGATGCTTCGAATCAACGAGGATTGGGTAAATATCCGGACCAAGGAAGGCGTTGCCGGCATTATTCATGGTCAACACTTTAGCAATGGGGCCTACATCTGGGTAAACGAGATTCTTGACTGGAAGGGTGGAAACGACTATGCCATCCGCCGTGTTCACCCTAATGTACCGCATACCGAGGGAATGCTTCTTTCCACACAGATGCAGGATATTAAGGGAAACTTCCCCTATAAGACTGAGTTGGAGGGTGTGCGAGAATACGGGGAGTTGTTCTTTACCTATTTTTTTAAGCGACTTGAATCTGATAAGATAGCGGAGAAACTTACTTATTCAGCCCGATATGACCGGTTTAATTGGATTGTCGCAATGGGTGTGTATATAGAAGATATTCAGGAATTTATTGACACGGCTGATGAGGCGAGTAATGCTTTGATGGCACGCGTTGCCTTTATTGTATTTTCCTTGATGATTGCATTCTTTATTCTTGCCCTGTTTATATTAAGCCGAATGGAAAAGTGGTATTTACATAAGGCAAATCGTGAGGCGAGAGAAGAATCCAATACAGACCCCTTAACTGGAGCTCTTAATCGCAGGATGAGCGATACCTACCTTAAGGAGTATTATAAGCGGTTTATGCAGATGGACGACAGTCCTGCTTTTTTCTTTTTTGATCTTGATAATTTCAAACGTGTTAACGATACCTATGGGCACGATGCGGGAGACCGGGTGCTCGTTTCGCTTGTTGAGCAGGTTACCTTGAGTAGTCGCTCCCAGGACCGGCTGTTCCGCTGGGGTGGTGAAGAGTTTTTATTGATATGTCAGGGGTTGGACAGCTCTGGAGCTCTTGCCTTTGCCCGAAAGCTTAATCAAACAATTGCCGGAACCCCGGTAATAATTGGTACTAACGAAGAAGGGCCAACCTGTCCTTTTGATCTTGAGGAATGTGCCTATGGTGAATGTCCCCGGGCGGACCGTTTATTGGGTCATTGTGTTAATCGGGATGGACAAAAAATACTCCATGTAAGCATTTCCATTGGGATTAGTTTCTTTGACAGACAAGATCCCGATGGATTAACGGTGGTAAGTCGGGCTGACAGGGCTATGTATCAGGCAAAACAGGAGGGAAAGAATCGAAGTGTCCTCCTTTTTCGGGAAAATGACGAAAATGGTGAAAATTACGGAAAAAATGGCCTGCAAGTTTGAGTTTTTTGCAAAGTTGGGGTACACTGAACATAAGGAGGCATGGCATGAAAGAGATTCGTGTTCTCGGTATACATGTTGAAAACCGCATTGCCGAGGCGGGCGAGCTCCAAGCTATACTTACCCGTTACGGTTGCAATATAAAGACCCGTATAGGTCTTCATGAAGTTACCGATAACCATTGCAGCACCAATGGCCTGATTATCCTTGAACTGTGCGGAGAGGTCTCCGAATGGGATGCCCTCGAGCACGATCTTAAGGCGTGTAAGGGAACCAAAGTTCAAAAGATGGTTTTCTGATTTACGTCTTCCCTTCGGCACCTGCGCCGACAGCCCTGATTCCGGATATTCCTCCCCGGCTTCAGGGCTTTTTATTTGGAGATTGATATAAAATGACTAAAATGAAATATCTGTGGGTCTTGCTGAGTCTGTGTCTGCAGCCTTGTATGGCCGAATCCGTCTATCAACATACTATTCTTGTAGATTCCGGTGTTCTGTTCGAGGCGAGTATAACGCCTGAAATGAGGGATGAGTATACCAAAAAGATCAGTAAGCTGTTACAACCGCCAACTGTAGACCTTGGCAGAAAAAAAAATACGCCTGTTCCTGATTCATTACAAAGATTTTATAAATATAAAAAATTGCTTTTACGAATGAGTGTAGATTCACCCGAAGGTTTACGGGTTAGAACCAGGGGCGACTTAAAGGCCGAAAAAATCTGTACCATTCCTCATACGTTTCCAGTAGTTATAACTGCCCTTGGGGAAATGACAAGCATAGATGGAATACAGAGCGCCTGGGTGGAGATACTGCTTCCCCGATATGCATGGAAGGGGGATGTACCAGAGTTTGGCTG
>JAFGIM010000029.1 GCA_016929605.1 Spirochaetales bacterium | reverse complement strand
GAAGCGCTAGCTCCGGTGTCTCGCCAGCTTTCGATTACCATTATTGCCTTTGTCCTTGCTCTAACGCTCTCTCTTGCCTTTGCACGAAGGTTATTTGTGTACAGGATAGAACGGTTAACTGAGTATACCGATGCATTGGCAAGGGGTAACTTGAGTGTAAGAAGTGGAGTTAACAACGCTCAAGACGAGATTACTGAACTGATGGAATCATTTAATACCATGGCGGCTTCTTTGGAAGAGCGTAATGCGCTGAACGAAAGAACAATTCGCGAAAAAGAACAGTTATTATTGGAACTTCAAAAGCGGGTATCCGATAATCTTCAGATTTTATCAAGTATAATCAATTTGCAAATTGGCTATGCCTCGAATGATGAGGTTCGGCAATCACTGATGACCACCCATTCTCGAGTGATGGCCCTTTCTTTAGTCTATGAAACCCTGTATTTGTACTCCGATGTGCAACAGGTAGAAATGCATCGGTATAGTCAGGGCTTGTGTGACTATTTGGTGTCTCTTTATACAGATGTCGGAACAGAAATTCAGTGCGAAATTGAAGGTGAAGAAGTTGCACTTCCTATTGATAAGGCCCTGCCTGTTGCGCTTATTATTAATGAGCTGGTCTCCAATAGTATTGTTCATGCCTTTCCGTATCGTAAGAATGGTTTTATCGGAATTTCTTTCGCCAAGGAAGATGGTCGTATTCGAATGGAAGTTCGGGATGATGGCTCGGGTTTTGAGGAGCAGGAACAACGAGGGGAAACTCTTGGGTATGAGATGATAGGAGCCTTGGTGGAACAAGTTCACGGATCTATCGTCGTTAATGCCGACGAAAATGGTTCCTGCGTTTCGGTGATTTTTTAAGAATACCTAAAAACTTCGGTAGGGAATTATCTCGGAAATATGTATTAAAACCTTAACCTCTGCGACAAAGCGTCCTTCATCGGCAAAAAGGCGCGGACCTTCTCTAAGCAAAATTTCACCGTGTATTTCTTTTGGCTTGTTCTTTTCCATGGAGCGGGCGTTCTGACGAATCGCAAGAAGCATTGCCCTGGTATATGCTTGTCTAATCCCTTCGGTTTCGGCCGTTCTCTCCCCATATCCTCGGCCCTGCGCGCTTTTAAACAGAACCGAAGTCCAGTATCGAACCCATCTACCATCACTTTGATTTAAGGTGTATTGAGCCCAACAGGAAAGACGGGGATAGGCAGGTTTTATGGATTCCACTACAAAATTTGGATCATTTGAGGGGATTTCCATTATGGGAGTAAGCGTAAAGCTCTCTGCTACTGAGCGAGCACGGTCAGAAGGGGTATATGAAAATTTCCACCCATATATCATACCGGATAGAACAAAACGGGCTACTGAGTAGAGGTTTTCGATTGGGGGTGTATCGCCCGTGGTCTGGTTACCGGGAACGTCTTCAAGGTACACCCACACTGGCGCGCGGACCATTCGAGGCTCTTGGGCAGGCAAGGTAGAGCGAAAGCTAACAAGAGCGAGAAGACATGCTGATAAAAAAATCCCGTGTGTTATTTGCTGAACCATACACGCGCCGGATTAATACCAAAGCGTACCAGAGCATAGACCCATGCTACGGCAAAACCGATAAGGTGGGTACTGTGTGCTACTCCAGTTCGAGACCCCGAAACAAGATAAAAGGTTTCGAATGCGGCGTAGGCCATAATTAAAAGCGGAGCGGGAACAGGCAAGATTGCCCAGATATAAATGATGGATCGGGGAAACAGAACAGCGTACATGAGCAGGATTGCAAAAACAGCCCCCGATGCCCCTAGAAGGAAAATTTGCCACATACCGGCGATAACATAAAAAAATAAAGAAAAAATGCCACAAAGGGTTCCGGAAAGGAGGTACAGAAGGAGAAATTCTTTTGATCCCATTTTCTTTTCCAGGGTCAGCCCAAAAAAGAGCAAGCCGAGCATATTGGAAAGAAGGTGGGACATACTCCCATGAACAAATTGGTAGGTGAATACCTGCCAGAAAAAGCCATTTTTTAAGAACAAATGCGGATTTAACGATAGATACGCAGCCAGTTTTCCACTTCCAGCGGTAAGTAGAAAAACCAGCAAGTTGATACCGATGAGCACAAAGGCTGCATTCCAATAGACGTATCTGAAGGGTTTTCTTAGTACTGAAGAAGAATTCATGGGATTAACAGTACTCCATGATAGCAATCGGGGCAAGAGGCTCGTTATTCAGCCAGAGATACGCGATTTCGTCCTGATTGTTTTGAATTGTACAGGGCCTTGTCGGCCCTATCCACAAGGGCTTTTGCGGAATGATCCACTTCGGGATTGTATTGGGCAACACCAATCGAAATAGTCAGGCTCAGGTGTTGATCTTCGTAAAGAATGTCCAGATTTTCTATGGATTTGCGAATACGTTCTGCAATCTTCATGGCGGTTTTATCGGCTGTATCGCAGAGCATGACGCAGAACTCCTCTCCACCGTAGCGAGCCGCCATATCCTGATTTCTGGTGTTTTGTTGTACCACCGACGCAACCATTTGTAGTACAACATCTCCGCAAGCATGTCCGTAAGTATCGTTAAAGCGTTTGAAAAAGTCGATGTCGAGCATTAGGACCGACAGAGGAATTTTTTGTTGCTCGCTTAATTCGAGTTTTTCCATTAGGACTGTATAGAAGTAGTGTTTTAGTTTGAGATGAGTCATCATGTCGGTGGTTGTCATCTCGAGCAAACCGGCATTGTTGATAGCGATGGCAGCAAGGGCCGCAATATTGATGATGTGTTCTTTTTCATAATCCGAATATGGCTCGGACGTAATTTGCTCTCCCAATACCAATAATCCGGTAATATGGTTTTTTGCCTTGAGGGGAACTATAAGCGACGGATTAAGAGCGATAAGGGCCGATATCGGTTTGTCCTCTTCCAGCTCCATTTTTGCAAGATCTTCTACAGTAATACAGGCGTTGACGGTATTTAGCTTTTTAATAAAGGGATGATCTTCCGGGATAAAGTATTCATGATCATTGGTGAGTTCGAATCCGTAGTAATTACGGTTAAGCTGAAAACAGGAAGCATCAAAATTTTTCTTTGTAAAGATGGCCACGCCGAGGGTTTTCATTTGACCCATGCAGGTATAGAGAATAGCTTCGATAAGTGTGGAAAAATCTATAACCGAATTGAGGCTTTTAGATATTTCTAAAAGCTGTTTAAGATCATAGATCTGTTTTTCCAGCGACGCATCCCCTGCACTGTTCTTCTTCGCTTTGGCCATTATGTATCAATTCTCCGTTTTCTCTGACAGGCTGGCAGGTACCGATAATGTTCCTACTATAGCATACTTTTTCATTATTTCAAGAAAATTACGAAAAACTCCACTTTCTTGTTCCAGATAACGGTATGAGTCTATGTTTTTGGTTGATGCGACAAGGGTTCTGATGTTGGTGATGTAGTCCGGAACCGGTTTTTTATTGTCTTCCATCATGATCACGCTAAAGTTAAAAACTTCTGAGTACTGTGTAACTGCTTCTTGAATAAAGGTCTTGGCGTGACCATTCATGTTTTCTACCATTTTTTGTAAGGGCTTTTCAAAATCCATGCCTTTTTCCATTTCGGTGATGTAGCCGGTAAGAATTTTAAGTGAACAGGGTTGTTTATCATCAAAGAGGGCTTCAAAGTCATTGAATTTTGCACACACCGCATCACAGTAATAAAACGCACTGGAGAGGCTGCTCTGTAAAGTCCGGTTATTAAAGTATCCCTCTACAATGACTGACTTAAGAACTTGCTTGAAGTGTGGTTCAAAATAATGTCTGGCAAAGGTTTTAATAATTTGAAGCGGTTTGATCCATTCAAGGGAGAAAACTGAAAACTCTCCAAGAAGTGTGTTCGTCGTTTCATTATAGCCTTTGACTTGCTCAAGTTCCCTGTCCCCAAAGGTGTTTTTCACCATTTGCTCAATTTCTGAATTTTGCTTTTCCTGAAGTACTTTACGGGAGTCGCTGTGAAAAATATCGGTGAGTCGCTCTTTATACATTGCTAAATAATCAGTTTGATATTGTGGTTGCTCAAGTTTATAGTCCGGGTCTTCTTTTACCAAACGAATAATGGCCAGCACTGTTCCAGGAGAAATTTTCTTTTGTAGAAGCCAGATAAGTGCCTGAAAAATACGGGCGGTTCGATTACGAATATCGTCGGAAAGGGCTTGATTTGTTTTCTTGGATTCCAGGAGAGAAAGTACATCGCAGAGGGATTGTGAGAGATCTACCTTTGACAATAAATAGTAGAGGTCAAGGAGCTGTGGGACAATTTGAACTACTTCTACTGGGTTAAAACTGGGGGTGTCCACTGTGGTAGATTGACCAACATGAGCCTGAAAGGCGGGATCAAAGAAAGCAAAGAAAGAATTAAAATCAAAAGCGCAAAAATCAGCGAGTGCATCGAGTTTCTCGAGTAAATGAGCGGCTTGGCGCATAGTTTGATTGTCTAGTCCTTTTAAGAAAGCGGAAAATTGCTTTGCTTGATCTTCGATTACTCGCTCCGGGGACAGTGGTTGCGCGATAAGCGCTTTTGCTCGCTCGGTCAAGGTAAGATTCTTCCTGGTAGCTCTTTGTTCCTGGCTCATTGCCAATTCAAGCAGGTAGTCTCGGTATCTCTCTGAGACCCGTTTGTCTGGGCTTGCAGTAGTTGACTCAAGAACTTCTCTGATTGGCAGGAGAAATTGAAATATCTGAAGGAGGGCTGATGGAAAAGAGGGTAAAAGATACCCGTCGTCACGGAAAAGCGGGGGATCCGTTGACCTTACTTGCGACGCAAGTATTCTGAGTTGATGTTTTTTTTTGTACTCAGGCGATGACGAAGAAAAAATCGATTCAAGGAAGTCTTGTATAGCTACAAGCAACCTTTGTAAAAACGTCATGGCTCATTGTAGACAGATGGCGTTGAATTTGCAAGATCAGTCATTCCCTGGAAAAGGGAGTGTGCAGTTAATATAGACTGATACTCCGCACAACTTGAGGCGAGAACGAGGCTGCTGCGTAGTTCTGCACCACCTTCGATTCCTCGGGAATAGGCACAAAACCGCTTTCTCATCTCCCTGCAAGCCCGTTCTTCGCCAAGGTCTTCCACAAGAATACCCAACTCTTTCCATCCAGCGGACATACGCTCTTTTGCCGGTATGTCTTCATAAGCACCAGTTGTAAGCAGTAGACGTGTTTGATGAAAAATAAAGGGGTTCCCCGTGGCACCGCGGGCAAACATAACTGCGTCGCAGCCAGTATGGTCGAGCATGCGTTGAGCATCCTCGGGCTTGAATAGATCTCCTGAGCCAAAGACAGGAATGCCGGGGTAGTTAGAGTGAACCAGCGAAGCAAGATTGGATAAAAGATCCCAGTTTGCTCTTCCTTCATAGCCCTGAGCTCTGGTTCTGGGGTGTAGGGTAATAGCCTGTGCTCCCGCCTCGATAGCCGCTCTTGCTGCTTCCTCCCAAGAAAGCTTGGAGTCGTCCCAGCCAGAGCGTATTTTAACAGTAATAGGGATTGATCCTGCTCGGTTTACCATTGCTGAAATAATCGCGTGCAATCGTTGTGGATCTCGGGTAAGGGATGACCCTGCTCCAGTTTTGACTACCTTGGGGACGGGGCATCCTGCGTTAATGTCGATGCATTCAGGATGAACCTGATCGATAACCCTTTCAGTGGCGTCTGCCATCCGGGAAGGATCTGACCCGAACAGTTGAACAGCGTAGCAGGTTTCCTCAGCGGCTCTTCTGAGCAAGAGGCTTGTTTTAGTGCAGTCTCTGGTGATCGCCTCTGAAGATACCATCTCGGTATACGTAAACGAAGCGCCGTATTCGATGCAGAGGGAACGAAATGCACGATCCGAGTAACCGGCAACCGGGGCTAAAAAAATGTTTCCAGAAAGGGCAAGGGGCCCAATCCGCACCGGATGGTACAGAGGGGGCTTGTCCATCATTCAGGAAGCCGGAAGAGTGTACAGCTGTTTTTCCATAGCTGTTCAGCAAGTACCTCTATGTCCATTTCAAGCATTTCTGCCATAAAACGTACAGTAGAAGGGGTATAAGAAGGCATATTGCGTTTCCCTCTGAATTCAGCGGGAACCATAAAGGGGCTTTCTGATTCTACCAGAATACGATCCAGGGGGAGTGTTAAAACCGTTTCATGTAAATTTCTGGCGTTCCGGTAGGTAAGATTTCCGGCAAAAGAGAAGTAGACATTAAGATCCAGGGCTATACGTGCATATTCTGCGTCTTCTGAGTAGCAATGAAGTACGCCTCCGGCCGCAGGAAGTCGTTCCGCAAGGATGTCCAGAACATCTTTGCCGGCATCTCGGTTATGAATAATTACCGGCATGTCCGCCTTATTTGCCATTTCTAATTGGGTAATAAAAAGCTCAATTTGTGACCGTTTATCGCCGAATTTACGAAAGTAGTCTAATCCAATTTCGCCTAAAGCGACAACATTAGGCTGCTTAAGAGCATCTTCAATGATATGCATCCAGTCCTTGCCAGGATTGGTAACTTCGGATGGGGATACGCCAACGGCGTGGTAGACAGATGAAGCCGTCTTAAGGGTAGGATATACTTGGCTGAAATCATGAAGGCTATTGCATATACTTATAATGCGAGTTACTGAGGCTTGTTTGGCTTCCTGAATAACACGAAGCTGCTCAATAGGGTCATCATATATAAGCCCTATATGGGCATGAGTATCAAAAAACTGCATGGCTGACATCCGATCGTTGCGTAGTATCTGTCCAGTGGGACAGCGGAAAACATATCCAAACTGGATATGGGGTATTTAGGGAAGGGTAACACACGTTGGGTGGGGCGTCAACCGGAAAAACGGTTTAGTAACAGTTCACCGGGGTTGCGGATTTGACAGTTTTTTTTAATCCATGGTATTATACATGGCAAAGTTGTTTTTTTGCTTGTCTTTAAGGGAGAGTGCTGTGCCCAAAACACGTGGTTATAAACGCGTAGAAAATACAATATTCCGCTCCATTGGGCGTAGTCTCTGCAAGGGAGCTTCGTCCGTGCACGGGGTCTGCTCTTCAATCTCCCAGGGTGGACAGCGAAAGCTAACAATCATGGTTGTTCCCCATTCCCAGAAAAGAGTCATAAACTTCCAAACCACTGTGTTTTCTCTGCTTTTCTTTGCGGTTGCTCTTACTGGTATTTTTGGCTCGTTTTTTTGGTTTTCGCGTCGAGCGATTGTATCCGAGCAAAATCTGACAGAGTTAAGAGAAGAGGCCCGAACAGCACGGGCGAGTCTTGATGAACTAAAAGATGAAACAGGGAATCTTTTCAAGGCAGCCCAGAATTTTCAGGCCGCTTTTTCTGGAACCCTGTCTCTAATTGGCATGGATAACGCCCAACCGCTAAAAAGTAATATCCAAAACGGCGATCTTTCTTCCCTTTTCAATGTTAAGGAAACCGCCCAGGGCTCAGTTCGGGAAATAGCAGAATTGAAACACCTAACTGGATATCTGGAAAATTCAGTACAACCTATTCAGGAGATTGGCAAGCTTCTAGAATCACAAAGTACGCTGTTTTCTGATATTCCGAGCCTGTGGCCCATCAGGGGTGGTATCGGTCACGTGTCTATGGCATTTGGACAAAATCGCCATCCCTTTACCGGACAATGGTATATTCATAAGGGCGTGGACTTGTCTACGTATCGTGCCGGGGATTCAATTCTGGCTACTGCAGACGGTCAGGTGGTTACCGCAGAGTATGACCCTGGTTTTGGTTATTATCTGATTATTAAACATAAACATGGTTTTTATACACGTTATGCCCACATGCAGTCGTTCCGTGTTCAGCGTGGTCAGTATGTACAACAAGGTCAGATAATTGGCTATATTGGTAATACCGGTGTTTCAACCGGGCCACACCTTCACTACGAGGTCCATATTGGATCGGATGTTGTAGACCCCATGAAGTATTTAAACATCAAGGTCGCCAGTGGCAAATAGGGGCTTTTGATGGCTTTTTACTCCGCAGAAGATGTTTCAATCAACACAATTATTGGTCCCGGCACTCGTATTAACGGTGAATTGTCTGTCGCGGGCTTTGTCCGTGTAGACGGCGATGTAGATGGAAATGTAGACACTGCAGGGCGGGTTATTGTTGGGGAAAACGCCCGTATTCGGGGAAGTGTCCATGGGAAAGAAATCACCGTTGGCGGTGTAATTCAGGGAGACGTTATTGCTCCGGAAGGGGTTCGCATTCTTTCCAGTGGCATGGTTCTTGGTGATGTACTTACTAAAAAGTTGCTTGTAGAAGAGTCGGTCATTCTTAATGGAAGGTGCTTCGCGGTAAATAATGTACAAGAATTTGAAGCGGCTCTTTCCGATTATCGCAACCGGATGGCATTGTCGGATACCGCTTTTTCTTTTTTACATTCGCCTGGTAGCGGCTCTGCCTGATGGCAAATCCTGTAGATCCCGTTTCTCCTTTTTTTTCCTCCATTGCGGGACAGGCTGGCATTTCAGCGTTGGGAGCAAAGGCTGCGGGGGCTAAAAAAAATAAAGAGCCGGTAAAACGATTTGATCGGCTTGTACAAGAAACGCTTTCAACCGAAAGTGAAGCACAGAACATCGTTCTGCCGGAACGATTACAAGGTCTTTCTTCAGAAAAGATTCTTGAAGGCTTGTTGGATGATGTACATTCAGCAGGAGATGCCCTAAAAGAAAGATCCTTGCCGGAACACATCCGGGACTACAAAAATGCCGTTCGATTTTTTGTACGGTACGTTGTTGATAAAAGTTTTACCGTTACCGAAACAACCTCGGGCGGTAATATCCTGAAGCGAAAGAAATTCACGCAAATTCAGGTAATTGACGAAAAATTAGAGCAGTTAGCTCGCGAGATTCTGTCCAATCAACGCAATCAAATGGCTGTATTGGCACGGATCGAAGAAATCAACGGATTACTGGTGGATTTGTTATCCTAGAGTAAACCGAAGAGAAAGGTGGAAAAGATGGCTTCAGCATACGAAGACGATATACGATCAGAGGATTTGTCCAGCTTGGAGGATCCTCAAGTAGAATCAATGGATGGGGGTTCTGAACACTATGTGTTTCCCGACCCCTTATATCATCTGAAGTTGGAGTATTCAAGCGAAAGCTTGTATGCAACACACGATAGTCTTGATTTCAATGCAGGGGATCATGTTTTTGTTCCCACGCGTTACGGAAAGGATATTGCCTTAGTGATGGGGCAGGTGCGCATTCCGATAGGGATTCGTCCTGAAGATGTTGTTGTAATAGATCATCGGGCCGATGATCATGATTTAGCTCATATGGCAGAAAATCGAGAAAAAGAGGCAAAAGCCTTTTCCGTTTTTCGAGAGAAGGTTGCCCAACACAAATTGGATATGAAGCTGATTGCAACACACTACCTGCTTGATGAACCAAAAATACTCTTTTTCTTTAGTGCCGAAAATCGGGTGGATTTTAGAGATCTGGTAAAGGATTTAGTATCCATATTCAAAATGCGCATTGAACTGCGCCAAATCGGTGTGAGAGACGAGTCCCGTATAACAGGTGGCTTGGGGGTGTGCGGCAGGCCCTATTGTTGCAATTCTGTTACCGACAAACTGAAACCAGTGTCTATACGAATGGCGAAAGATCAGAGCCTGTCGCTTAATTCTCTTAAAATTTCCGGACAGTGTGGCCGTTTGCTGTGTTGTCTTTCTTACGAGCATGAATGGTATTGTGAAGCAAAGAAAAACCTTCCCAATGAGGGCGTGCGCATCTTTTATGATGAGGTAAACTTCCGGGTTAGCGAGGTTAATCTTCTTACCGGCATGATCCGACTTCATGGAGAGGACGGACGTATTCTTGACATTCCTTCTTCCCGAATGACGAGAATTGACGGGAAATGGAAGATACAGTAACGACTTCTGTTAAGAACACATAATAACTGCATTCTCACTTGAAGAGGTAAAGTTCCCTTTACGATAATCTCCCCACACCGTGATTCGTGTAAATCCTGCTTCCCTGGCAAGATCCATTATCTTTGTAGTGGAGAGGATTTGTATAGGAATCCCTTTTTTAAGGGATATGGTTTTACCATTGCCTAACTCAAGGCTTGTCTGGAACGTCATCTCCCCGTTATTGGCCGGAATATATGCTTGGGACAGCCGAACACGAATTGATGAACGTTCAGGCAGGCGAACTGGCTTTGATTCTGCCAAACCATCTGCGTTCAGACAGTGAATAATCAGTTTGCCATCTTGAGTAAGCAAGGTTTTTGCGTCATGGAAGAACTTGCGCAGGAGGGTAAGGTCCGCGATATAAGGCAGTGTATTGTCCAGACAGGCAATAACGTGAAAAGAGTTCTTTTTTAGGTATCTGGCCATCTCGGTGGTGGACATTTCAAAAAAGCGCGTTGTGGAAAATGAGCTGTGTAGTCTCCGTTTCGCGGTGGCAATCATGTCCGGATTTCTGTCGATGCCGGTTATATCAAACCCAGTACCACTTAGTTTTATCTCAAGTGCGCCTGTAGCGCATCCAATACCGAGATATCGGTACAAGGGTGCCACAGGAAGTTTGTTTTGCGATCGTAATTCTTCTTTTAAACCAAGAAAAAAATCACAAGCCCCCTCATCAAGCGGGAAAAGCTCATCATAGTATTCAAGGATGCTTGAATACAGGTCCTGCAAGCTGTCAACTGTTGTTGTAAACCCAGCGTTCCTGTCCAATCCTTCGTTCATGTGATCTCCTTTATCTCATTGACTAAATCGATATTTTTTTATACATTAACCCCGGAGGCCGCTCATGGACAAACCGGATGTTACTATTACCGTTTGTATGGGAAGTTCGTGTTTTTCCCGCGGTAACAACCTCAATGTAGAAATTATAAAACGTTTTGTTGACGAGTACAAATTATCGGCATCAGTTGAGGTTGTAGGTTGTTTATGCGATGGTCACTGCAAGGACGGGCCAAATATCAGGATTAACGATGAGTTGATTCAGGGTGTTTTACCGGCCATGGTTCGCGATCTTTTGGAGCATAAGCTTCAAAGGGGGTAATTCGTGGAATTTTTAAGTCCGATCTATACAGAAAAAAGACAGTGCCAGGACTGTTACAAGTGCATACGAGAATGTCCCGTAAAGGCTATTCGCGTGGAAAATGGGCATGCGATGGTCGTATCGGGTTTATGTGTCCTTTGCGGCCACTGTGTTACTATCTGTCCAGCAGGAGCAAAGAGGGTTCGCGATGATCGATCACGGGCTCGACAGTTATTGTCCTTAAAGGAGCGTGTATTTGTTTCTTTGGCGCCTTCGTTTGTGTCTGAATTCCCGGAGGTAAGTCCGGCAAATCTTGTTTCTGCAATAAAGAAACTGGGCTTTTTTGGAGTATCAGAAACAGCCATTGGTGCCGATTTAGTTTCTTCACAACTTGCAGAGGACTTTTCTTCTCTTAAAAACCGAATTTCCGCCTCAAGGGAGAAGGTTGGGCCTCACGAGAGACTGCTCCTTTCCTCGGCATGTCCGGTTGCGGTTGAGTATATCAAGCAATACTTGCCTGATTTGTCGCCCTGTGTTACAGATCGGGCCTCACCCTTACTGGCTCATGCCAGATTCCTTAAGGATCTGTATGGACCTGATATAGGCGTTGTTTTTATAGGTCCCTGTATCGCAAAAAAAAGGGAAGCAGATGTATGGCAAACGATAGATTGTGCAATTTCCTTTCAGGACTTGCGTCAATGGTTTGCAGAAGAAGGGGTTGGATTAGAGAATACCGAAAGAAAGACGAGTGAGGGGTTTGTTCCCTTTAGTGCGGCAAAGGGTTCCCTTTATCCAATAGACGGAGGGATGGTTAGCTCAATAGAAAAGTATCCTCAGGCAAAGGGTTTTAGGACGATGGCAGTCGCAGGCCTTGACGAGATAGACAGAGCCCTTCGGGATCTGCATCCTGAGGGACTTGATGATCCTTTATTTATAGAACTATTGGCTTGCCCGGGCGGCTGTTTGAATGGTCCGCTAGCTTCTCGCGAAGGATCTAGTGCGATTCGCAAGCTTAAGCTATTGGAATATGGGGGAAAGGCCAAGGATACCGCTACACATCGAAAACAAATAGATATGCAGGGTGTGCTGCCTGTAGAGCGCATTATCCGGCCTGTTCATTCTGATGATGAAATCAGGCAAGCGTTAAAGCAGGTAGGAAAATTAAGCCTTCAGGATGAATTGAATTGTGGAAGTTGTGGATATGATACATGCCGACAATTTGTGGCAGCGATGCTTGAACATCGCGCGGAGCGCACCATGTGTGTTTCCTATATGCGTAAGCTTGCCCAAAAAAAGGCAAACGGGCTTATTCGTGTTATCCCTTCGGGCGTAGTAATTTGCGATGCGGATCTAAAGATTATTGAATGCAATGAAAATTTTGCCCGCCTTATGGGAAGTGAAACTGAGTTGATGTTTGAGGCCAAGCCAGGAATGGAAGGGGCTGACCTTGCCTTGATAACTGGTATGTCCCGATTTTTTACCGATGTAATGACTCCCACCGGACCAGATGTGGTAGAACACGAATGGAGGGAAGGAAAAAAAATATTCCAGGCAACCGTGTTTTCCATCGAAAAGGGAGAGAGTGCCTGCGGGGTTATTCAAGATGTTACTGCGCCACAGGTTCGACGCGATCGGGTTATCAGACAAACACGGCGTGTTATAGACAAGAACTTGGCTGTGGTACAAAAAATCGCTTTTTTGCTTGGCGAGAATGCTGCGGAAACTGAAGCGACTCTAAACTCGATTATTGAGTCGTTTTCCGTAGATGAGTCTGACGAGGAAAAAATCCGTTGAGCGATACTGTAATGAACGACACCTTTATCGAGGTTGGCCATTACCAGCTGTGCAAAAATGGAGAGGCTGCCCCTGGTGATGCCTTTTTATCCCAGAAGCATGATGGGGATGGACGGGTAATAACAGTTCTCTCTGATGGCTTGGGTTCGGGTATTAAGGCAGGCGTCCTGTCTACCCTGACCGCTACCATGGCGATGAAGTTTGTTGCTTCGGATATTCCCATACGCCGTGCAGCGACAATTATTATGAATACATTGCCTGTTTGCAGAGAACGAGGTATTAGCTACGCAACCTTTACGTTGGTGGACATAGAACCAAATTCTTCAGTAAGGATCATGGAATATGATAATCCTGATTATGTTTTGGTTCGACAAAACGTGGTGGTAGAACCAATTAAGCAGGCGATGCCAATTGAGCGAAAAAGCGCAAAGAGCGCCCCAACACGGGAAGCGATATTGTATTACTCCGATTATCGGGCCCGCCCGGGAGATCGGCTTGTATTTTTTTCTGATGGGGTAACTCAATCAGGCATGGGAATGAGGCTTACTCCTTTGGGGTGGGGAGCAGCCCCGGTTCAGGAATATATTCTAGAGGAAATCGCCAAGAGACAGGATGTAAGCGCTCGGGAGTTGGCAAGGTCAATTGTTACCCGGGCGGTACAAAATGATCAGTATCAGGCAAGGGATGATATTACCTGCGCTGTCATTTATTTCAGGCATCCTCGGGATTTACTAATTATGACGGGTCCTCCGGTAAATCCGGATCATGATGCCGAGATGGCTCGGGAATTTACCGGTTTTAACGGGAAGAAAATCCTGTGTGGAGGGACTACCGCGAATATTGTTTCGCGTGAACTTGGAAAGCCGCTCAAATTGATAATGAAGGATCTTGACCCTGTGGTCCCTCCCATGTCCACGATGGACGGGGCAGATTTGGTTACAGAGGGAATCATAACTATGGGTATGGTTTCAGAAATTCTTGACAGGAGCTCACTTCCAGGCGGGAATCTGCTTGTTGACAGTGATCGAAAAAACGCTGCGACTCGGATGGTGGAATTATTACTGGATAGTGACCGCATTACCTTTTTGGTTGGTACCAAGATTAACGAAGCACATCAAGATCCTAATATGCCTGTGGAATTAGAGATACGGCGGAACGTGGTTAAAAAGATACAAAGTCTGTTGAGTGAACGGTACCTTAAAGAGGTTTCCGTCAGATATATATAAGCGTAAGGAGTGTTGTATGTCCGAAAAAATTAAGGTTGTTATCTGTTCAGGGACCGCATGTTTTGTTATGGGTGCCTCGGACATATTATTGTTGGAAGAAAGCCTGTCTCCTGAGCTTCGGTCCAGGGTGGAGATTGAAGGCGCCACCTGTTTGGGTATGTGCCGGGAGAGCGAACGGGGTAAGGCCCCCTACGTTACGATAAACGGAGAATTGATGAGCCAGGCAACGTTGCCCAAAGTCCTGGCCAGAATACAGGAGTTGGTAGATGCTTAATATAAATAACGGAGCCTCTAAGTTAAAGAGGGAAATATTAGTTCGCCTGGCCAAGCTGCAGCTTGAAGGAAACCTTGAGGACGGGGTTCACTATATCCCACGCGAGATGGCACCCAGAAATGCAGATCCCTTCCGTTGTTGTGTGTATCACGATCGGGAAGTGCTGCGCATGCGGGTAATAGCCCGTCTTGGTCACAGCGTAGAAGACTATGATGATGAAAAGAAATTGGCAGAGTATGCCCGCGAGGCTCTTGCCCGAGAGAAGCCCACGGAGCCCATGTTAACCGTTTTGGATGAGGCCTGTAATGCTTGTGTACGCGCCCACTACATGGTCACCAATGCTTGTCAGGCATGTGTGGCTCGACCCTGCATGATGAACTGCCCCAAGAAGTGTATCGAGATTACCGGCGGTCGTGCGCATATTGATCCAGAGGCTTGCGTTAACTGTGGCTTGTGCATGCAAAATTGTCCGTATCACGCAATAATCAAAATACCGGTACCTTGCGAAGAAGCCTGCCCTGTGGGAGCCATTAGTAAGGACGAGAATGGGAAAGAACGTATAGATTACGACAAGTGTACCTTTTGTGGCGCTTGCATGCGTGAGTGTCCCTTTGGCGCAATGATGGACAAGAGTCAGTTAATTGATGTGATAAAAAAATTGATGGACGGGAAGAAGGTAGTGGCTATGTATGCCCCAGCGATTGCAGCTCAATTCAGGGCCCAAGGGGGGCAGCTTGAAGCGGCTTTCGACAAAGCAGGATTCGCCAAAACATACGAAGTTGCTGTGGGAGCGGACATTACCGCCGATAAGGAAGCTCATGAATTTGAGGAGCGAATGGACAGGGGCGATGTTTTGATGACAACATCTTGCTGCCCTGCTTATGTGCGTGCGGTACATATCCACGTTCCGGAACTTAACAGTTGTGTGTCGGATACTCGCTCTCCTATGCATTATACGGCGGCCCTTGCTCGGCAAAATGATCCAGATGCGGTTACAGTGTTTATCGGGCCATGTCTTGCCAAGCGCAAAGAAGGAATTGATGATCCGAATGTTGATTATGTGCTTTCTGCAGAGGATGTAGGAGCTCTCTTTGTGGCTAAGGGAATCGACATTGGAGAATGTGAACCCGTTGTTTTGGATACAATCCCCACAACCTCCGGACGTAACTTTGCACGTTCGGGCGGAGTCGCGGAAGCTGTTCGGGTGCGAGTAAAAAATCCTGATAGGCTTCGCCCTGCTGTAATCAATGGACTTGATGCAGCCGGCATGAAACAACTTGCCTTGTACGGAAAGGCCGCAGCAGAAGGAAAACCCTGTGAGGCAAATCTTGTTGAGGTAATGGCCTGTCATGGGGGATGTATTGCTGGGCCGTCAGTGATTACCAATGCAAAGGTTGCAGCTATTCAGCTTGAGAAATACGCTGCTACCGGGAAAAAATAAAAACAGGGGGAGGAATGCCAGGGTTATAACACCTTTTTAAGGTATTCCTCCAACTTGAGAGCGGTTTCCTTGCTTATAGCATGTTCCATTCTACAGGCATCCTGTTCAGCAACGTCCGCAGAGACCCCTAGTATCTGAGAGAGAAATGTTTTAAGCGCATCGTGTCGGGCGCGAACCGCTTTTGCCAGTTGCAGGCCTTTTTCGGTTAATTTGATATCGCCGTAGTGTTCATGTTCAACTAACCCGGATTCTTTAAGAGCTCCAAGAGATTTATTCACGCTCGCCCGGGAGACTCCAAGAGTCCGGGCTATATCCACCGATCGGGCTTGGCCTGTTTCTGAGGCAAAAGAAAGAATGGTTTCAAGATAGTCCTGTTTGGACGCGCTAATAGAATCGGGCATGGTAATGACTATACCCTATAATAATTGACTAAACAACAAAAATCTTGTACTTTGGTGTAATACGAGGTTAACAAATGACATTAAATCAAATGAAGCCGGGGGAATCCGGGATTATTACTATAGTTGGCGGTGAGGGTAGTTTACGTAGGCGTTTGCTTGATATGGGATTAACCCCGGGTACACGGGTTTCTGTGAGGAAAGTAGCACCCTTTGGAGACCCGATGGAATTAAGCTTGCGCGGTTATGAATTAACCATTCGAGGTGAGGACGCAAAAAGCATTAAATGCAATAAGGGGGCTGTATGAAAGCCCGAATTGCTCTGACAGGGAACCAAAATTGCGGAAAAACAACGCTGTTTAATCAGCTTACCGGGAGTAATCAACATGTGGGCAACTTTCCCGGTGTAACAGTGGAAAAAAAGGAAGGTCGACTGCGGGAAGATCCAGAGATGACTGTGGTTGACTTACCGGGGATATATTCTCTGTCTCCTTATACCCCGGAAGAAATTGTAGCCCGGGATTTTTTGATTCATGAAAAGCCTGATGTCCTTATAAATATTATTGACGCCACCAATATTGAGCGGAATTTATACTTAACCCTGCAGTTGTTAACAACTGAGCTTCCAATGGTGATTGCACTGAATATGATGGACGAGGTTCGCGCAAATGGTGGCGTAATCGATATCCCCGCCCTTGAAGCGACCCTTGGGGTGTTTATTGTTCCAATTGTAGCATCCAAGAATGAAGGATTGACTGAATTGATTGAGCGGGTCCGCGATACCCTTGAGGGAAAGCCGATAGGGCAAAATCCGTGTCCGCGGCGACTTGATTTTTGCGCAGGTCCAGTTCATAAGGCTCTGCACTCCATATCCCATCTTGTTGAAGGTCCGTCTCGATTATCTGGATATGCGAGCCGTTTTGCCGCGACTAAGCTTATAGAAGGAGATCCACTTCTAGAGAAAGAATTAGATTTGATTACAGCTGACAAGGATATTATTAAGAGAATAATTCGGGAAATGGAGATTGAGCTTGGTACCGACAGAGAGGCTGCTATTGCAGACATGCGCTACACGTTTATTGAAGGCTTGGTGGCCGCACATGTAGTTAAAAAAGAGGAATCCCGGGAACAGGCTCGATCGATTCGTCTCGATTCTGTGTTAACTCATTCCGTGTATGCCATACCGGT
>JAFGIM010000028.1 GCA_016929605.1 Spirochaetales bacterium | reverse complement strand
CCGGCATGACGGGGCGGTATGTAATTAGCCAATCGCTACGGTATTTGTTTCTCCCGTTCGTATTCGTATACATTCCTCAAGGGCTTGTACGAAAATTTTGCCGTCTCCAATATTGCCTGTTCTAGCTCCGGCAATGATAGCGTCTACCGTTGGTTTAACAAACTCGTCGTTTACCGCAATCTCGATGCGAATCTTCTTAAGAAGATTAACCTCTTCCACAACACCGCGATAATTTTCCTGGTACCCGAGTTGTTGACCGCAGCCCATGGCGGTCATAACCGACATCTTGTAAATTCCGTTACGGAATAATTCCTGCTTTACATCATTGAGCTTGGGGCCCTGAATATATGCCGTTATCAATTTCATAATCCGCTCCTTAGAGGTTGTTAAAGATCTGGAATCCAGAGTAGGCTTCCATTCCATGCTCTCCAATGTCGAGTCCTGCCAGTTCTTCTTCTTTAGTTACTCGTAGGCCCAATGTTTTCTTAAGAATTGCCCACACTACCATGGATACAGAGAAGACAAATAGTGCGACCGCAAGTACTCCTGCTCCCTGGGCAAGAAGCTGCGAGACGCTACCGTCTATGAACAATCCGTTTGAAACAAGAGCACCGGTTCCCAGTTCCGCGCCAATTGATTGTTCGGCGAAAAGGCCGACTGCCAGTGATCCGAATACACCGTTTACCAAGTGTACCGACAGGGCTCCAACTGGATCGTCTATTCTAAGCTTGTCCCAGAAGAAGACCGAGAATACAACCAGCGTGCCTGCAATCGCTCCAATAACAGCCGCGCTTGTCATGGACACAAAGGCGCAGGGTGCGGTTATGGCAACAAGGCCTGCAAGACATCCGTTTATTATCATGGAAAGATCCGGTTTCTTTTGGGTAATCCATGAGGTAACCGTGGAACTCAAGATAGCCATGGCAGCGGCGATGCAGGTAGTCATCGCAATGTGTGCAAGGGCTTCGGGATTGGCAGACAGGGTTGATCCGGGGTTAAAACCAAACCATCCGAACCACAGGATTAAAGCACCTATGGTGGCACTGGTCATGTTGTGGCCATAGATTGGTTTGGTACTGCCATCCATTTTGTACTTTCCGATGCGTGGGCCAAGCATAAGAATACCGGCAAGAGCTGCCCAACCGCCTGCGGAATGAATTACCGTGGAGCCGGAAAAATCAAACATACCCAATTCCATAAGCCAGCCGCCGCCCCATATCCAGTGGCCGATGAGCGGATAGATAAAGGCGCAAATGATAAACGAAAAGATAAGGAATGAATGGAATTTTATCCGCTCGGCCACAGCGCCTGAGACAATCGTTGCACAGGTACCACAGAACACAAGCTGAAAGATAAACTTGGCCCAAAAGGGAACTCCTGCCCATCCAAGGGAGCTGTATACGCCGGTGTATGCATCTCCAGTCGCCGGGGAGTTATCCATACCGGAGGCGAACAATAATCCGCTTAATCCGGTAAAGGAGTTTCCATCAGAAAACATTAGACCAAAACCAATGACCCAGAAGCTGATCGTCGCAATGGCGAATACGATAAAGTTTTTGGTAAGGATGTTTACCGTGTTCTTGGAACGGCAAAGCCCTGACTCAACCATTGCAAAGCCCAGGTTCATAAAGAATACCAAAAAAGTCGCAAGTAAGACCCAAAGGGTGTCTATCGCGATTTTAACTTCCTGCAGTGTAATGCCTGCTTCACTCATGTAGTCCTCCTGTCTTGAACTATCACTGATATTATGCAAGCGCCATGCCAACTGTATAAAAAGGGTGCGGGACGCTCATTTGTCACCAGGTATGGAGGTCAGAACATCGGTCGTGCCGGATTTTTGCTCGTAAGATGTCAGTATGCGGTAAAACACAGCAATGAAACATAGTGTATAAGTGAATGATAATTACGCATAAAGTATGGAGCGCATGGTTTTTCATCAGCGCAAAGGTTATTGTAAGGGGCTTTTCCCTTCTTTGGATTTCTGGCACTATGGAGTCGATGATGATCGATGAATATCGCGTGATCCTGGATCGCGCACGCGCACGCCATGCGGAAACACTCAAACAGGCACGACACCTTTCCAAATTAAATAAAAAAAACTACGACCAAAAGGTTTGGGAGATTCACGAAGAGGTATTTGCCTCTATCGATTGTACCAAATGTGGCAATTGCTGCAGGGCCCTGGGTCCGCGGTTCCGGCATACCGATGTTAAAATTATATGTAAGGCCATTGGCGAAGATCCCCGGTCCTTCACAAAAGAATATCTTAAAGATGATGAGGAAGGTGTTGGGTATGTGCTTAAGGAGCTTCCCTGTCCTTTTTTGAATGAGGACAACACATGCAGGGAATATGAGCTGCGAACCTTATCCTGTCGGGAATACCCGCATACGCTTTCCCGTGGAATTCAAAAGCATCTTGTCCGGCTTGCTCACGACAGTCTTATTTGCCCGGCAGCTTCCCTGATTTTGGACCGATTACTTTAGCACGCTCTTCTGGACAGCGTCCTTTTCATAGCCTACACTGATGGAATGGACACATTACTCACAACTCTTTCAAACGCCTTTACTGCTTTTTTTGCCTTTAAGGCCTATGTCATTCTCCCGGTTATCATGTTGCTTCTGGCCTTTATTGCCAGGATGAGATTCAAAAAAGCCCTGCTTGCAGCCATCCATGTTGGCGCGGGCTTTGCCGGCGTTTTTATCGTGTTTTCTTTTTTTGTCGCGCAAATTAGTCCCGCGATTGAGTCAATGATTCGTCTGCGATCCCTTGCTTATCCCGTTATCGACATTGGCTGGCCGCCTCTTGCGGCTATCACCTGGTCAAGTGCGTTAACACCGCTGTTTCTTGTTGCGATTATGTTGTTGAATGTGCTAATGCTGGTAACCGGCGTAACCAGGAATTTATATCTGGATCTATGGAACTACTGGCACTTTGCCTTTCTTGGTGTAATGGTACAATCCCTTACCGGTAGTGTCTTGTGTGCGATTCTTGCAACATTGGCTATTGCGGTGTTTACTATAAAAACTACCGAATGGTCAGCCCCGTATGTCAAGCGGGAGATGGGGCTGGATGGTATTGCCGTAAGCCCTCTGTCTGTATCTACCTTTTTGCCCTATTCAGTTGCGCTGGATCGTCTTTTTGATCATATACCCGGGCTTAAGAAGCTTAACTGGAATCCGTCGGTTAATCGGCAAAAGGACTCGATGGTATCCCTGTTAAGTGAACCGATGATCATAGGAATCCTTGTTGGCGTTTTCCTTTCGTTCCTTGCCGGTTATTCTCTTAAGCAAACCCTGGAGACGGCGGTGAATTTTGCTGCGGTTATGTTTTTGTTGCCACAGTGCGGAGGGTTAATCGGCTCGGGAATGGGAGAGATATCTCATGCCTTTAAGGTCTTGGTGGAAAAGCGTTTTCCGCATATGGAAAACCTTTCTATTGCAATGGATACCGGCTTCTTGTTAACTAATCCCTCCGTTATCGCGACTGGACTTATTTTAATGCCGCTTTCCATTTTGCTCGCCTTTATACTTCCCGGTAACAGAGTAATTCCTCTTGGTGATTTACCAAATTTGATTTCGGTAATCTCCCTTACCGTGCTTATTATGCGAGGGAATGTTATACGATCGGTGTTGGCGGGTATTCCGATAGTAGCGACTTTTATGATTTTTGCCTCCCGTCTGGCTCCGGTATTTACCGCAGAAGCCGCACGCTCTCGCGTGGACATGGGAACGGGTTCGTCCGAGATTACCGCCTTTACCGATGGTGGGAATCAGCTTCGATTTTGGGTGTATAATTTATTCGATGGGAACTGGATAGCGATTGCTGCCATTCCGGTAGTGCTTGCCCTTATGATTCATGCATGGCGTCGCTCTCGGGCCCTTTGATGGGTAGTTCAATCCGGAAGGTGACCGGATTCGCCGATCTAAGGGTAAGAGACCCGCTGTGATGATTTTCAATAATGTCCTTACAGAGGTTAAGTCCAAGGCCTGTTCCAAAGTGATCTTCCTTGGTGGTAAAAAACAGGTCAAAGATTCGATCGATGTGTTCAGCTGGAATTGGAGGTCCTGAGTTTTCAATCTCGCACCATACGGTATCAAAAGTTCTTCCTGTAAGGATTTTAATTTCGCCATGCGCCCCTTCCTCCGATTGAATGGCATGGAGGGCATTGGACAAAATATTGAAAAAGACCTGGTTGATCTGTTCTCCTGCAGCCTTGATTCGGGGGATATCCCCAAGGATTGTCGTCACCTGAACACTATCATGAAGTTCAAAGCGCATAAACTCAAGCGTAATGGAAATGCCACGATGCATGTCATATTCACCCATAACTGTTTCGATGCTTCCTTTTCGGGAAAACGCAAGGAGTGACGTGACCACCCCTTCGATTCGCTGGAGCCCGGAGGATAGCGAGGAAACGGTGTCGGTAATGTCTGTGCTCAGACGTTTTTTTTCTGGCAGAGCCAGTATCCGCTGGAGGGAGCGAAGATCTGCGGTGATATACGCAAGAGGATTATTTATCTCGTGGGCAAGGGTTGCCGTTAACCGACCGATTGAAGCAAGCTTCTCCCGATTTATAAATTCTTCTTTGAGTTTGACTATCTCTGCCTGTAACGAAATAACCTCGGTAATATCCTTGGCCGTAAAGATAAATCCATATCGCCTGCCCTGGTAGGCCTGACGCGACCAGGAAATCATTCTTCCTTTCCATTCAAGCATCCCGGAGGACGGCTTTTCGTCAGAGGCTAATTCCCGGATTCCGCATGCGCTAAAGAACTCGGTAACATCAACCATGTCCACCGCTTTTTTCCCCACGGCGATTTCTGTTATGCCGATTAACTGGTCGATCATTTGGTTGTGATCAACGATCCATCCATTTCGATCGATCACCAGAATACCGATGTCTATTTCCTGCAGGATAACTCCGCGGGAGGCGGGCATGATCCAAAAAAGACGGTGAATATACATCGCGGCTAAAAAACACAGGCCCGAAACCGCGTACCCCATTGGGGTAAAGTCTTTGCCCATGGACGGGAAAATCCTGGTTAGATTAAGCAGATTTGTTACTGCCGGAAAAAACAGGCCAATGATCATCCATAGGGATTGGCGATAATACAGTCCCTGTCCGGTTACATATGAGCGAACCACCATAACTGCACCGGTTCCGATAAAGAGCCATGAGTAGGTAAAGAGAAACCAATAAAGCGGACCATACTCAGCCCGTAATACCGAAAGTCCCCCCGCTTGAGCAAAGGTTAGTACTCTCCAAAGAAAACCGTGATACTCGTTGGTAAAGGTCAACACAAGAAGCGGCAGGGGGGCAAGAACTGCAATGGCTATAAGCCATTTTCGGGTCCAGCTGATCCAGCCGGTGTATCGTAAACAAAAAGACAGCCACACAATGGGAAGATAGGTAAATGATATGTATTGAAGCTTTGCGTACCAGATGGTAGGGGTGCCTATGGGAGCATGAAGTTCCATGATATTCGCAACAAGCAAGAAACACACCAGGGCAAGGTAGATCATCAATGCCTGGGCCGCCGGCTCTTTGCGATAGGGTATCAGGGTTATCCATGCCATTATCATAAGAGCAGCGGCTGTTGGTGCGGTGTCTGCAAAGACTCTAAAAGCTGTTTCCATGGTAGTTATCCCTGTACCTGTAATGAAAGAATGGTCACATCATCCGAGAACTCCCCTTCGGGAATTAAATCGATAAACGCGTTTTTTATGTCAGGGGCGGCATAGCTTTGTCGTCTGGTTAACAAGGCGATGAGCGCTGCTTCTTCATGCGCAAAGTAGGCAGGGGCGGCTTCGGCAAGGCCGTCGGTAAACAGGATGATGTGGTCGTTGGGCAACAGCACTCGCTCTGTTTTGCAGTAACGGGAATCTCTAAAGGCTCCCGGCAGGGGGTTAGGCGTTTTGAGTACCTCGGGAACTCCCTGCCTGACATGGATTACCGGAGGAAGGGCGGCAATGGCAAGGGACATGGATTGACGGGGAAAGTCCAGGTAGAGTGCGGTTAATCCGATCAGGATCTCCGGTGTGCCGATAAATAGATCGCAAAATCGTTCATTGAGCGTTTGTAACAGTAAGTCCGGGGCGGCGGCTAATTGAGGTTGCCTGTTAAGGGTCTCGCTTAATAAAACCTTAACCATACAGGCAACTACGGCCGAGCGAGGTCCATGACCGCTTACATCTCCCAGTACAATAAGGACAGAGTCCTTTTCCTCGTTTATATCGTAAAAGTCGCCCCCACAGTGATAGCGCTCAAGGGGAGAGAACACGCTCGTCATGGCAAGATGTTCACTGTTGCGTAATCGCACAGAGAATAGTTCTTTTTGGAAATTTCCGGTGGAGCGAAGCATTTCGGTGATGCGATTGGTAAGTAGATTGTTTTCCCGTTCAAGATTCCGGTTTGTCAGTGCTTGTTGCACTTCCGAGATTAGTTCTTCACGTTCCCATGGCTTGAACATCAAGCTGACAAGGGAAGTAGACACTGCTTTTCGAATATGCTCAAAATCCGTAAAGGCAGTTAAAAGGACTGCGCGAATATCGTTTGAAAAAAGTCGAACGCGGGTAAGGAATTCGCTGCCATTCATTTGTGGCATACGGAGGTCGGCTATGACCAAAAAAACGTCTTCGCGATGTTCCTCTATCCAGGGAAGGGCATCAAGTGGATTGTTAAAGGTTATTATTTCAAATTGAGATGAGCCGAATTCAAGGCGAATCTCTCGCTCAAGCGAGCGAGTTATGCCAATCTCGTCGTCTACGATAACCAAGGTCATCTTGCCTTCCATTATTCCTCCGTATATTCCATAATCAGGGCAATGTTCGATACTGTCAATTATTCTTGTGCTTCGGAGGTCTGGATGACGGCTGTGAGAGTGTATAATACCATAATAGGTCCGATTTCCCTTACTGAATCAGACGGGTTTCTCGTTGGGGTGTCTTTTTCTCGTTTGCCGGATGAGGGACCAGAAACAACCCTTTTACGTGATGGAGAGAGAGAGCTACATCAGTGGCTTGCGGGGGACATCGATCGGTTTACTATTCCCTGGAAAGAGGAAGGGACCGTTTTTATGCGTTCGGTGTGGAGCGAGATTTTAAAGATTGGACGGGGAAGGGTAACAACCTATGGGGACATTGCCAAAAAAATAGGCAAGCCGACAGCAGCCAGAGCTGTCGGAGGAGCGTGCCATCGAAATCCCCTTCCCTTGGTTATTCCCTGTCATCGTGTTCTTGGCGCCTCATATTCCCTGACAGGGTTTGCCGCTCCAATTGAACTCAAGGAAACGCTATTGCGAAGAGAAGGGGTTCTCCTTTAGTTGGGACGATCTTCCCGGGGTATCAGCGCGTCAAAGAGTTGTTCGCGCCAGGTTCCTGTTTCCGGATTCCATGCGCCAAAGCCGGATGAATACTCCCAGTAGGCCCAACTCATCTTCCTTCGCTCTGCCTCGCGTGCGATAAAGGCAGTCCATGCTTTCTGATGGTCGGCCCTTGCGTGTTTGGTATATACCCCGAATTCTCCCATAAAGATCTCAAATCCACGGTTTGATTGAGCATTCCACTCAACAATGCTGTCGAGCAAGGAAAGGAGCGGGGTTTTCTCCTCGTCCTTACCGGTCCAGGTGGTGCCAATCCAGGCTTTTGCGCCGCTGGTCCATTCCGCCCCCTGATGGGTAAACTGGAAGGGCTCATAGTAGTGCACCGTGATTATAGTGTTGTCCTTGGTACAGGCAGAGGGGAGTTGTAAGCGTTTAAGGCCGGGAACCCCGCCCCAGTTTGCAGTCCCAACCATGATTCGCCTTCCCGTTTGTGTTGCCGAGTGTTGACTCCAAATGATTGTGGTAAGGTTTTCGATTATGTTATTCCAATCATCGTAGCCAACGGTACCGTTTGGCTCGTTAAGCAGTTCAAAGATAAGTTCATCCCGACCATAGGCAGATATGGGGAACTCTTGGGAAAGCTGGTCCCAGATGGCAGAAAGCCGTTCCTTGTGTCCCGCAAGTGCGGATGAGGGATTATTCATCATTTGTTCGTAATGGTGTACGTTCAGGACCACGACAAGGCCGGCGGTTCTTGCTTGCTGAATTACTTCTTGTACGCGGGCAAGAAAAGCGGGATTGATGGTGTAGGGCGCTGTCTTGTCGGCATGATCACTCCACCGGACAGGGATGCGAACGGTCTTGAAGCCAGCCTGTGCCATAATCGTAAAGTCCGAAGCTTGAGCCTTGCGTCCGCCGGTCCATTCTCCCTCACTTAGAGGGTGTGAGGCTGTTTTGGGAGCCTCAAAATAATTGCCAAGGTTAATACCCCGGCCCAGAAGGGTGTCGGCATTATCATACGTAAACAGATCGGTATAATAAGCGGGATCCAGGACTACCTCGGTGCCTTTGGAAGAGGCATCGGAGGCACAGGAACTAAATTGCGCTATGAGCGCCAGGGCCGCGACAAGGGCGGCACAAATGAGCCAATGTGTCTTATGTGCTTTCATAAGGCGATTATACATCTTTTTTCGTTGAAAGGCTCCCCGTAGGGCAGTATAGTAGATCATAATGTTTACTATTTCTT
>JAFGIM010000027.1 GCA_016929605.1 Spirochaetales bacterium | reverse complement strand
TCCCTTTATTATCCCGCATGGTCGCCTGCAAAACCGCTTGAGGTTACCATTCATCATGTTATTAGCGAGGATGGAGAAGGCTTTGCCCTGCCCCGAGAGCCAATTCGTTCGGCAATGGGGCTTGCCTTTAATGCAGAGCGAAATAACCCGACGCCTGAGGCGTCCACCCTTATTCCAATAACCACCAATGTAAAAACTTTTTTGGATAAACAGCTTATCGATATAGACATACACCCGCTCATACCCGCATCCCGCATCGAGGTGTCCGTTTTTGCCGATAGGGGAACGGCTGTGTACTCAGCTAACAGCCCCTTTGAACTGAGCGAAGGCGGCCGCAGGTCATTATTTGTTTCCCCCGATAATCCCGACTATCCCTATACCCTTCGCTTTTCCACGGATCGCCAAACCATACTCACAGCCACAATTCGCATCTTGACTGCGGAAAATCCCTGGCAGCTTGAACCGGTCTCTCCCGGCTTTATCGGTCGTTATGTGCTTGACTGCTCTCGCACCGTCCCTGTGGGACTCAAGGGCGCGCAACAGAGGGATGGCGAATAGCGATGAGTGCTCAAGAGCTTTTTTTTCATGTTGATCTTGATGCTTTTTTTGCGTCTGTTGAGCAACTTGACAATCAGGCGTTGCGGGGCAAACCTGTTATTGTTGGAGGAGACCCGTCAAAGCGAGGGGTAGTCTCAACCTGCTCGTACGAGGCCCGAACTTTTGGCGTTCATTCGGCAATGCCCATGGCGCAAGCCCTTAGGCTCTGCCCACAAGCAATCGTCGTCCAGGGCCGAATGCGCCGATATCATGATAAGTCGCGAGAAGTGATGCACATTTTTTCCTCGTTTTCTCCCGATGTCCAACAGATTTCCGTTGATGAGGCCTTTCTGGATATGAGCGGAACCGAACGGCTTTTCGGGAACGCGGAGAAAAGCGCGCGGGAATTAAAAAAAAGGGTAACCGAAGAAACCGGTCTTACAGTGTCTGTCGGGGCCGCACCAAACCGGTACGTTGCCAAGATAGCCTCTGCCCTTTCCAAGCCAAATGGTTTGGTAATTGTTCAACCAGGAGAGGAAGAAGCGTTTATGCTTTCCCTTCGTCTTAAGGATGTGTGGGGTGTGGGAGAGAAATCCAGGGAAAGACTTATAAAAGCAGGACTATCGACTGTAGCCCTGATTCACGACACACCCGAACCGCTATTGCGTGCCCTTTTTGGGGATGCACTTTCTGCATTTCTCTTTCAAGCAGTTCGTGGTATTGATCCGGGGATTCTATCCGGTGAAACGGCTAACAGGTCCATAAGCGCGGAGCACACCTTTGCACACGACATCCGGGACCGGAACATTGTGGAGACCCTTCTTCTTGAACTTTCTCAGGAACTTTCATTTCGTCTTTTAGACGAGGACTTATCCGCACGCACCGTTACAGTTAAAATTCGATATGATGATTTTCGCACTGTCAGTATCCAGGAAACCCTTAAGCAAGATATTGTCGATTCTGCCGAGCTTTTTGAGCGGGCCCGCCTCTTGTTTCGAAAAAAGGATGAGCGCGAAAAGGAAATTCGCTTAATCGGTCTTGGCCTTTCTCATGTACAGGATCGAGGTGCAACCGAGCAATTGGATCTGTTTCCCGATAAGGCCCAAAAGAAACGAGAACAAGTTGAAAAGGCTCTTCACGCGCTGACAAAAAAGCGGGGGAAGCGAATGGTAACAAGAGCTCGCCTTATAGGCGGGGATAGACGCGAAGAGTGATGAAGAGCATACACCTTGCCCTTATCGCTCTAGTATTCTCTTTTTTATCCCTGACCCTGAGCGCACAGGAAGAGCCTGAACAAGGCAGCAAAACATATGCAACAATTGATGAAGCCTTTATTGCCCGAATGAGTGGCTTATTCGCCGCCGAAGACCCCCAAACCTTGTATAGCTTTAACCTCTACGATAGCGAGGTTGAATTCTTTTTAGACGGTAGCTGGGAAGCCAGTCTGGAGGGAGCGCTACTAATTACCTTTGATCACACCGGTTCACGAATGAGCCTTTCCCCTCCAATATTTACCCAACGTGTTGATTTAACAACCTGGCTCTTTATCGATAAAACCTGGTACTTCGAAGCAGCCTTTGCCGAAGAGTTTACCCGAAACACCGTTGCTGCCGGTTATGTCGGGGATGATGAGAGTGCAATTAAACATGTGCGCATAGGAAATGCCGGTATCGTTTTTCCTGACCGCTATCCCTTTATTGTCGTTGGGGGCGGAAGGGCTATTCAACCGGGTATGATGGGAACCTTCTCGGGCGAAGGATGGAAAGCCGATGCCCTGGTTCGCTACGATAGCCTTAAAGAAAAAGAGATGGTTCTATCGGGTATGAACGAGGTCACCGACACCCTTATACCAATTGAAAATCCGGTTCGCGGTAAATGGTTCGCCCTTCCCGATCCTGTTGTTTCAGGGTCAGTAGAAGTATATGTGGAAGATGAGAACGGAAAATTCCGAGACGACACAAGCTATGCTGCCGGCAGAAGATGGAGAAAACTCGATAGCGACGAATGGAGACTCGAAGGAATCGGGGGAATACTTACCCTTAACAGTGCAACCACAAAATCGGTAGCAATAGTGTATTCAGGGGCATGGGCAGGAGCTGGACCTGCTTTACAAAGTTTTATTCAGGATACACGTCTATGGTTTGAATCCTCAGGTCAAAGTATCTCTTCATCAATTATACCAGACCCATCGCTTCCGGATTATCAAAGCGAGCTTGCCAATAAGTATATAACGCGGATAGACGGGAAAGAAGCCCTGCTTATTTTTGAACGAGGTCGCTTTTCTCCCTTCAACCTTGCCTCGCGCTATGAATGCGAGGGGACAACGCTGGATGTTATAAACAGCGAATCAGAAACTCCGTATACAGGATTTGACACCACGTTATTGGAAGGGTCCTGGGCCGAGCTCTTTATTACACCGGCAACCTGGGGCGAACGGAGAGAAACGAGGGAAGCAGAAAGCCGCTTCCCTCTGGCAAACCGCTTCCCCGGCATCTATCTTCGTCCGGGCCTTGATACAACAGGTATCGTCATACGGTCCAGGGGATATACACCAATTGGATCAATTTCCCTTGGGGATAATGTTATAGCGGGAACTATTCGCGTTACGCGCAATGGCATTACAGAAACCAATTTTCGCTTTGAAGAAGAAAGCGGAATTCTAACCCTGTTTCGCGATCCGGGAATAACTGAAACAATCAGGATTTACTGGAGTGAAACAGATTCCGGAGGCCGAAACGCCGCACTTACCATAGCGGGCGGAATTGAATGGGAAGCAACCAAAGCATTAACTATCCATGTAGCATCGTCCTTTATATGGAATATCTCGCAAAACGGATACACCGATGCAAGCGAATCAAGCCCTGGCTCGCTGGTGCTATCTACCGGCTTTGCCTGGAAAGAAAACGATTTCCAATTATCATCGGCTTTTGCCGCTGAACTGTCGGTATCTGATACTACCGGCACCTATCGACTGTTAGGAATGGACGGTGGAGAGCGATTATTGCATCCTGCAAGCGACTGGTACATACCGGTGTCTACCGCATCGGCGATTCTTCTAAACGCACCGGCAATGGACAGCCTTGAAAATCCTTCCGTACGTTTGGAAGCGCAAGACTATATAGAGCCAGAGGGCATCCTTAACGACAAGCTTCCCTCAACATCCTCTTCGGCCCAATCGTCGGCTAATCTTAATCTTCAGGCAACGCTTACCAATGTTGATTCATGGACTGGAGCGGTTATCCTTACCGGGGAAAAGGGTGGCCTTTCATATACCGGAGCTAGAACAATCAGGATGGAAATAAGAAACAGTGGTAGCCGTGATGATTACGAACTGTATCTTCAGCTCGGAGCAAGAACAGAGAAATACTATGAAGACACTAATACGATCCGGACCTGGAAACTGGAAACACCTGCCGCGGACGGTGAATGGAAGATAGCAGGAATCTCGCTTAACGATGAAGATCGTTCAATACTTGCAGCCGGTCAGGATATGCGTTTAATAATCCGTCCTTCTCCTGCTTCTGCGATTAGCGAGAGTGACCCTCTTGCGATTCGCCTGTCCACTGCAACCATAGAAATAACAGAAACAGAGTTTACCGCAAGCCTTGAACCTCAACAGCCAAACGGAAGTGGAACCTTTGTTACCGAACGACTGGATACTCATAACCTGGCAGCTCGCAAAGATGAGGTCCTGTCAAAATTCATTTCTTCCTCGGTAAACCGGGTGCTTGCCTTTGGGTTTACTCCGCAATTATATACCATTAGCGCTCGCCTCACTCGTTTCTTCCCCGAATCTCCTTTTGATGTATATCGAACCTTTGCATTTTATCTATACCCTGAACGTCTTCCGGAGGATGACCAGGATCTGGACTCTGCACGCATGTCGGTACGGCTTACCCGAGCGAGTACAACCGGAGAAAAAGCCGCCCTTGACATATCGTTGAGTGCCCGCGCCTTAGAAAGCGGGACCTGGAACCTGATCAGCATTAACCTTGATACAAACACTGTTCAGGTAAACGGTCGCGACATTCCCGCATCCCAGGTTATGGTCAACGCACGAGACAGAAGCGTTCGACCAGTCCGTCTTGATCTGATCTTTACCGGATGGCCCACCCTTCCCGAAGACCAACTCTTAACTGCCTATGGCTCAAATGCCTGGGGCTTTATTGTGGACGAGTGGTATCTTGAAGAAACTGAACAGGAAATAATTGGTCGAAATCAAACAACGCTTGCATGGAAAAAAGAAGGGCCGGTCCTTAGCGCGCTCTCCACTCCTGTCATATCAAATCCATCTCTTTCAATACGCTCTGATAGTGCTACCGGAACAGGAGTCACCGAAAGCGTCGTCTCAACAAGCGCAGAGGCATCTGTCGATATCTTACGCGCAAAGACATCAGGCTTTGTCTCTGCTTCAAGCGCCTCTGATCGCGCGATAGATAGCGCGGGATACACGCTGTCCATTCCAGTCGGCCCTGTTACCGCATCAGAAAACTATCAAGCAGATTTTGGTCTTCAATCTGTGCGAAGAGAAGATTCACTTTTTGTTGCAGGAGTTCTCAACGGCCGTCTGGATGGCGGGATTCATGGATCAGGAAGATCTTTAACCCGAAATCTTGGCTTTACCCTTTCTCCTCACACTCCGTCAGGGTACGCAGGATTTTTATCTGTTGAACTTGCAAGTCGCTTTCGCCAGGAAGGTCTATCTCCCCGGCCCGATATTCAGGGGGACTCATGGGGCGCCCTCTGGAGCGACAGTCTCTGGTGGCTCACTTCATTAGGGGAAGAAGAGGCATGGAGGCGAGAAGGAAAAAACTCGGCGCGTCTTATTTGGAATACTCCCTGGAAAGAAACAAGCGCTATCTCGCTTTCTTCACTACAGATATACGCTGGGGCCGCTTCGGGCTATTATGCCGTCCAAACCGTACAAACATCGTCCACAATGGATTTTGAGTTATCCTTCCCCATCAACCTGTATTCAACCTTGCTCACTCCCTCTTGGACAAGAAGCGCCATTACAGAGGGACAGACCACTGCCGGTGGGGATTATCTTAAAGACAGCGAAACGCTCTTGAGCGATATATCGCGCATGGATTTCCTTGTAGAAACCCCACCCATTGCAGATCTGTGCATGGACGATCTTGGAAGTACAATTCGCGATGATCGAAGCGAAGCCTCGCGTACCTTTATAAACCGGTACGCCATTGACTGGTCACGCTCTTCCCAATCCCGCCTCAGCGATATATGGACTCCTTCATCATTGGGAACTTTTATCATGAGAGAAACTATGACCGATGCAGTAAGTCTTGAAGTGCCGGACACCTGGACTGCGGGTGTAAAAGCTGGCTTTAACGCAATAAACATCGCGGGCAATTATAGCCGACTCGCCCTGTTCCCCTGGTATACTCAGGATGAAATCTCGCAGATATATACCTGGTCCTCAAAATGGGGTACACAGTATTACACCTGGAGCATTGATGTATGGCATTCGCTCTTGTTGTTCTTTGAAACCGATGCGACCATATCCATCGAAAACACCTTCCATTACGATTCCCCTTCTCAATCCGGTCAAGGAGAACTGACTCGAGACAGCATCGCCTTTATTTGGAAACGGCCGATAGATCATTCATTCCTGACGGCCCTGGTCAGATTATGGACAGATTGGGAACTCACTTCCAGGAGGGAGGATTCCATACGCATTACGGTAAGCGCGGGAGAACAATTGACCGCGCAAGCTGGTTGGGATCATACACTTGCAACCGGAATTGGCAAGAATGGCGAAGTCGCTGTGTTTGGCGGCTTTATCTGGAATCGGTACGACAAGGAAATGTCCGACCTGAGCATTAGACTTGGATGCCGCGGAAAGGTTATGTACTAAGGCTATTCAAGCGGAGAAAAATATCCCGTTTCATCCCGTCCAGACCGATTCATCAAATACACCTCAACCTCAACCGGTAAATATGCCTTCCCAAAATCCGTGGGCAGGGACGACACATACGAAAGCTGATAACTTCCATTTGGCGAGGTCAGCAGGGACTGTATCGTTTCGGCAAGCCCTTCGCTGCGGTACAAATACCAAGAACGCATTGATGTTGCTGCGCACAAATACTCAAACTCGCTTACCGCCTGGCCCTGGGTCAAATAAATGGTTGTAAACAAAACCCCATTATTGCCAAGGTAAGAAGCTAGATCATTGAGAGCGTAGCGGTTAAAAGAAAGATCGCCGACTTCACCACAGCTCAAAAAAATAACCGCTCTGCGAGCAGAGGCGTTAATCAAATCGTTAACGGCAAGACGCAGCGCTACATCGAACTTCCAGTCGCGGGCAACCTGGGTTCGTGGCGTAAAGGATGACCATATGGGTGCAGACGAAGGGCTTGAACCTTCAAGCACAGGAAGAGAGCCTGCGGACACAACGCGTATGGTCCCCTTCCCCTTCATAGCCCGGCTAATATCGGCAAGGGCTGCACGTATGTCCTGTAATCGTGCCGCAGATGCCGGTGAGCGATCGAGTATAACAGTTACATCAAGAGCATCCTGCATAAACCCGGCGCCAAGAAGTCTCGGCGTTATGACTGGGCGCTGACCTTCGGTAATTAAAAAATTGGCGTCCTTTAGACCTACCACAGGACGGCGATTACGGTCTTCAACGCGCAATTCAAGGGTAACAGAGGGAAACTTGTCCGCATTTACCCTGTCCACATGCACAAAAAGACCGCCCACCAAATCCGCGGATCGAGAGGCAACTTGAACAAAGCCTCCCTTGTAATCGGTCATAATCAGGTTACCATTCACGTCTGGAATAACTGCCGTAATTCGCGAAGGCGCGTTTCCAAGGCGTGCAATCTCCGATCGGGCAAAGGTTCGCGTGTCTACAGAAAGGACCCTGTTTGGCAGAGCGACCAGAATACCTTCCTTCCATGTGCGAAGCGATTGGCAGCCAGTAATGCTTCCTTCCGGAAGTACCGTATCCAGATAATTGCCGGCAGTATCAAAGGCGTACAAGGCCCCTGATACCATATCCGAGACAAGAACACGACTATCAAGTACAACCAAACCAGCAGGTGCGCTAAAACCGGGAAAAAGAGCGCTTTTTTGGCCAAAGGAGAAAAGAGCCTTTCCCTCTGGATCAAAGACCATAACGCGCGCATTGCCAAAATCGGTCACATATATGTTACCCGTAGAATCAACAGCAAGATACTGAGGCCCAACGAGCTCACCAAGGCCCCTTCCCTTTTTTCCAAAGGAAGCGTCATACGAACCATTGGGAGCAATAAGGGAGATGCGATCCGCACCCATTTCGCTTACCAACAAGCGACCGTCCGAAAGCGCAAGTACATCAAAAGGACGATCAAAGCCCGATAGCGGGCCACGGGATCGGCCAAGAATCTGACCATTCACATCAAAGTGAACAAGCTCGTTTGAACCATAGGCAACAACCCAAAAACTACCGTCGGCTACAGCAGCGGCCGACACCGGCTGACGAAATAAAACCTGACCATCCCTTGTTCCGGAGATTTGGGCGGACTCAACATATCGCTCGGAGGCAGGATCAGAGCGAGAATAAGATCTTCTATACCGCACCGTCTCGATTTTGTTTTTTAGAAGAATCCCTCCATGACCTGCGTCTGCGGCAAATTGCCATTGTTGCAATGCTGCGCCTTCCACCCCGGAGCGGTAATATGCCTTACCAAGCCATTCCAGGATGAGGGGTTCTCCCGGCAAATGAGAAAGGGCTTTTTCAAACACAAGAATGGAGTCATTAAATGCGCCTCGATACCAGGCTTGAACACCGCGACGAAATTCCTCATACGCGATAACCCGATCAGCGCGGGTTATTTGTTGAGCGCTCACCGTCACAAGAAAAATAAGACTTAATACAACAAGACCAAGCAATAACAATTTTTTTTTCATATAGAGCCTCCGGCCTTTTGTGTTATCTCCCGGAAGTGGCGAGTGATGACCGGACTGTTGGGATTACCCTCGCGCGCGCGCCGGGCATAGGTTCTGGCCTCGGAGACGAGCCCAAGCTTGTGATAAATCCAGGCAATAGAATCAAGAAAAGCAGGATTATTACCCTGCGCGTCCACCGCTTTTTTACACATCGTTAAGGCCCTGGTTAAATCCTTACCGGTCTCCGCCAATACATAGCCCAAACCATTTAAGGCAGTTGGACTGTTGGATTCCAGAGCAAGAGCCTTTTCATACCACTGAATTGCCTCGTCGGTAGATCCATGTTCAAAAGCAATATAGGCAAGAGAGCTAAACACCTGTGGGGATTCATAGCCTGAATCAATGAGTTTGTGAAGTTCAAAAGCAGCAAGACGGGTTCGTTCGGTAAGGGTGTATATAACAGCAAGGACCATGCGACATTGATAGACACGGGCCAAATCGGTATCCGCGGTAACAACCTGCTCAAGATACACCAAGGCATCATCATAGCGTTCCAAACGTGCATAACAGAGGCCGATGTAATAGGCCAGCTGAAGGTTTCCCCCTCCCTCTCCGGAAGGAATTCCTAAAAAAACCGTAAGCGCGTCTGTCCATTGCCCGCTACGGTACAGGTTAATCCCCTCTTTCATCGTATCCGACATCATCCCTCCACATTACACCTTAAAAGCCGGTTCAGCTATCTCCCCAAGGGAAGCCGACAGGGGCTGAGCATGAACTCGCGATACCGACACAAAGCCGGAGGATACAGCCCTCCAGTCACAATCGTCATCCCCATGGGTATCAATAGTTCCACCTTCAAAAAAGCTTCTTGTTTGACCGTCGTTGCCGGTTTCCAACCTGATACTATCCTTGTAAAGCCGGCGCGATATACCGGTAATTCGCGCGCCCCGGTACCTTGGTAAAGACGGAGCGTTTATATTAACAAAGATATCCCGATCGCATAAGGACACAAGGGTGTCAAGATTATCCCGTACAAAACGTGCAAGGGGCTCCCAATGAAACCGCTCATCCTCGCAGACAAGACTGACGGCGATACCGGGAATACCGGAAAAAGACGCCTGACGAGCGGCGGCAGCGGTGCCGGAAAATACAATATCGGTTCCGATATTTGCGCCTCGATTGATACCGGAAATAACCGCATCGGGACGCCGGGGCATTATCGCTTCAAAGGCAGTAATTGAACAGTCAACGGGAAGGCCCGAACAGGAGTATTCCTGATGTCCGCAACGAGTTAGCTCAAGGGAACCGCCCATGGTAATGCCATGGGATACACCGGAGCGATTAGAAGAAGGGGCCACAACCCACACCTCATGAGTATCGCGTAAATGAGCGGCTAATATCTGAATTCCCTCGGATGAAAGACCATCGTCGTTAGTAATAAGAATCGTCATGAAAGGCAGTATATCATAAAACGCACGCGCCGTCAGAGGCGCATACCTGATACTGAACGGGTTTAAAACCAAAGATACGCTCGTAATCCTCCAATTTTTTAAGATAGGCATCTACATGTATCTTGGGCAGTATGGCATAGGTACAGCCACCAAAGCCGCGACCAGTCATTCGCGAGCATACCAGCTCCGGGACATCCGGAATAACAAATTCAAGAGCGCGTTTTACAAGCCAATCAAGCTCAGGGCAGGATATCTCAAAGCGATCCCGTAAGCCCTCATGAGAGCGATTAACAATGCGGGAAAACTGCACAAACTCATTATGAGAGAGGGCATTTACCGCTTCACGTACGCTTTCGGACTCGCGAATGATAAAGATAACCCTGCGCCTCACTGATTCAGGAATATCCACAATTTCTTCAAGAATTGACTCGGTTAACTGATTAAAATCGGCAGGAGCGTCTGGATCTGTTTTAACAATCTCGTATGCTTTAATACATTCCTGAATACGCATCGCCAGTTCCTCTCGCGCCAATACCCGGGGCACGCGAGAATCGGTTAAGACGATTGAGTAGCGATCCTCCGGAAAAGGGAAGAGTTCTGCCCCCACCTTGTGATGATCGGTACGAATACAATGGCCTTTTTTTGCGGAAAGTGCGCACAGAATATCAGCCCTATGGGCATAGGTTTTAAGAAAATGTGTATTAGCCCGCTCAAGAATGGCAACCAGGGTTGGTTCATCAAGATTCGGGGCGTAGAGCTTCCTGAGGGCTATGGCGCACGCAGCCTTAAGAGCGTTTGGGGTTCCCAAACCGGCATCGGGGGGAATTTCCGACAAAATCGTAAAATTAAGGCCGGGAATTTGAATCCCGTATTCCATAAATGAAGAAATAACCGCCTTAACCGAGTTCGCCCAGCGATCCTCTTTACGGTATTTAAGATTGGAAGAGGAAATTTTCTTGCGTTCCCCAAGTGATACTGAAAAAAGCCTGAAGTTTTGATCATTCCGTTCGGATACACACAGATACAAACGATAATCTATAGCCATGGACAGGGTATTGCCCTTGGCGAACCAGGTATGTTCCCCAAGAAGGTGGAATCGACCCGGTGCCGAAACAGTCAGAACCGGAGCAGATTCATATTCATCGTGATGAAAGCTCACAATTTTCTGCATAGGGATATAATAGAGGCAATATTGAAATGATTCAACAAAAATGAGTAAACTGAACCCAATAATGAACTTGATATATACAATGCTCTTAAGCCTCCTCTCGGCGATACTCCTTTCCGCCGGAATTCCAAACGAGTTTTTTCTCCATGGGAACTGGGTTCTGGGAGTCGTTGCCCTTTTCCCGCTGTATACCGCCCTGCGGTATACAGCAACTGATCGAAGTGCTCCCTTTGCCGGAGCTCTTTTTCTTGCAGCCGTTCACTGTATGTCGAGTTTTTGGCTTGCGAACTTTGCAGACTTTGCCATCTTTACTCTGGGCGGCTCATCTCTTTTTTACTTTTTTTTGGGTCTTCCCGTCGGCCGCATCCTGCGAGAGGCGGTTAAACGGGGCGGACACCTCGCTCCCTTTACCTTTGCCGCCCTGTGGACTCTCTGGGAATGGGTAAAATCCTCGGGCTTCCTTGCCTATCCCTGGGGAACCCTTGTGATGGCGGTAACCGGGGCAAAACCTCTTATACAAATCGCCGAATACACCGGAACCTGGGGGCTATCGTTTATCTTGGCCCTTATCCCCGCTTGCACCGCCGAATATCTGCTGGCCGGTACATCCAGAACTCGCCTTCATGGCGTAAGCCTTTCTTTTACAGGAGCTCTGGTACTCCTGATCCTTACGCAAGGTGGTCTTAAACTCACCTTTCCGCCACAACCTGAGCGAGAGGTAGACTTGATTCTGGTACAGCAAAACGCCGATCCCTGGGTAGACGATTACCGGGCAACCATCCAGGCTTCACAACAATTAACCCGTAATTCTCTTAATACACGAGGAAAAGCGGATCTTGTTGTCTGGAGCGAGTCAATCCTGAATCGTCCCTATGAGCCAAATCGTGCCTTTTATGAGCGAATACCCGAAGGAGATCCCTTTATCCCCTTCATGGCCGAAATAGACACGCCCCTGCTCGTTGGCTCCCCAGTCCTGGTTAACCGCGAAAGTCGTGAATATTCCAATTCAGTTATTTTGGTTGATCCTTCGGGAGAGCAAAAGGACTGGTACGGAAAGATTCAATTAGTGAGCTTTGCTGAATACCTCCCCTTTACCGAATATGCGATAATCAGGAAATTTTTTGATTCCCTCATCGGCTTTTCTCGGGGATGGATACCGGGGAAAGAATATAAAACCATGGAGATCATGGCAAAAGACGGCAAGCCGCTTCGTTTTGCAACCCCCATTTGTTTTGAAGACGCTTTTTCTGCCCTCTGTGCCCGGCTTCACCTTCAGGGAAGCGAGCTCTTGATCAATCTGACTAATGATGCCTGGTCGCGTACCGACAGCGCAGAAATGCAACATCACGCAATAGCTCTTTATCGTTCCATAGAATTGCGTACAACCTTGGTCAGATCAACAAATGCGGGCTTTACCTCGGTAATTGATCCGACCGGAACAATTATAGCGAGCATGCCCTTATTTACCGCCGCTTCCATGAGGGTCACTGCCCCGGTATACCCGCATACACGCACCTTCTATGCCGTAGCCGGAGACTGGTTTCCCCTTATGCTACTGCTCATCGTCAGCTTTTTTACTGCACGGAAGCTGCTTCTTGACAGACAACATACCCACCGATACGCTCATGCCCACCATAATTCTGGAGAATAAACCATGAAACAATCATCGCTTAGATCAATACTCACCTGTCTCTTTGCTGCCCTTATCTCGGTAGGAACCCTTTTTATTATTCCCGTAGGGCCGGTTCCCCTGGTCTTACAAAATGCCTTTGCCATCCTTTCTGGCCTCATTCTCGGTCCCATACAGGGAGCTGGTGCGGTTGGACTATTCCTGATTGCCGGAGCCCTTGGGCTGCCGGTTTTCTCCGGTGGCCGGGGCGGATACGCTGTCCTTGCAGGCCCTACCGGTGGCTACCTGGCCGGCTATTTTATTGGAGCCCTTGTTTCAGGCTACCTTAGTGCCAAGGCCGATAACCGCCCGGCAAAAGAAGCCTTTCCCATCCTGCTTGCGGCAACCCTTGCCGGATTTGCCGCAATTTATGTGCCGGGCGTACTGGTCCTTCGATCTCACCTACATCTGTCTCTACAAGAGGCGCTAACCAAGGGACTCCTGCCCTTTATCCCGGCAGACCTTATCAAGGTGGCGATTGTTCTACCCGTTGCCTTAAAAATCAAACCGCTGGTACGCCGCTATATTGCTGTGAATGACTGATACAATACTCGAAGTTACCGACATCTACCGGATATTCCCCCCCTCAACGGTACCCGCACTGGACGGTGTGAGTTTTTCTGTTCAACGAGGAGAATGTCTGGTAATATCCGGCGCAAATGGATCGGGCAAGAGTGTTTTGATGCACCTGATAGCGAACCTTGATCGGTGCGATCGGGGGAGCATCACCATCGCCCGCGATGCACAGGGCCGGGAGGAAACGGTCGGCCTTGTCTTTCAGGACGCACAGGCACAAATACTTGGGGACACAGTCCTTGAGGACGTCCTGTTCGGGCCAGAAAACCGGGGAAAGAACGCACAAGAGGCAGAAGAAATAGCCCGAACGTGTATCTGCCGTGTAGGACTAGCCGGAAAAGAACAGCTTCCCGCCCGAAGCCTTTCCGGCGGAGAAAAGCGTCGGCTTGCCGTAGCGGGGATACTCGCCATCGATCCATCCATTATTATCTTCGATGAGCCGTACGCCAATCTTGATTGGGATGGCGTTGTCGGCATTAACCGCGTTATCCGGGATCTCAAAAAAGAAGGAAGAACCATCTTGATCCTGACTCACGAACTTGAAAAAGTTCTTGCGCTTGCACATCGGCTCATCGTGTTAGTCTCCGGAAAAATAGTCTATAACGGAGCGCCCGACACAGCCTTGAGCGAAGCACCGCTTAAAAGCTGGGGTATTCGTTCCCCCATCGGATCCTACCGTCAAGCTTCCGATCTTTTATGGATGGATGAAACATGAACAAGGGACTACCCCTTAATCGCCTGTTTTGTTACACCCCAGGAACAACGTGTATCCATCGTTTTCCTGCTCCCATTAAGCTCATCCTCTTGTTTATCCTTCCAACCCTATCCTTCAAGGCCGATCTATTGTTCATTATCGCCGTATTCGCCTTTCTATCACTGCTCTCCCTTCTTGCCGGAATTGCTGCTCGAAGCTTCCGCTCGCTTGGCACCTTTGTAGTCAGTTACGCCGTTATTATGATGCTCTTTAAATTTCCCTTAAGCGCTGAATCCCGCCAACACTTTGGTGCCGAGATGCAAGGGTCGGCCCTCTATCTACTTAAACTCGCTACTGCCCTTCTTGCCGGAGCCCTCTTTTACGAAACTACCAGCGGGCGGGACATACGGCGTGCCATCGACCTGCCGCATCGACTCCTTATCCACCTTCATCCGGCCTTTTCCCGACTCGAAAGTCTGTCGTTTTATCTTTCCCTTACTATCACCTTTATTCCACGCATCCTTGACGCCTGGTATGCCCTGGATCTCTCGTATCGTGCACGAGGGGGAAGGAGCGCCAAAGGCCCGCTCTCTCTTGTGCGCACGACTATCCACCGATACCGCAAGCTCCTCCCCCTTCTCCTTCTGCAACTCCTTGATATGGCCTCGACCACCGATAAGGCTATCCAAAACCGACGCTAAACTTCTTGTGTAAATTTACCGAAAAAAAGATTGTCAAACACCATAAATGGTGTTAGACTGACTTTCGGTGTCGTAAATGACACTATATCTGGTACTGTACAGGATAGGATTGGAGATTTCATGAGATGTCCTCATTGTGGCAGTTTTGACGACAAGGTAATTGAATCGAGGACCCTGGCAAACGGCGACAGTATTCGCCGACGCCGGGAATGTATCGGTTGTGGTTACCGCTTTACGAGCTACGAACGCATTGAGGAAAAACAACTGATGGTCATTAAGCGGGACGGACGCCGTCAGCCCTTTGACCGGACAAAGATTGAGCATGGAATTGAGCGTGCCCTGGAGAAACGGCCATTTTCCACCATGACGATAGAAAACATCGTCAACGAGATCGAAGATCAGGCGGTCATGGCAGGCAAGGGATCGCGCGAAATATCCAGCGCAATGCTCGGGGAGCTGGTGCTCGCCAAGTTGTACCAGGTAGACAAGGTTGCGTATATACGCTTTGCCTCGGTATACCGGCATTTCGGAAATCTTGAAGAGTTTATCGCAGAAGTAAACAAAGTGGAGGGAGAACATGGCAGCGAGCACTGAACCGGCAGATACAACACAGGGGGTATTCCCCGAATGGAAGCACTTTCTTGGTACGTCTAAGGACCCCGAGGCAGCATCATTCCTCAAGAACGTAGTAAAGCGTTCCGGCGAGGTTATGAATTATGACCGGAGCAAGATTGAAAAGGCAATTGATATGGCCATTGCGGCCGTAGAAGGAGATGGAAACCCCGATAAGGCAAAGGCCCTTACCGACAAGGTTGAAGAGCATATCCGTACCATGATGGCCGGCCGTCACGCTCATTCCATTCCCGCAATCGAAGAAATTCAAGACATTGTAGAAAGCGTCCTTATAGAAGCCAATGAAGTGCGGATCGCCAAGGCATACATCCTCTACCGCGCACGCCACGAAGCTATCCGAGACACAAAGAGCCTTCTTCTGGACATTGACGAAACCATGGACGGCTACCTCAGTCAGTCTGACTGGCGCGTCAAAGAAAATGCGAACGTTAACTTCTCCCTTGGCGGACTTATCCTCCACAACTCGGGAACCATTACCGCCAACTACTGGCTCAAGAATATCTACCCCGAAGAAGTGGCAGAAGCGCATCGTACCGCGGCCTTCCATATACACGATCTTTCCATGTTCTCCGGTTATTGCGCCGGCTGGTCTATCCGCCAGCTTATAGCCGAAGGCCTTGGTGGTGTACCCGACAAGATAACCTCAAAACCAGCATGCCACCTTTCTACCTTGATTCAACAGATTGTTAACTTTTTGGGAATTATGCAAAACGAGTGGGCGGGTGCACAAGCCTTTAGTTCTTTCGACACCTACCTTGCTCCCTTTGTAAAAAAGGACGGCCTTACCGACAAAGAAGTAAAGCAGTGCCTCCAAAGCTTTATCTACGGCGTTAACACACCAAGTCGCTGGGGAAGTCAGGCGCCCTTTACCAACATTACCCTGGACTGGAATTGCCCCCAAGACCTTGCCGATAAACCGGCCGTGGTTGGCGGAAAGGACATGCCCTTTACCTATGGCGACTGTCAAAAGGAAATGGACACGATAAACCGTATCTTTATTGAGCTGATGCTTGAAGGCGATGCTGCCGGACGCGGTTTCCAGTACCCCATCCCGACGTACAACATAACTCAGGATTTTGAATGGTCGAGCCACAATGCACAACTTTTGTTCGAGATGACCGCCCGCTACGGCACGCCCTACTTCCAAAACTTCCTTAATTCAGACCTTAATCCGGCCGACGTGCGCTCCATGTGCTGCCGACTTCAGCTGGACAAACGAGAGCTCAGAAAACGAGGCGGCGGGCTGTTTGGATCGGATGAGTTTACCGGATCGATCGGCGTTGTTACCATCAACATGCCCCAAATTGCCTATTTGGCAAAAACCGATGCACAGTTCTATGCTCGTCTTGATTATCTGATGGAACAGGCAAAGATAAGCCTTCGCCTTAAGCGAAAAGTTATTGAACGCCTTTTGGACGGAGGACTGTTCCCCTACACCAGGCGTTATCTGACACATCTTAACAATCACTTCTCTACCATTGGTATTTGTGGAATGAACGAGGCGTGTCTTAACTTCCTTGGCGTAGACATTACTGACCCGAGGGGAAAGGCCTTTGCCGAAAAAGTGCTTCTTCACATGAGGCAGAAACTAGCAGATTTCCAGGTGGAAACCGGAGACCTTTTTAACCTGGAAGCAACCCCGGCGGAAAGCACCTCTTATCGCCTTGCACGCCACGACAAAAAGAAGTACCCGGACATTATAACATCCGGAGACGCAGATCCTTTTTACACCAACTCGAGTCAACTTCCCGTTGGCTACACCGCCGACATCTTTGACGCGCTTGATCATCAAGAGGCACTGCAAACCAAATACACCGGCGGAACGGTATTCCATATCTTCCTTGGCGAGGCAGTTAAAGATTGGGAGTCTTGCAGAGATTTAGTAAAGGCGGTTGCGTCCAATTACCGCCTGCCATACTTCTCTATCTCGCCAACCTTCTCCATCTGTCCGGTACACGGCTACCTTAACGGAGAATTTTTTGAATGCCCAAAATGCAAGGCCGAACGGGAAGAGATACTGACGAACCGACTGGTAGTCCTTGAAGAAGAAAGAAAATCGATACTGAATGGACGATAATATAGACCGGGGGGACAGCGCGAACAGTATGTTCGTTACCCCTCAGGAACATAATATAAAAACCCTGGGAGGGGAAAAATGAGAACGATTGAACAAGTTGAATCAGACATCCAGAATGTCAGGAACGAACTCACCGACGTGCATGGAACGTCTACCGAGGTATACGCCCGCATAGTCGGATATTATCGATCTGTGCGAAACTGGAATAAGGGTAAGCGGGAAGAATACCGCCACCGCAAGCTTTTTATCGCCGACGAAGGACGAATCGAAAGCCACCTGGAGATTGATCAAAGCGTGCAC